>JARXAQ010000180.1 GCA_029865825.1 Rhizobium sp.
TGATGTTCTCCTTGGTGACGACGGCCGGCACGAAGAGTTCGGACGGCGTGTTGTAAAGCGTCGTCTTGGCTTCCACGGTCTCGCCCTTGAGGAGCTTGACGGCGACATTGGCCGCAGCAGCCGCAACGATTTCCGACGGCTTGGAGATCGTGTTGTACTGATCGCCGGAGATGATCAGCTGCAAGGCCGCGATCGTTGCGTCGTTTCCGGTCACCGGCGGAACCGGGTTCACGCCGGCAGCCTTGAAGGCGGCAATCGCGCCACCACCGGTGCCGTCATTGGCGGCAACCACGCCCTTGATGTCGGCGGCGAAGCGGGTGATCTGGCCGGCAGCCCATTCCTGTGCCTTCGGCGGCGCCCATTCCGGCGTGTCGAACTCGGCCAGGGTCTTGTAGCCCGAATCCTTCAGGCCGCGATGAATACCGTCACGGATGAGGCCGGCTGCGGCATCGGTCGGCGAGCCGTTGATCTGCAAAACGCCGGCACCCTCAGGAACGCCGCTTGCCTTCATATGGTCGACCAGCGACTTGGCAATGGCATGGCCGATGCCTTCATTGTCGAAGGAGACGTAATAATCGGCAGCCTTGTCCGGGATCGGACGGTCATAGGCGATGACTTTGACGTCCTGGGACTGGGCGATCTCGACGAGAGCCGCAGCGGCAGCCGAGTCGACCGGATCGAGCACGATGACCTTGGCGCCCTGCGCGATCACCGAATTGAACTGCTGCTGCTGCAGTGCCACGTCGGCGTTGGCATTCT
The DNA here is from genome assembly GCA_029865825.1 of Rhizobium sp. Lineage (GTDB taxonomy): Bacteria > Pseudomonadota > Alphaproteobacteria > Rhizobiales > Rhizobiaceae > Allorhizobium. The sequence goes on from JARXAQ010000180.1 coordinate 760, forward strand.
GGTAGATGACGGTGCAGGTCGCGCAGAGCTTGGCCATTTCGGCCTTGAAGCCGGGATAATCGTGCTCTTCGTAACGAGTCGATGCCTGGTCGGGCATCAGGAAGGCGACGGTCGCCGCGTCCTGGGCATGGGCGGTTCCTGCGAGCATGGCAGCAAGACCGGCGGTCGCCAACAGTGTGGAACGAATTTTCATAACTTCTTCTCCTCCTTGGTATGGATGTATCCGTGTCGAAAGACGTGTCCGGATCCTGCCCGCATCGTTGCCATTGTCGGCGGATATCGGTGCGAACTGCGCACGATTTACCGCGCGTCGCCGGGCAACCGGCAACGTCTCCTTCAATGGTTTTCGCTCGGACGCCTCCCGGCCGACCCTCCACAGTCAACCTATGTCATCGATTGAGCACGCTTGCTCAATCGATGAAGCAACAATTGCCAGCTTCCTGCTTTGATGTCAAGTTGGCCGGGGTAGGAGAAATCAGTGAATCAGCAGCGACCGACGAAGAAGACCACCATCTATGACCTCGCCGAATTGGTGGGGACGTCGGCGAGTGCCGTCAGCGCCGTGTTAAACGGCAACTGGAAAAAGCGGCGGATCAGCGCGCAGTTGGCGGAAAAGATTACCCGGATCGCTGAAGAACAGGGTTACGCGCTGAATATGCAGGCGAGCCTGCTGCGCCGTGAAAAATCGAAGATCGTCGGCATGATCGTTCCGAAATACGACAACCGTTATTTCGGCTCCATCGTCGAGACCTTCGAGATCATGGCCCGCGAGCGCGGCCTTTTTCCGATCATCACCTGCACGCTACGCGATCCGGAACTTGAGGTGGAAGCGGCGCGCACCATGCTCTCCTATCAGTGCGAATGGCTGATTTCGACCGGGGCAACCGACCCTGATCGCATCACCGATATCTGCGTGACATCAGGCGCCCGAAGTTTGAACCTCGACCTGCCGGGCTCCAAGGCGCCGTCGATCATATCGGACAATTTTGCCGGCGCGCGCGAACTGACGCGCCGGACCTTGACCAACTGTCAGACCAGGCTGGGGACGCTCACACCGCTGCTCTTCGTCGGTGGCAGAGCCTCCGACCACAATACGGCCGAACGTGTGCGCGGCTTTCGGCAGGCCCATGCCGATTTGCAGATCGCGGTGGACGAGAGCCACATCCTAACCTGCGGCTATGCGCCGGAAAAGGCGGTAAGCGCTCTCGAAGCACTGGCGAAAGCCGAAGGGGCGCTGCCACGCGGCATGTTCGTCAACTCGACCATCTCGCTGGAAGGCGTCATGCGCTGGATCAAGGTTTCGCATCACTTTGACGGCAATGCACCGATCATAGGATGTTTCGACTGGGACCCCTTCGTGGCCCTGCTTGGCCAGGATATCGAGATGGTGCGCCAGGATGTGAAGGGCATGCTGCAATCTGTCTTCAGCATCATCGATACCGGCCATGCGCCATCGGCCCGCGTGGAACTGCCCCCGATCTTCGACTGAGTGGCCCGACCGCCGGGGCGGTCGAGCGAAATCCTCCGTTGAATCAGGCCGCGGACAACGCCGCCGGTTAAACCTCACCCACGCGGCCGCGCCACGTCGTTTGCGCCTTCCGCCTCTGGCCCAAGGCCGTAGCTCATCCGCTTCATCTGTCCGATGACGCGCTCCATCTCATCGTCGGGCAGGATTGGGGGTTCGCCCAAGGTCAGTACCTGCGCATACATGCGCGACAGCGTCTCGATCTCGATCGCAAGCCAGAGCGCCTGTTCGAGATCCTTACCGAGCGAGATCTGCCCGTGTTGACCGAGCAGGCAGGCGAGCCGCCCGTCGAGTGCCTTCAACGCATGATCGGAAAGTGCCTGGGTGCCGAAGGTCGCGTATTGCGCGCAGCGCACGGTTGTCCCGCCCGCAACCCCGACCATGTAGTGGAAGGCCGGAATGGTCTTGTAGTGGCAGGCGAGTGTCGTGGCATACATCGAATGACAATGCAGCACGACGTTGATGTCCGTCCTGTGCTTGAGGATATCACGATGGAAACGCCACTCCGATGACGGCCTGCGGCCGACAAAGGTCCCATCGAAATCCATTTCGACGAGATCGTCGGGGGTCATTATGTCATAGGGAAGCGACGATGGCGTGATCAGAAATCCCTTCGCCGTCCGCACCGATAGGTTGCCGGCGGTTCCCTGATTGATGCCGCTGGAATTCATGCGGCGGCAGATGCTAACCATCTGGCTGCGCAGGTCGTGGTTCTCGGTTCCGGTCATGGGTTTTCCTTTCTGAAAGGGATCTGAGCCTGACGCGCGCATTCGCGCCAGCGCTGGTGATAAGTGGACAAGAGGGCAACCGGGCTATCCAGAGGCTGGGCCGTTCGAAGATGCAGGCTTTCCGTGGCAAGCATCGTGCCGTGGGCGGCGAGAAGGGCGGCACCGGTTGCGACGCCGTAAGCATCGAGATTGAACAGGGTCTCGCCGCCCGAGCGAAAACCGGCGACCAGGCGCGCAAACAGCGGATCCCCGAGATAGCTGCCGTCCAGCACGGCGGTGCCGCTCACCTGCAAAGCGTCCAGGCATTCGACAGACAGCTGGGCGACATAAATGAGGGCAAGGGCACGACGCTCGGCAGCGTTTTCAGGCGGCGGACCGACGATGCGTCCCTGTCCGGCACTGCCGGGAAAGAACCCGTCGCCATCGCCGAAGCTCGGCAATGCCATGGTGCCACGGGAAATCAGCGTCAGGACGACTGACGGATCCACTGCCTGTCCACCGCCCTCCCCCGCGACATGGGCAAATTCACGGCCACCCATGGCCAGCGCGCCTGCCACCGGCTGGCCGAAGACGTCGCTGTTGATCGTCATGCCGGCCGCCTCGTTAAGGCCGTCGAGCGGTGTCTTACCGCTCATGCCGACAATCCAGGTGCCGGTGGACAGAATTGCAGCCTCGGACAGGCCGGCGGCCTGGTAGCGGTAGAGATTGGCGCTGCTGTCGTGGATCCCGACCAGCACGTCGAGCGCCGGTGGCAGGTCATAGCGGGCAGCTAGCTCTTGGCGGACGCGGCCAAGATTTTTCCAGGCCGGTGCGAAGGCCGGAAGTAACCTGTTCCAGCCCCGCGCCTCAACGATTGGTGTCGGTCGGCGATCCGGCGTATTCCACAAATGCGACTGCGCGCCGAGACAGGTCGCCTCCGAGACCGCGATGCCCGTCATCCGCCAGGCCCAGTATTGCGGCAGGCAGAGAAACCAGCGTCCCGCCGCGAAACGCTCTGGCTCGGCCTCTTCCATCCAGAGAAGCTGTCGCGCCTGATGGGTCGCGCCATGCATGACGGCGCTGCCTCGGTCGCGAAACGAACCCGCCAGTAAGAGGTAGGCCTTGCGGATTGCCTCCGGCAGCGGCTGCTCGTAGTCGATCATCGGCAAGGCCGCGCCATCACCCGCATCCGGGTCGGCGCCGACCAAAACGCCGCCCGAGCCATGCGCAGCCGAAACGAAGGTTCGGATAGGGTGGCGCTTTGCCAGTCCCGCGAGTTCGCTGAAGATCCATTCGCCGAGACCGCCGAGGTCGTGGTGCCGCCATGGCGGACCGGCTTTGACCGGGTTCTGGACCGACAAGGTCTCGACAACCTCGCCCGTCGCCGTGACGGCATTGAGCTTGATGTTGGTCTTGCCGACATCGAGAACGCAGATGCGCGCGGACCGATCGGGTTCAGCCATGACCGGTCCTCCGCGCGTCAGTGCAAGCCGATGGTGCGAAGATCCTTCCCATCGTGAGCCTCGCTCCCTCAGTTCTCAACCCGAAGATCGGGCTCGGCACTGCCCTCGATGATCGCGACCCCATTCGGCAGGTCGTTCTCGTCGAGCTTGAACCGGATCTCCTCTGCCGACAGGCCATAGCCTAGCCAGCGATCGGTCAGCCGCCTGCGCAGATCGTCCCGGGAGACATCGACGAAGACTGTGACGTCGAAGATCGGCTTCAACCGTTCCCAAGGCGGCGCTCGCAGCAAGAGATAATTGCCCTCGCAGATGATGATCCCCGCCTCGCGCGGGATCAGGCGTCCGCCTGCCCGGGCAATCTCGATCGCACGATCAAAGACGGGCACTGCGATGGTGTCGTCCGCATTGTCCTTCAGCCGGACCAGCATATGCCGCAGCCCATGAACGTCGAAGGTATCCGGGGCCCCCTTGTGATCGCGCCGGCCCATCGCTTCGAGAACGTGATCGTCATAGTGGTATCCGTCCATCGGAAGCACCGCACTGAGGCCCGGGGTCGCCTGGTTGATCTCAGCCTCGACCGCCGCTGCGATGGTCGATTTGCCCGATCCCGGAGCCCCGGCGATCGCGACCAAGAGCCGCCGGGCTCCATTATCAGCGTAGCGTCTGACAGCCTCGCGGGCGATGCGTTCGGCACTGTCTGTCATGGCCTGCATGGCAAAACACTCCTTGGACCCCACGCGCGATGTCGCCCGAAGGCGAAGCATCGCGCAGGGATGCTCCGGGTCAGATCAGGCTGTATTGTGCGGCCTTGTTGCGCAAGAAGGGCAGGCCGTTGTCCATGACCTCTTCCATGTCACGCGCCACGGGCCGCCAGACGGCGAGCCCATAGGCCACCTCCGGCGGCATGTTGATGAAGCTCTCCATGGCGAGGCCACCCTTGAAGCCGATAGCTGCCAGGGTTGCGTAGATCGCGTCCCAGGGCACGTTGCCATAACCCGGGGTGCCGCGGTCGCTTTCCGACAAATGGATGTATTTCAGGTGATCTCGGGCAACGAGAATGCCATTGGCCGCACCCTTTTCCTCGATGTTCATGTGATAGGTGTCGAGATGCACAAAGACATTGTCGGCACCGACGCGCTCGACCACGTCGACGGCCTGTTGCGCGGAATTGACGAGGTGGTTTTCGTAGCGATTCACCGCTTCGACACCGAGCTGGATTCCGAAACGCTTGGCGTGTTTGGCGGCCGCATCGAGGACACGGGTAATGTTGTCATATTCCGCTTGGGTCGGCGGAAGACCAGTGCGCTCACCGATCCCGCCATAGATGACGCCCGAGAGTGCCTCACCGCTCATCTCGGCGGTCTTCTCGATCGCGACTTTCAGGTGCTCAATCGCCGCCTCGGGCCGGACCGAGGCCCAGGCCGGTTCAGGAAGGCCGAGCGAGCAGACGGCGCGCATCTTGTTCTTTTCGAGGAGATCGCGGGTGTGCTTCGCGTCGACCGCCGGGGCGTTGAGAAGCGCGATTTCAATGAAGTCCATCTTGTAGTGCACCGCACCCGCGATCGCCTTTTCGGCGCCGGCGCGATCCCAGTTCATGGTCCACATGCTCGTGTGAACGCCAAAACCTTCCATGGTCGTACTCCCTATCTGTTTTTTCGGATGAATTTGACCGAGATCCAGCGCAGCACCATCACGGCGATGAGCAACAGACCCCAAAATGCGGTCGCGAGATGCTGGTTCGCGCCGAGCAGATTGAGCCCGGAGGACAGCAATTGCAGAACGACGAGGGCAACGAACACCGGCACGACACGCCCGAAGCCGCCGAACGGATTGATGCCGCCGAGGAAGCAGGCGAGCACTGTGATCAGCAGGTAGGATTCGCCGTGGCCAACCCGCACCGAGTTGAAGCGCGCCAGCATGATGATCCCGGCAATCGCCGCGATGGCCCCGGAAAGCACGTAGACGAGCACCAGGACCTTGCGCGTATTGATCCCTGAATAGCGGGCGGATTCGATATTGGACCCAATCATGTAAGTCGAGAAACCGAGCTTCGTGCGCGACAGCAGCACGTGATTGGCCGCAACGCAGGCCAGCAGGATCAAGAGCGGCACCGGCAGGCCGAGAATGCTGCCGTGACCGATCGGAGCGACGAAGGTGGGAAAGCCGGAGATGTCGCCGCCGCGGGTGAGGAACTCGCCAAGTCCACGCAGGAAGATCATCATCGACAATGAGACCAGGATCGGATGAGCGCGGGTGAAGGCGATGACAAGTCCCATCACCAGCCCGCTCGCAGCACCCACACCAACCGCGAGCACCGATCCCAGGAGGAAGGCCATGGGGCCGGCATCCACGCCACCATTTGCCTGCAACACCCAGGCGAGCGTCAGCCCGGCGATATTGGCGGTGAAGGTGATCGCCAGGTTGAGGCCACCGGTCAGGATCGGCATCAGCATGGCAAGGGTCAGGATGCCGAGTTCAGGCAGCTGAAAGGCAACGGAACCAAAGGTGGCGGCGGTGAAAAACTGCGGCGAGGCGAGGCCAAAGACCACCAGCACCATGGCAAGAGCGGCAAGCGGCCCCGCCATTTCGGCGCCGAAGATAGCGTTGAAGCGTGCGACGAGCGTATTCATGCGGCGCCTCCCTTCCTGTCCTGTTCGGATAACTGGCGGTTGCGCTGCGTGGCCAGGCCGAAGAGACCCTCGAAACGGCCACTCGACAGCGTGATCGCGATCAAGATGATGGCGCCGACGATCATCTTGAAGGCGAAGGGCGAGACACCCATCAGATTCAGGCCGTTCTGGGTGATCGAGACCAGCAGCACGCCGAGTACGCAGCCCATCACCGATCCCTTGCCACCGCCGAGACGGGCGCCGCCGAGGACCACGGCTGCGAGCACGTCGAGTTCGCGGCCATAGAGAGCGTTGGGCACCACTTCCTGCGCGTAATGGGCCTGCATCAGGCCGGCAATCCCGGCCATCAGTCCGAGCCAGCCGAAAGCGATGTATTGCATGGCGCCGATATTGATGCCGAAGCGGCGCGCCCCTTCCGGATTGTCGCCAAAAGCGTAGAGCTGCCGCCCCGTCGTGGTTCGTGTGACGAACAGCCAGGTCGCGAGTACGCAGACCAGCATGACGACCACGGGAAGCGTGATTTCGGCCCAGCTTCCGTCAGACATTTCGCGCTCGTAGACGATGACGCGCGACGTCAACCAATCCGGAAGGTTGTAGATCGACACACCCTTGGTGAAAAACATCAGCAGGCCGAAATAGACGTTGAATGTCGAGATCGTCGCGACGATGGAAATGATGCTGAAACGATGGATCAGGACGGCATTGATCAGCCCAAGGCCGATACCGAAGGCGGACGCGATCAGCATCCCGGAGATCCAGCCACCGCCGCCGATCTGGGCGAGTGTCAGGGCCGTTGCATATTGCACCACGGAGGCTGCAACGGCGAACGAGATGTCGATCCCGCCCGCGATCAGAACGACGAGCAGGCCGACGGCGAAGATGATGTTGACGGCGCTGATGTTCAGCAAGTCGAAGGCATTGCCAAGCGTGAAAAACCGATCCGTCAACAAGGACAGGGCAAGGCTCATCACGGCAATGACCAGAACCAGGACACATTCGGTCGGATGAGATAGCAGCAGCTTACGCATAGACGGCCGCCTCCATGTCTGTAAGCGTCGTCATGCGCGGATCAAAGCTGGCCTTGATCCGGCCCTTTTCCATATGCAGCACGCGATCGGCGTTGAAATAGACCTCGGGGACCTCGTCGGAGATGAGGATGATCGCAAGCCCCGCATCGGCAAGTCGAGCGACGATATCGAAGATCCCGGCGCGCGCACCAACGTCGACACCGACGGTCGGCGAGTCGAGGATGAGAACACGCGGATCGGTCGCCAGCCACTTGGCGATGGCTACCCGCTGCTGGTTGCCGCCCGACAGTGTCGATATCGCGTCCTCCGGCAGGCCGATTTTCACGCCGAGATCAGCGATCCAGCGGGAAACGAGGCTCCGCTTGCGGTCAGGGGCGATCAACCCGCCGCGCAGAATGCGGCCAAGGGAGGCCATCACGAGGTTGTCGGCGATCGATTGCGGCTGGTTCAAACCCAGCGACAGGCGATCTTCGGACAGGTAAGCAACGCCGGCCGCGATCGCATCGCGGTTCGACGAAAACGAGACGGCTTTGCCTTCGAGCACGACCCGTCCGGCAGCAGCCTGGCGCATGCCGAACAAAGTGAGCGCAAGTTCGGTGCGTCCCGAGCCGAGCAGGCCGGTGATGCCGAGTGTCTCGCCCCGACGTAAATCGAAGCTGACATCGGAAAACTCGCCGGCGCGGCTGAGATGCTCAAC
>JARXAQ010000321.1 GCA_029865825.1 Rhizobium sp.
GAACTGGAGACGCTCACCTGCGCCCGCAAGGTTTCGAGCTTCATCGAAAAGCCGCCGGTCGAAGTCGCGACTGCTCTGATCGCAGCAGGTGGCGCCTACTGGGCCTCGGGCATCAGCCTGTTCCGCGCCGATGTGCTCATCAGCGAATTCCAGCGGCTCGACCCGACGACCTTCGACGCAGTCACATTGGCGCTTGAATTGGCGCGGCACTCGGAACACGCGCTCTATCTGAACGCCGAAGCTCTGGTGCCGGCGGCCAACCTGCCGACGGAATCCATCGTCTTCGAACATTCGCCCCGCACGGTCATCGCACCGCTGCTCGTCGCCTGGAGCGATGTCGGCGCCTGGAATGCCCTGCATCACATCGCTGAGAAGGACGAAGACGGCAACGTGCTGAGCGGCGACGTCATCAGCATCGACACCCGCAACTCCTATGTCCGGGCCTCCGGCAAGCTGGTCGCGGTCGTCGGCATGGATGACGTGGTCGTCGTCGATACGGACGACGCTCTCCTGATCACCACCCGTGACCAGGCCCAGAAGGTAAAGCAGATCGTCAAGAAACTCGAATCGATCAAGCGCCGCGAACTGGCCCAGCACATGCGCAACCAGATGGCCTGGGGCGAAGTTCGCCGCGTCCAGAGCGGCCCCGGCTACGAGCTGCGCATGATGACGCTGCGTCCCGGCACCATGCTGCCCATGGCCGAGAACCCGGCCGTCCACCGCATGGTGACGGTCACTGCCGGCTCCGGCCTGCTGAAGACAGGGGCGACGACCCGGCCGCTGCGTGTCGGCGACAACTTCGAAGTCGCAGCCTCCCACAGCGCCGTCATCTATTGCGGCCCGGAAGCCGAGATGCAGCTCGTCGAGGTCGTCTGCGACGTCGTGGTCGAAACCGTTGACGCCCCGGTCACCCTGCAACTCGTCCATAGCTGAGGAAAACCGATGCGAAAGGGCCTTCCCATTCTCCTGGCGCTCCTGATGGCGTCGACCACGGTCGGCGCCCGCGCCGAACGCATCGGTCACGCGGATCTCGCGTTACTGACCGGCAAGGTCGGCGAGATCGGACGCCAGCTCGCAGCAAGCGACGCCCGCAAGGCGGACGCGGCCTCGCTGCTGACAGGCCGCTTGGCCGACATCGGGGCCAAGGGGACCTGGCAGGCGCCGACCCTCGACGCCATCACGGGAAAGCCGACGCTGCATACGATCCCCGTCGATTTCATGCTGGCGCAGCTACGCCTGCAGACCGGCGGAGCTTTTGCACCGGACACGCAGAAGGCAATTTCCGACAGGTCGGCCCCCGCCCTCTTCATTCGCGGCGGCGCCATGGCGCTCGACGAACTGGCGACGCTCGCTGCCGAACAGCATCCGGGCGCAATCGAACGCCGGGGGGACACCTACATCGCCCACTGGCCGATCGTCATCTGGTCCGATGCGGGCCTGGTGCTGAGCGAAGGCGAACGCCTGGAACTGTCGACCCGCGAAGGTTCATTCGTCCTGAACTCCGGCCTGATCACGGTCGACCGTGCGAGCCTCGGCTCGACATCGGATACCAATGCCGGCATGCCGGGCTTCCGCCCCTTCGTGGCAACCGCCATGACCGGCGCCGTTCAGGCGCGGGAGGCGACGTTCGCCAATCTCGGTTATGGCGAAACGGGTGTGACAAGCGGTTTGTCCATCATCGGCGCGGCACTCTACCCGGCCAAGATGCGTTCGAACTTCACCGACAGCAGCTTTGTCGGGCTGAACGCGGTGAGCCTGCAAAACGCCCGCGACATTGCCATCGTCGGCAACCGCTTCCAGGATATGGCCGGCTCAGCCATCGCGCTGAGCGGCGTCATGCACAGCCACATCCTCGGCAATGTTGTGACTGGCACGAAGACGGCGCAGGCGATCGATGTGCAGAACCGCACGTCGGGTATCGAGATTTCAGGCAATGTCATTCTCAACAATCGCGGCAGCGGCATCTTCGTTGCCAACGACACGCGCGACGTCGTCATCGCCTCCAATCTCGTCTCCGGCAACGGTCGCGGCGGCATCTCCGTCGTGCGCAGCGCCTGCATCGACATCTCCGACAATGTCATTGCGTCCAATGCCCAGGTCGGCATCAAGATCCGCGAAAGCGACGCGCTCACCCTCTCCGGCAACGACCTGATCGCCAATGCCGGCGCCGGCATCTCGGTGCTCGACCAGCAGAAAGACACGCTGATCACTGTCGCCGACAATGCCTTTTCGGCCAACAAATCCGGCCTCTATGGCGGCTCCGCCAGCGAAGTGGCGCTGAACGCCAATGATTTCGCCGGCCAGTCACCGATCCTGCTCGACGGCGAATTCGCCGCTTACGTGCCGGAACTTCTCCGCGTTTCCTCCTCGCCCGAGGGTGCGCCGCAAGCCTTCACCATCCACCCCAACGCAAAGTCGACGGTTGGCCAGCAAGCCCGGCCTGACTGCAAGACTGGGAGCTAGTTCATGGTCTTCTCCTCCGAGACTTTCCTCTTCCTCTTTCTCCCGCTGTTCCTGGCGGCCTATTACCTGACGCCGGAACGCCTGCGGTCCTGGACCATCCTCATCGGCTCCTACATCTTCTATTGCTGGTGGCGCGCCGACTTCCTGCTTCTCTTCATCGCGGTCACCGCCTGGGCCTATGGTTGCGGCCTGCTAGTCGAAAAATGGGAGGGACAGGCCCGCGCCAAGACGACGCTCGTCATCGGCGTCATCGGCTGCCTGATCGTGCTTGGTATCTTCAAGTACCTGAACTTCTTCATGGACAGTTTCGCTGCCCTGATCGGCACAACGCCGGAAGAACTCGGCTACCATTGGCAGCTCATCCTGCCGATCGGCGTGTCCTTCTACGTCTTCCACGCCATTGGCTACATCGTCGATGTCTACCGAAAGGATACCCCGGCGACCCGCAGCTTCGTCGATTTCGCCGCCTTCATGGCCCTCTTCCCGCACATGATTGCCGGCCCCGTCCTGCGCTTCCGTGACCTGACCGACCAGTTCATCAAGCGCGAGCATTCGCTGCCGATCTTCACCTCCGGCCTCTACATCTTCACCATCGGTCTCGCCAAGAAGGTGCTGATCGCCGACACCGTCGCCCCGATCGCCGACCAGGCCTTTTCCATGGCCAACCCGACCGCAGTTGAATCCTGGCTCGGCGCCATCGCCTACATGCTGCAGCTGTATTTCGACTTCTCCGGCTATTCCGACATGGCGATCGGCCTCGCCTTGATGATGGGCTTCCGCTTCAAGCAGAATTTCAACACGCCCTATCTCAGCCTGTCGATCACCGAGTTCTGGCAGCGCTGGCACATCAGCCTCTCCACCTGGCTGCGCGACTACCTTTACATCCCCCTCGGCGGCAACCGCAAAGGCTCGGCCCGCACCTACGTCAACCTCTTCCTGGTCATGCTGCTCGGTGGCCTGTGGCATGGCGCTGCCTGGACTTACGTCATCTGGGGTGCCTGGCACGGTGGCTGGCTGGCGATCGAGCGCTACACCGGTTGGGCCAAGAAGGCACCGCCGCGCATCATCTCGCTGCCCTTCACCATGCTCTTGGTGCTGATCGGCTGGGTCATGTTCCGGGCGGCAAGCGTCGAAGGAGCCTTCACGGTCTATGGCGGCATGCTCGGTCTGAACGGGGTGATGCCCGGCATCGAATTCCTCGCCAATGTCACCCGCGAAAACCTGGTCTTCCTGGTGCTGGCGATCATGGCGGTCTTTGTCGAGCCCTACTTCAAGAAGCTGACCGATGCCGAGATTTCGGCGGAAGCCCACGGCTTCCAGGTGACCGGCAATGGTGTCGCGGTTGCCCGCCCCTCGCTCGCCTACCCGATCGCCATGAGCCTGTTGCTCGTGGTCACCGTCGCGCGGCTCTCCGAGCAATCGGTCTCGCCCTTCCTCTACTTCCAGTTCTGACGGGAGATTGAACATGGCCAACCTTCGACAGCATACCGCAACCCTGCTGCTGCCAACCGTCTTCTTCGGTTACGCGATCTATGCCAACTCGACCATGCTCTTTGCTCCGCCGGCGGATGCCAAGGGAGGCAAGATCAACGATCTGTCGCTCTCCTATGTCATCGACGGCGAGGCGACCCGCGATCTGGACGCGCTTTACAAGAGCGAACTGCCCCACCGCGATCCCGCCGTCGGCGTGATCGGCAATGCCCGATACGCTTTGCTCAATTCCGGCCGCAAGGGCGTCATCGTCGGTGACGAGGGCTGGTTCTTCACCGGCGAAGAGTTCAAGCGGGTCAAGCCTACCGATATCGACAGCGCCGTAGCCAAGATCGACGAGGTTAGAGCCAGACTTGCCGAGGCCGGCATCACGCTGGTCTTGGTTCCCCTGCCGGCGAAGTCCGATGTCTATGCCGAGCACCTGCCCGAGATGATGCGGTCCGACGCCATGTCGGTCGCCTATGCGGACTTCTCCACCGCATTGCAGGCCAAGGGCGTGACCGTGGTCGACACCCGCGACGCCATGCTGACGGCAAAACCGTTCGGCGAACTCGTCCTGAAGTCCGATACCCATTGGACGCCTGTCGGGGCCAAGGTCACCGCCGAAGCGGTTCAATCGACGATCCAGAAATCCGGCATTGCGCTACCGCCGGAAACCGTGACAGCCAGCTGGCAGACACCGGTCGACATCTGGGGTGATCTCACCACCTACATCACCTCCCCCGCCTATGCGCCACAAGCCGGCCTGAAGCAGGAAAACATCCCGATCTACCGCACGGCCGTCGAGACGGAAGCTGTGGGCGCCGATCTCTTCGGCACCGAGACCAAGGTCCCGGTCATGCTGGTCGGCACCAGCTATAGCGCCAACGAGAACTGGTCCTTCGTCGACTTCCTGCGCCAGTCGCTGACGACAGACGTGGTCAACGTCGCGAAGGAAGGCCTCGGCCCCGGCGTGCCGATGATGGATCTCCTGGAAGGCACGGCCCTTGAGGACACCCAGCCGAGCGTCGTCGTCTGGGAATTCCCGATCCGTTACCTCGGCACATCCACGCTTTGGGAGCGCAAGAGCCAGGGCGGCGGCGGCGGCCATCACGGCGGGGTGGGAGAGAGCAATGTCTGATCACGCCAAGACGCTCCGCATCAGAGGCACCGTGCTCACCGCTCTGATCGGCGGCCTGCTGATGACAGCACCCGCCGAGGCCGTGACCCCTTTCTTCTCGACGAAGAAAGAGGAGCCGGCAAAGCCGGTAAAGAAGAAGACCATCGGTCCAGCCTCGCATCTGCCGCTCGCGCTGCAGGCGACGCGCAAGAACCTGCTCGCCGGCAAACGCGTCACGTACAGGCAGCTCCAGGCCCTGGCCGACGCCGGTGATGGCGTGGGCGCCTTCAAGCTGGCGGAACGCATCCAGAAGCAGGCCGATCCGACGCTGGCGACCGACGCGCTGCACTACTACTCGCTCGCCGCCTATGACGGTCGCGGATATGCCGTGCGCCACATGCTGGATATCCTCGCCAACGAACAGGTCGAATTGTCGCCGTCTCACCTGGCGAGCGCCGAAGCGGCTCTTCGGACCCAGGCCCGGAAGGGCAATGACGTGGCGGTCGAAGGCCTGATCAAGCTCTATAGCCAGGGGCGCCCATTCGGCGAAAAGCGCGCCGAACTGGAAGCGCTGCTTGCATCCGGCGCCGGCAAGAAGAACGGCGACACGGCCTTCCGGATGGCGGTGATGCTGCTCTCGCAGCCGACCCGCACGCCCGAACAGACCGAGCAGGCCACACGCTACCTCGACATCGCCCGCGAAAAGGGCAGCGTCGGCATGAAGGCCGCGGCAAGCAATCTCTTGGCGCAATTGACGGAGCCGGTCACCGGCACGAACGCGGAGGTTCAACAATGATCAGAACACGCAGACACACTTTTCTCTTCGGCACAGCCCTGGCCGCTCTCAGCCTCGGCGCAACATTCGAGGCCGTCGCTGCGGGCGCGAATGATGGCGGCCAGGCGGCTGGATCCGCCTTCGGCTGCAGCGGTGTGGAGGACGTTGCAGAACTGCAGATGATCGAGGGCAAGGACGGGATGTTCTTCCGCATTCTCGCCGACCTGCGCCTGCAGCACGCCTTCACCGAGCAGACGGTCGACAATCTGGCCGCCATGGCCAAGGCCTTGGAAAAGAACGGAACGACCCTGATCTATGTCCCGTTGCCGACCAAGTCCCAAGTCCTGCCGGAACTCGTACCGGCCCGCGCCTCGCTCTACGGCTTCGACGCGAACATTGCCGCCGAAATCTATGACGACGTCGTTCGCCGCCTGGAAGCAAAGGGGGTGGCGGCGGTCGATATCGCAACCCCGATGCGCAACGACAACCGCAACCAGTTCGGCGAATATGCCTTTTTCCAGGCCGACTTTCACTGGACGGCCCACGGCGCCGGCATAGCTGCCAAGGCGATCGCGGATCAGATGAAGGCTCTTCCGGCCTATGCGGACGTCGTGCCGGTCGGCTTCAAGATGCAGGAGGTCAAGCCGGAACCGGAATTCTCCAGCATGCGCGAACTTCTACAGAAGCACTGCGTCGCGCATTTACCGACCGTGACGGCCCACGCTTATCAAGCCGTCCGCGAGGAAGCATCCGCCGATGCCGGATCCATGGACATCTTCGGCGGCGGCGACGAGGCCAACATCGCCCTGATCGGCACCAGCTATTCCGACAAGCCGATCAGCAACTTCGCCGGCTATCTCGAACACTGGAGCGGTATTCCCGTCGACAATTACTCGATCTCGGGCGGCAACCAGTTCGGCTCGATCCTCTCCTACATCACCTCCAGGGAATTCCAGGAACAGCGTCCGCGCTTCATGATCTGGGAAAACCCGATCTACAACAATCTCGGTCAGTTCGGCGCGGCACCTTGGGCCGAGATCGTCGCGGCATCCCTCGGTGACTGCGGGACGCAGGTCGAACTCGCACCGGTCGACGACAAGAGTGTTGCAGGCGACCTCTCGGCGCTGAAACTTGACGGCGACGACGTGCTGCTCGCCGACATCGGCAGTGACGTCAGCCGCAACGTCACCTTCACCTTCACCGGCGCGGACGGCACCGTCCGCACGCGCTCCATGGAACGCGGCGACCGCTTGCGCGCAACCGGTCGCTATTTCCTCTCGCTCGGCGGGATCCCGGCTGATGCTTTCGGCAAGGTTTCCGTCTCGTTCGACGCCCCGGTCGGCGAACAGACCGCTCTGTCGGTCTGCAAGACCAAAACAGGAGAACAGTCATGAAGACCTTCAACACACCTATTCTCGCCCTCGCCTCTGTCGCCACCGCACTGGCCTTCGGCACGATGGCCCGCGCTGACGATGGCGGGCTTTACGCCAAGCCGCTCGACCCCAACTCGGCCTTCGTGCGCGTCATCGCTCCCGGCTCCTCCACGGCCTCGGTCAGCT
>JARXAQ010000246.1 GCA_029865825.1 Rhizobium sp.
GCTCGAGCGGATGCTGGTTTGATGTCTTAGATGATCGAGCGCGCAGACGGACGACGGCGCAGTTCGTCGCGGGTGAGGCCCATGGCCTTCAGCGATGCGTCATCGAGGGTGAGCAGGGCGCCCGTGGCATAGAGATCGGCCCGGCGCTGGCGGGATTCCACGAGGTTATCGAGGGCGGTGCGCAGGAAGGACTTGGCCATTTCTCTGTTCCTTTCGGTTTGACGCGATCGGCGCGTCGTCATGGAAAGAATATAGGCGCTGACCGTCCCTTCAGGCAGGGGACTTGCGGCACGGGAGCCCTGCAATTGCTGCATAGCAACATAAGCCCTGCCTTAAGTTTAGGCGGGACGGATATACGATGATGGCAACTGCCACTTCCATACCCTGGGATAGCCGGATTCCCACGGATGGGCAGGGCGGGTCGGGCTTGCTATAACGCCGAACAGAATCCCGTCCATCAGCCGCAGGCATCCCATGTTCCAGTCCTTCGACGTCAAATCCACTCCGCAGCACGGCAAAGCCCGGATCGAGGGCCTGCGCGGTCTGTTCGCCGACAACAAGATCGACGGACTGCTCGTGCCCCGTTCCGACGACTATCTCGGCGAATATGTGCCGGCCTCGGCTGAGCGCCTGGCCTGGGCGACGGGCTTTACCGGGTCTGCCGGGCAATTGCTGGTGACGGTGAGCCAGGCGGTCGTCTTCGTCGATGGCCGCTATGTGACGCAGCTTGCACAGCAGGTCGATCCTGCCGTGTTTACGCCTGGCGATCTGGTCGGCGAGCCGCCGCATAAGTGGATTGCCAAACACGCCGCCAAGGGGTTCCGTCTCGGCATTGATCCGTGGATGCATACCGGTGCTGAAGTCCGCAAGCTGGAGCAGGCGCTTTCCGAAATCGGCGGAGCGCTTGTTCTGTTGCCGTTCAATCCGGTCGACCGGCTCTGGACCGACCGTCCGGCCGAACCTCTGGGCAAGGTTGCCATTCAGGCCGAGAACCAGGCCGGCGTTCCGGCCAAGGACAAGATCGCGAAAATCGCTGCGGATCTGACACAGCGGGGGCTGGCTGCCGTCTTCATCACCGATCCGTCCTCGGTCGCCTGGATTTTCAATATCCGTGGCAATGACGTGCCGCACACGCCGCACCCCTTGTCGCGCGCCTTCATCAAGGCGGATGGCAGTGCCGAACTGTTTCTCGATCCGCGCAAGACCAACCTGGAGGTCGAGACCTATCTGCGGGATCTCTGCGAGCAGGTCGAGCCCAAGCTGCTGGCCGAGCGGCTGGAGCGGTTGTCGTCTGGCGGTGCGCGTATTCTCGTCGATCCTGATCTGGCGCCACATATGCTCGGCCATCTGATCCGCCAGTTCGGCGGTGAGGTTGTCGAGGGCAATGATCCGGCGAAGCTCGGCCGGGCGGTGAAGAACATGGTCGAACTCAACGGCTCGGCCGCCGCCCATCTGCAGGATGGCGTGGCCATGGTCGAGTTCCTGTACTGGTTCGACGAACAGCCGGCCGGCAGCCTCACCGAGATCGCTGCGGCCGAGGCCTTGGAGGCAACCCGCGCGCGGGTCGGCGAGCGCATGCAGAACCCGCTCAAGGATATTTCCTTCGAGACGATCTCCGGTGCCGGCGAACACGCCGCCATCATGCATTACCGGGTGACGACGGAGAGCGATCGGCCGATCCGCTCGGGCGAAATGTTCCTGATCGATTCGGGGGCGCAATATGTAAACGGCACGACCGACATCACCCGGACGCTGGCCGTCGGCACGGTGCCCGACGAGCAACGGCGCTTCTTCACGCTGGCGCTGAAGGGCATGATCGCGATCAGCATGGCACGTTTCCCGAAGGGCACGCGCGGCTGCGACCTCGATCCCTTGGCGCGCATCGCGCTGTGGAAGTCCGGTGCCGATTTTGCCCATGGTACGGGCCATGGCGTCGGTTCCTATCTCTCTGTGCATGAGGGGCCGCAGCGGATCTCGCGCATGTCGACGCAGGAATTGCTGCCCGGCATGATCCTGTCGAACGAGCCTGGATACTACCGTCCGGGCAGTTTTGGCATCCGCATCGAGAACCTGATCTATGTGCGCGAGGCTGAGGATATCGAGGGCGGCGATCAGCCGATGCTCGGCTTCGAGACGCTGACCTTCGTTCCGATTGACCGTCGCCTGGTCGTCGAGGAGCTACTGACCCGGGAGGAGTTGCGTTGGCTCGACGATTATCACCAGAAAACGCGCGAGGAACTAACGCCGCTGATTTCCGACCCGGCGCAGCGCGCCTGGCTGGAGAATGCGACGGCACCCTTCGGCCGCTGAGGTTCAGACGAGAAACTGCCGCAGCAGCATGACGACAATCCATCCCGCGATCAGCATCGGGATGGCGGAGAAGCGCAGGCCGACGAGAAGCGAAACCGCCATCGCGATCTTGATGTCGATGGTGCCGGCAAAGAAGGCCGGCGCGACGAGTGTTGTCAGGACCGCTGCCGGTACGGCGTTGAGGGCCGCTTCCAGCCGGGGTGGCATGGTTTTCAGGCGCTTGACGAGCACATAGCCGCCGATCCGGGTCAGGTAGGTCGCCACGGCTGCGGCCAGGATCAGCAGGACCATATAGGGCGTGAAAAGCGTGCTCATGATGCCCGCTCCTTTGTCGCGCGCTCAGTCGTCGGCGGCAGGAGGGCAGCTAGCGCTACGCCGGCGATGGCGCCGATGCTGATGTGCCAGGGCGCGCCGACCACATGCTGGGCGAGCACCGAGACCACGCCGCTGACCAGCACGATCACCAGAAAGTTGCTGCGCTTGCGGAAGCCGAGCACCAAACCCATAAAATAGATCGGAAGCAGCACATCGATACCCCAGACGGCCGGGTCGCCGATGATCTTTCCGAGCAGGCCGCCGATGGCCGACATGGCGACCCAGGGAAAATAGATCACCGCGCCGAAGCCGAGATACCAGCGGAAGGTGATCGTGTGGCCGGTCTCGCCACGCGCCAGCGTTTCGGCAAATTGCGGATCCGTGAGCAGGAAGAAGCTCAGCAGTTTCTGGGGCAGGGTGAAATGGTCGATCAGCGGGGTGAGCGCCGCCGAATAAAGCACGTGGCGGAAGTTCACGGCGAGGATCGACAGGACGACGATCCAGAGCGGGACATGCTGGCCGAAAAGTTCGATGCCGACCAACTGGCTGGCGCCGGCATAGACGACTGCGCTCATCAGTGAGGCTTCGGCCACCGTCTGGCCGTTGGCAACGGCCACGGCACCGAAGAGGATGGCGAAGGGGCCAGCGGAGATGATGACGGGAAGCGCCTTCAGCGCGCCCTCGGCGAAATCGGATCGGACGGCAGGGTCGGTCTGGGTCATCAGGTTCTCTCGGCGGTCGGACTTCGCTAGCCTGTTGGCCGCGGCCGTGCAAACCAATAGGATTGATGGAACAACGACTGGGATTGATGATTGCGGCCCGGTTTGCGCGATGCAATCGGCGGCTGGCTGCTATCTTGGGAGGAAAACTGATGGACGACGACCGCCTACCGAAGGACGCCCGTGGCCTGATTGCGATTGAACTCAAAGCCTATCTCGCCGAGGAATTCGATCTCGAGATTGGCCGGTTTGAGGCGGAGGGCCTGCTCGACGTGGTGGTCCGTCTTGCGGGGCCTCACCTCTACAATGCCGGCCTGCGCGACGCCCAGGCGGTGCTGATGCGCCGGATCGACGAGGTGAATGACGACATCGACCAGTTGGAGCGCAGGCCCAAAATCTGAGGCGTCGGGCCGATTTTACTTCTTCGGCCGGACCTGGAATGTGTGCTCGGGGCCGGGGAAGGTCCGGGCTTTGACCTCTTCGGCATAATCAGCGACCGCCTTGTCGATGACATTGGCGAGTTCGGCGAAATGCTTGACGAAACGCGGCTTGAACTCGTTGAACAGGCCGAGCATGTCGTCTGAGACGAGGATCTGGCCGTCGCAGGCCGGCGAGGCGCCGATGCCGATCGTGGCGGAACTGACCGTGGTGGTGATTTCCCGCGCAAGCGGCTCGACCGTGCCTTCAATGACCATGGCAAAGGCGCCTGCCTCGTCGATGGCTTTCGCGTCGCGGCGGATCTTTTCCTGCTCGGCTTCGCTGTGGCCCTTGGAGCGATAGCCGCCGGACGTATTCACCTGCTGCGGCATCAGGCCGATATGGCCGAAGACCGGCACGCCGCGCGCGACAAGAAACTCGACCGTTTCGGCCATTTCTGCGCCACCTTCGAGCTTCACGCCGTCACAGCCGGTTTCCTTCATCAGGCGCACGGCATTGCGAAACGCCTGTTCCTTGCTCTCCTGATAGGAGCCGAAGGGCAGGTCGACGATGACGCAGGCGCGCTTGACGCCACGCATCACGGCCTGGCCGTGGGCGATCATCATCTCCATGGTGACGCCGACGGTGGTGTCGAGGCCGTAGAGCACCATGCCGAGGCTGTCGCCGACCAGCAGCAGGTCGCAATGCGGGTCCATGATGCGGGCAATCGGCGTCGTGTAGGCGGTCAGCGACACGATCGGCCTGACGCCCTTGAGGGCGCCAATGTCAGCCGGGGTCAGGCGCTTCTGGCGGGGTGGTGTGCTCATGTCAGGCGGCCTCCATGCCGGTGGCGGCCGCTTGGCCGATGATGCGGTTGTCGAGAAGTTTTGTCTTGCCGAAGTGGACGTAGAGGAGAACGAGGGTCGGGCCGGTCACCGTCTCGATTTTGGCCAGCGTGCGCGGGTCGCGGATCGCGACGACTTCCGGCTTTGCCAGCGGCTCAGTAGCGATAAAGGCGCGCAGTTTTTCTTCCAGCGTCGCCACATCGCGCAGGCCCGTGCGCAGCAGGCGTTCGGCCTCGGCCAGCGCCTTCGGCACGATCACGGCTGCGGCACGCTCGTCTTTCGAGAGATAGACATTGCGCGAGGAGCAGGCGAGGCCGTCGGCTTCGCGCACCGTGGAGATCGGCACAATGCGGACCGGCTGGGCGAGATCTTCGACCATCTTCTGGATGATCGTCACCTGCTGGTAGTCCTTTTCGCCGAAATAGGCGGCGTCCGGCTGAACGATGTTGAAGAGCTTTGTGACGACGGTCGCGACACCGGCGAAATGGCCGGGGCGCGCTTCGCCTTCCAGCTCCGAGCCGAGCTTCGGCAGGTCGACCACCGTTTGCATTGGTTCGGGATAAATTTCTAGCGCCGAGGGAGCGAAGAGAAAGTCGACGCCCGCCTGGCGCAGCAAAGCTGCGTCGCGGTCGAGATCACGCGGATACTTTTCCAGGTCCTCGTTCTTTCCGAATTGCAGCGGATTGACGAAAATCGAGACGACGGTCACGTCGTTTTCGCTTTTGGAATGGGACACGAGGCTGAGATGACCCTGGTGGAGATAACCCATGGTCGGCACGAAACCGATCGCCTGGCCGGCGCGGCGGCGGGCTGCGAGCTTTTCCCGCAAAGCGGCGATCGTGGTGATGATATCCATGACCGGGCGTCCTCCCTGTCTTGCTCTTGGGCTGGCCTCTAACGCGTGCCGTCAAAAAAGGCAATCGCACGTTTCGTTTGCAGTCCTGTCTTCAGCTTACGATGTGGCTACTCTCGATGATCTCGACGCCCGCATCCGCCATGGCGGCCAGGGCCTGTTCAACCCCGTTCGGATCGATTCCACGGCAGCCGTCGGCGATCAGGCGGACCTTGACGCCCGGCAGCATGTCGATCGCGTCGAGAGCCGAGAAGCGCACGCAGTAATCGGTGGCGAGGCCCATCAGGTCGAGCTCGGTGACGTTCTTCGATGTCAGCCAATCTGAGAGGCCGGTCAGCGCCGATTTGTCGTTGTCCCGAAATGCGGAGTAACTGTCGACATCAGGGTTTTCGCCCTTACGCTGCACGTAGTCGACACGGCTCACATGCAGGTCTGGATGGAATTCTGCGTCCAGCGTGCCCTGCACGCAGTGATCTGGCCACATCACCTGCGGCTGCCCTGACAACTCGCCCATGTCGAAGGGCTTCTTGCCCGGATGCTGCGAGGCGAAGCTGCCATGATTGGCAGGATGCCAGTCCTGCGAAGCGATGACGAGATCGTAGCCGCCCGTTTCGATCAGCCTGTTCGCGACCGCCACGACCGCATCGCCGTCTGCGACCGGCAGATTGCCGCCGGGGCAGAAGCCGTTCTGGATGTCGATCAACAGCAATGCCTTGGTCATCGAACGCGCTCCCGTGTTGTGCGGCGCAAGATGGCAATGCACGGGAGAGGGATCAAGAGAAAGTTCAGGATTTTTGTGGCCGGCGCGGAGGATGAGACATTGTTCCATGGCGGATGGAACAATCGCCCGGTTGCCTCGTTCGACTGGTGTCGCCGTCCTCGATTCCGCAGTCCCGCGAGAGGACCTTTTCCTTTTTAAAAATACGAATGGACTTGGCATGTTTTTGACCATTACCGTCGGCATTTTCGGCGTTCTGGGGCTCGTGCTCGGTATCGGTGGTACGCAGCTTCTGCTCCTTGGCGGCAGTGCCTATTACCTGATTGCCGGCCTCGTTTTTCTGGCCACCGCTGCCCTTCTCCTTCTTCGCCGCGCTGAAGCGCTGGCTCTTTATGGGCTCTTCATTCTGGGAAGCCTCGGTTGGGCGGTGTGGGAGGTCGGCTTTGATTGGTGGCAACTCGGTCCTCGCGGCGGCCTCCTCATCGTTCTCGGTTTCTGGCTGATGCTTCCCGGCATCCGCCGTCACCTGGGGCCGGCCCATCGGCGCGATCGCGTCTCGGCGGGCCTGATGCCATTGGCGGTGCCCGTGCTGATCGCAGTCGTCGTTGCCGGCATTTCGCTGTTCATGGATCCCTATGACCGGTCCGGCAGTCTGCCCACGCAGCAGGTCGTTGCGGCCCCGACACTCGGCGGCGACGTCCCGGATGCCGACTGGCACCAGTATGGCCGCACGCCTTACGGCCAGCGCTATTCGCCGCTGACACAGATCAATACCGAGAACGTGAAGGACTTGAAGGTCGCTTGGACCTACCAAACGGGTGACGTCAAGCTTCCGCAGGATGTCGGCGAGACGACCTACCAGGTCACGCCGCTCAAGGTGGGGGACACGCTGTATCTGTGCACGCCCCACAACTGGGCGATCGCCGTGGATGCGGCGACGGGCAAGGAAAAATGGAAGTTCGATCCGAATGCCGGCCTCAATCCCGATCGCCAGCATCAAACCTGCCGCGGTGTGACCTACTATCAGGATCCAGCGGCTGTCGCCGGTACCCAATGCGCCGCGCGCGTCTACCTGCCGACATCCGATGCCCGATTGATCGCGCTCGATGCCGCAACGGGGGCTGTCTGCCAGAACTTCGCCGATGGCGGTACACTGCAGCTCGGCCAGGGCATGCGCTACAACCCGGCCGGTTATTACTACTCGACCTCGCCGCCTGTGATCGCCGCCGGCAAGATCATCATTGGTGGTGCCGTCAACGACAACTATTCGACCGAATCGCAGTCTGGCGTCATCCGAGCCTTCGACGTCAACACCGGCGCGCTGGTGTGGAACTGGGACAGCGGCAACCCGACTGAGACCGCGCCGATCGGAGAAGGCCAGTCGTACAGCACGAATTCGCCAAACAGCTGGTCGGTCTTCTCGGTCGATGAACAGCTCGGTCTGGTCTATATCCCGCTCGGCAACCAGGTGCCGGACCAGCTCGGCATGGGCCGTAGCGAAAACGTTGAGAAATATTCCTCTTCGATCGTCGCTCTTGACGTCAATACGGGCCAGGATCGCTGGGTACGCCAGACTGTGCATCACGATCTCTGGGACATGGATGTTCCCGCCCAGCCGGTGCTCACCGACATCACCAACCAGGAAGGCACGGTTGTGCCGGCTCTCGTTGGGCCGACCAAGCAAGGCGACATTTACGTACTTGACCGCCGCACCGGAGAGCCGATCATCCCCGTGCGTGAACTGCCGGCGCCCGGCGGGGCCATCCCCGAAGACTTCACCTCGCCGACACAGCCGATCTCGGACCTGACCTTCCGTCCGCCGACGCTCCAGGAAAGCAACATGTGGGGCCTGTCGATCATCGACCAGATGATGTGCCGCATCGCCTTCCACAAGCTGAACTACGAGGGGCAGTATACGCCGCCGTCGCTCAACGGCACATTGGTCTATCCGGGCAATTTCGGCACCTTCAACTGGGGGGCGGTCGCGGTCGATCCGGAGCGGCAGGTGATGTTCGGCATGCCGACCTATCTCGCCTTTACCTCGAAGCTCGTGCCGCGCGCCGATATCCCGCCGAAGGAAGAGGGGGCGACCGGCTCGGAGCAGGGGCTCAACCGCAACGATGGCGCACCGTATGGCGTCGTCATGGGCCCGTTCCTGTCGCCGCTCGGCATTCCCTGCCAGGCGCCGCCATGGGGCACGGTTGCCGGTGTCGATTTGCGCACGGGTGAGATCGCCTACCAGCACCGCAACGGTACCGTGTACGACATGACGCCGCTGCCGCTGCCGTTCAAGGTGGGCGTACCCGGCATCGGCGGGCCGATGATCACCAAGGGCGGTGTCGTCTTCCTTGGGGCTGCGGTCGACGATTATCTTCGGGCCTATGACCTGACGACCGGGGAGCAGCTCTGGGAGCAACGCCTCCCGGCTGGCGGCCAGGCGACGCCGATGACCTATGCGCTCGACAACGGCAAGCAGTATGTCGTGATGGTCGCCGGTGGACACGGCTCGGTCGGCACCAAACCCGGCGACTATGTGATTGCCTATACGCTGCCCGATTGAGATCGCATCGTCGCGCGTAAACGAATGAACACCCTCTGTCGCAAGGCAGGGGGTGTTTCCATTTGAGGCATGCCGCGATGATCGTCACGCCCCGGAAACGGAACATTAACCATGTGATTCTAAACACATCTCGTAACGTGAGGATGTTTCGCATGAGTAGCCAAGCCATGACCGGCCAGACCACCACTCCGACCATCGCCTTCTTTCCGCTTGCGAACCGCCGGGACCTGGTCCGCCGATCGGCTGTCGAACTCGACCGCCTCAATGGTTATGCCGCCACCGAATTCTGGAAGACCACCTGCCGTGGCCTTGGCAATGAATTGCTCGCGCTGGGTTGCCCGGAAGACGAGATGCGCGCCGAGATCATGGACTTCCAGGCCGCCGTTCAGGTGGAGCTGATGTGGCTGCACCGCGAGGAAGCGGCCCAGGGCTGAAATCACAGGCCTGTCGCCAGTCTTCCTTCGTCTTCTGTTGACGAAAAAGGCGCATCCCGACGCGGAGAGACCGCCAGCCGGTATCCCATCAGCAGCGCAATCGGGGTCAGTGCTGCGAAGAGCAGTTTTTGCACGATCACCGGCGGACCCGAGATATAGAGATGATCGCGGAAGGCGTTGAGGCCGAGCGCGATCGGCAGAAGCTTCACCGATCCGTCCGGCTTGAAATAGCCCGGGCACTCGGATGTCCAACGTGCCAGATTGAGGAAGAACCTCAGATGCTGCTGGGCGGTGACGAATGTCACGGTCAGGTGGGTGTCGCCATCAAAGGCGTTGCGAAAGAAGTGGCTCGCGCCCTTGGGGACGGTAATCGATTGTCCCTCGGATGCAAAATGCTCCTGTCCATCGATCATCACCATGACCTGGCCGCTGTTGACGGTGAAGATCTCGTCCGTTTCGGGATGGATGTGGGCAATGGCATTTCCGCCGCCCGAGCCGCCCTTGCCGAGGACCACATCCATGCGGCTGCTGGTTCCTTCCTCCCAGGGGTGTGTGAAGACGAAGGTCTCCTTGTTGTAGGCATTAAGAATACGGGTGCCCGCAGGCACAAGCGCTTCGCGCATGGCTTACTCCTTCCTGATCTGATTTGAGGCATGTTTTGCAGCCCGCCGACATGTTTCGCGGGCGATGAAAACCGTGTAGTTTGTCGGCGTTACTGCTTCAAACACCGTTTTTGCGATCACTATCACCGGATTTGCATAACGTGAGCGCACCATTGAGCTTCGATGATCTGCGTTACATGCTGGCAGTTGCCGAGACCGGCACGACGCTTGCCGCGTCGAAGCGGCTGCAGGTGAGCCAAAGCACCGTATCGCGCCGGATCGCAGCACTTGAGGCCGCACTTCACATCGAGCTCTTCGACAAACGGCGCACGGGATATGTTCTGACCGAAGCGGGCCGCCTCCTGCTTGAACCGGCCGAAGCTGTGCGTCAGGCGGTCGATGCGTTTTCCATGGCGGTCGACAGCCTGTCGCGCGAGATTTCCGGCATTGTCCGCTTCACCACCAACGAGGTGCTCGGAACCTTTGTGCTGCCAAGGTTGATCTGTCGGCTGAAACAGCGCTATCCGGGTGTCCGGCTGGAGGTCGATACCTCCAATGTGCTGCGCGACCTTGCCGGAGGCGAGGCCGATGTGGCGCTGCGGGCTGCGCCTGCGCCAACACAGGCGGGACTGGTTGGCGTGCGGCTGGTCGAGGATTACTGGAGCCTCTACTGCTCGCGCGCTTACAGCGCCGTCCACGGGGTGCCGCACAGCGTGGCGGAACTGGCCGGTCATGCCATGATCGGGATCGATACGCATGTTCGTGCGCGGCCGATCTTCGGCTGGGCCACAGAGAATTTCCCGACAAAGGACGTTCTGCTGCGGCACAACTCTGTGCCTGGCGTATTCACCAGCGTCCGCAACGGTCTCGGTATCGGTTTCTATTCCGAATTCATTGCATCCACCGATCCGGAGCTCGTCCTTTGTTTCCGCCCGCCGGTGCCGCCGGCTGCAGAGATATGGCTCGTGACCCATGAGCGCCTGCGCCATCTGCCGCGGATCAGGGCCGTGATGGACGTGATCAAGGAACTGGTGAAGGAAATTCAGGACGGGCGCTCGGCGGCGCAGATCTTGCCAGCGTGAGCAGCGATGCGGTCATGTCGAGTTTCGGAGGAATTGGCTGTTGGCAACCGCCCTCGCATGCTTGTCCCTGGCGGCCGATCTTCCTACAAATGCGGCACCGACTGACCCTCACTTCGATAACAGCGATCCCTTGGCCAAACTTCATTTCATCTATGCCACCATGAATGCTGGCAAATCGACGCTTCTCCTGCAGGCGGCCTATAACTACCAGGAACGCGGCATGCGGGTCGCGACCCTGATCAGTGCCATCGACAATCGCGTTGGCAAGGGCTGGATCGGTTCGCGGATCGGGCTGAAGGCGGAAGCCGATGCCTTCGGGCCCGAAGACGATCTCTTCGCCGCGATCAAGGCGGATCACGAAAAGGCGCCACTTTCTTGCGTCTTCGTCGACGAGGCGCAGTTTCTCACCTCCGAACAGGTCTGGCAGCTGTCGCGCATCGTCGACCTGCTCGATCTGCCTGTCATGGCCTATGGACTGCGCACGGATTTTCGTGGTGAGCTGTTTCCCGGCTCGCGCGGGTTGCTGGCCATCGCCGACGAACTGACGGAAGCGCGCTCGATCTGCCATTGCGGCCGCAAGGCGACCATGGTCGTGCGTCTGGGGGCTGATGGCAAGGCGCTGAAGGATGGTGCGCAGGTGATGATCGGTGGCAACGAGACCTATATGTCGCTCTGCCGGCGGCATTGGCAGGCGGCGTTTGCGGCCGAGGAGGTCGTCGAGGCCGCCAAGGTCAAGGCCGCCTCTTAGCCTCATCATTTTCCTGATGCCGGTTCGACAAAGCCGTCCAGTACCCGCTTCTGACCGGCGCGATCGAAATCGATCGTCAGCTTGTTGCCTTCGATCGAGGCGATATTGCCGTTGCCGAACTTGATGTGAAAGACGCGGTCGCCGACGGAATAGCGCGACGGCTCCGTGCTCGTCGATTTCGCCACCAGTTCGCCGTCGATCGTGCGGGCCTTCGGGCCACTTTCGCCATAACCGATGCGCTCGACAGAATGGCCGGAACGATTGCCCCAGTTGTCGCGGGTGGCGTCGGTCTTGTTGGCCTGGGCGCGCTTCCAGCCGGGCGTGGTGTAGTTGTTCTGAAAGGGCTCCTGCTTGTCGAAGCGGGACTGGCCGTAAGGGTTGCGGCCATAGCCGCCATAGGAGGTCTCGGCTTCGGCCACTTCGACATGGGCCGGCGGCAGCTCGTCGAGGAAGCGTGAGGGCATGGTCGACTGCCAGAGGCCGTGGATGCGGCGATTGGAGACGAACCACAGATGGCAGCGGCGCTTTGCGCGGGTGAGGCCGACATAGGCGAGGCGGCGCTCTTCCTCAAGCCCGGAACGGCCGCCTTCATCGAGCGCGCGCTGGTGCGGAAACAGGCCTTCTTCCCAGCCGGGCAGGAAGACAGTCTCGAATTCGAGACCCTTCGCGGAGTGCAGCGTCATGATCGAGACCGCATCCATGTTTTCGTTCTGCTCGACATCCATGACGAGCGAGACGTGTTCTAGGAAGCCGCGCAGGCTCTCGAAGGCCTCCATCGAGCGGACGAGTTCCTTCAGGTTGTCGAGACGACCCGGCGCTTCAGCCGATTTGTCGTTCTTCCACATGTCGGTATAGCCGGACTCTTCCAAAACCTGCTCGGCAAGCTCCGTGTGCGGCGTGTTTTCCAGCAGTTCGCTCCAGCGGCGGAACATCATGACCACATCGAAGAGCGCCTTGCGGGCCTTCGGTTTCAGCTCGTCGGTCTCTATGATGTCGGAGGCTGCCGCCAGCATCGGGATGTCGCGGGCGCGGGCATAGTCGTGCAGCGCGCGGATCGTGGTGTCGCCGAGGCCGCGCTTCGGCGTGTTGACGATCCGCTCGAAGGCGAGGTCGTCGGCGGGCTGGCAGATCATGCGGAAGTAAGCCATCGCATCGCGGATTTCCATGCGCTCATAGAAGCGCGGGCCGCCGATGACGCGGTAGTTGAGGCCGAGCGTGACGAAACGATCTTCGAATTCGCGCATCTGGAAGGAGGCGCGGACCAGGATTGCCATGTTGTTGAGCGGGTGCTTGTTGCGCTGCAACTGCTCGATTTCTTCGCCGACGGCGCGGGCCTCCTCTTCCGAATCCCAGGCCGCGTGCACGACGACTTTGTCGTCGTTCGGATCGACGCGGTCGGTGAACAGCGTCTTGCCGAGACGGCCTTCATTGTGGGCAATCAGATGGCCGGCGGCGCCGAGGATATGTTCGGTGGAGCGGTAGTTGCGCTCCAGCTTGATCACCTTGGCGCCCGGAAAATCCTTCTCGAAGCGCAGGATGTTGTCGACCTCGGCGCCGCGCCAGCCATAGATCGACTGGTCGTCGTCGCCGACGCAGCAGACATTCTGCGGCACATCCTTGGGGCGCTGGGCGAGCAGGCGCAGCCACATGTACTGGGCGGTGTTGGTGTCCTGATACTCGTCGACGAGAATGTAGCGGAAGCGCTGATGGTATTCCTTCAAGACGTCCGGATTGGCCTTGAACATGCGGATCGGATGCAGCAGCAGATCGCCGAAGTCACAGGCGTTCAGGCTCTTCAGACGGGCCTGATAGGCCGCATAGAGTTCGCGGCCCTTGCCATTGGCGAAGGCGCGGGCGTCACCTTCCGGGATCTGGGCCGGGTCAAGACCCTTGTTCTTCCAGCCGTCGATCATCTGGGCGAACTGCTTGGCCGGCCAGCGCTTGTCGTCCAGGCCCTCGGCCTGGATGATCTGCTTGATCAGCCGCACGACATCGTCGGTGTCGAGAATGGTGAAATCGGAGGTAAGACCAGCGAGCTCGGCATGGCGGCGCAGAAGCTTCACGCCGATCGAGTGGAAGGTGCCCATCCAGGGCATGCCCTCGACGGCGCCGCCGACCAGATGGCCGACACGTTCCTTCATCTCGCGGGCGGCCTTGTTGGTGAAGGTCACGGCGAGGATCTGGCTGGGATAGGCGCGGTTGGTCGCGAGGATATGGGCGATGCGGGTGGTCAACACGCGCGTTTTGCCGGTGCCGGCGCCGGCCAGCACCAGGACCGGTCCATCCACCGTCTCGACGGCTTCGCGTTGTTCGGGGTTTAGACCCGTCAGGTAGTCCGGGGCGCTCGCCTGGCCACGGGCGGCCATGGCACGGGCGGCAATGCCCAGTCCACCCGTCGTCGGCGCGGCAGGGGCAGCCGCCGGCTTGCGCGGCGCTGGCTCCTCGTCGAAGAAGGGAATATCGTCGAAACCGTTACTCATGCGGCTCAATGTAGTGATTCGGGATCGAAAGGCCAGTGACGGCGTTCTGGTTTTATTCCGGCGTGTCGACTAAACCCCGGTTTTCGAGCGACGATTTGCCTTGCGACTTGTCGACCGTCGATCGATGATAGACCTCCGACCAAACGCGCTGGGCGATCACGCGGGCGTGAATTTGCGCGAGATTACAAATCAGTAAGCTTGCTGTGCAGGCATTGCCAGACACGATCTGAGCCCCATACTCCGAACTAGCGATTTGACACATTCTACCTGGAGCCATGCATGCCGCTTTGGAAGCAACTCACCATCAGCGTTGCCCTGCTGTTACTCGGACTCTGTGTGTGGGTCTATGTATCCCCCGGTGCGGGCCGCAGCCTCGTGCAGATGGGCGTGCCTCAGGGCATCGTCGCCATGATCTCTTCCAGTGAGGGCGAGGGGGCCACGGGGGCCGGCCAGTCCGCCAGTGGGCAAGGTCAGGGCCAGGGACAAGGGCAGGGACAGAGGCGCGGTGGCGGCGGACGTGGAGACCAGAACATCCTCGTGGCCACCCAGCCGGTTGCCATGGCTGTCGTCAACGACCGGCTCAATGCGATCGGCGACGGTGAGGCCGTCGACGCGGTGAGCGTGATGCCGCAGGCCTCGGGCACCATTGCCGAAATCCTTGTCACGTCCGGCCAGAGGGTCCAAAAAGGGGACATCATTGCTCGCCTCGACAGCGAAGAGCAGGTGATCCTGCGCGATCAGGCGGCGGTCGCCCTGCGCAGCGCAACGGAGAAGGCCGAGTCCTACGGCAACCTCAAGAGCTTCTCCCGCCTCGATGTGCTGGATGCCCAGATCGCCCGGGAACAGGCTGAACTTCAGTTGACCACGGCCGATCTCAATTTGAGGCGTCGGCAGATTACCGCACCCATCGACGGCGTGATCGGTATCATCGCAGTCAGCGTCGGCGACAACGTCACCAATTCATCCGCGATCGTCTCCCTCGACAATCGTGCGCAGTTGCTCGTCGATTTCTGGGCACCGGAGCGTTTCGCCGTGGCGGTCAAGTCGGGCATGCCGGTCGAGGCATCGTCGGTCGCGCGGCCCGGGCAACGCTTTACCGGTGTGATCGATGCCGTCGACAATCGCGTCGACCAGGCCAGCCGCACCATCCGTGTCAGAGCTAAGATCGACAATCCCGAGGACGTGCTGCGCGCCGGCATGTCGTTTGCCGTCGCCATGACGTTCCCCGGTGACACCTATCCGGCGGTCAACCCGCTGGCCGTCCAATGGGACGGTCAGGGGTCTTTCGTCTGGCAGATCACCAACAACAAGTCCGTGAAGACACGTGTCCGCATCATCCAGCGCAATTCCGATCAGGTGCTCGTCGATTCCGCGCTGAAGGAGGGGGACGTGGTCGCGATTGAGGGGCTGCAGCGCGTGCGGGAAGGCGGAGCCGTCGACGTGGCTGGTGCGCAACCGGCTGCCAAGGCGCCAGAGGTGGCAACACAATGAGCGCGACCGAAAACCCCTCCGAACAGTCGGGCCGCAGTTTTACTGCCCTTTTTGTTCGCCGGCCGGTTCTGGCCGCCGTTTTGAACACGCTCCTGGTCGTCGCGGGTCTTGCGGCGCTCGCCGGGATCGAAGTGCGCGAATTGCCTGATGTCGACCAGCCGGTGATCACTGTGAGCACCGACTACGACGGTGCGTCTGCCCAGACCATGGACCAGGAGGTGACGCGGGTCATCGAAGGTGCGGTCGCTCGGGTGAGCGGCCTCAAGTCCCTGTCGTCCCGCTCGCAGTTCGGCTCCAGCCGCACGACGCTCGAATTCAACGACAGCGTCGATCTGGCGGTCGCCGCCAACGACGTGCGTGATGCGCTCGGCCGCGTGCGCAACCAATTGCCCGATGATGTCGACGAACCGCGCATCATCAAGGCGGATTCCGATTCGCAGCCGAT
Source organism: Rhizobium sp. (assembly GCA_029865825.1). Classification (GTDB taxonomy): domain Bacteria; phylum Pseudomonadota; class Alphaproteobacteria; order Rhizobiales; family Rhizobiaceae; genus Allorhizobium. The sequence continues at coordinate 16,020 of JARXAQ010000246.1, forward strand.
CATGCGGCTCGGCGTCACCTCCACGACCCTTTCGATGGAAGACCTGACGCTGCTGGTTGAAAACGAGATTTCCGACCGCTTGGCCGCCGTGGATGGCGTCGCAGACGTGGAGATCTACGGTGACCAGGAGAAGGTGTTCCGCATCGACGTCAACCAGGCGGCGCTCGCCAGCCGCGGCCTGACCGTCGCCAACCTCTCGACGGCTCTGCAGAGCGCATCGCTCGATGTGCCCGCCGGTTCGCTCGAATCGCTGACGCAGGACATTGTCGTGCGGGCGACGGCGAGCCTGACCTCGGTCGAGGATTTCGAGAATGTGATGATCGGCAACCAGGTGCGATTGCGCGATGTCGCCACCGTAACTCTCGGACCAGACGATGGCTCCACGGCGCTGCGATCCAACGGCGTCTCCGGCGTCGGCCTTGGCGTCATCCGTCAGGCGCAGTCGAATACGCTCAGCATTTCAAGCGGCGTCCATGCGGCGGTCGAAGACCTCAAGGATGTGCTGCCGGAGGGGACGCGGATCGTCGTCAGCAGTGACGATGCCGTGTTCATTCAGGGCGCGCTGCATGAGGTGGAGATCGCGCTGTCGCTGTCGGCAGCCATCGTTCTGACCGTCCTCTTCCTCTTCCTGCGGGATTGGCGGGCGACGCTCATTCCGGCATTGACCATGCCGGTGGCCCTGATCGGCACACTCACCGCGATCTACCTGGTCGGATTCTCGATCAACATCTTGACACTGCTTGCGATCGTGCTGGCCACCGGCCTCGTGGTCGATGATGCGATTGTCGTCCTGGAAAACATCGTTCGCCGTCGATCCGAGGGCATGGGGCCGAGGGCCGCTGCCGTGCTGGGCACACAGGAGGTGTTCTTCGCGGTGCTCGCAACGACCGCGACGCTTGCTGCCGTTTTCATCCCGCTCTCTTTCCTGCCGGGCCAGCTCGGGGGGCTCTTCCGGGAGTTCGGCTTCGTGCTCGCCTTCGCCGTGCTCCTGTCGTCGGTCACGGCTCTGACGCTCTGCCCGATGATGGCCTCGCGCATGCTCAAGGAAGCCAAGGACGAAGATCGCGGCCTTCTTGGGCGGTTCGGTGCGCGCTTCTCCTCCGGTTACCGGAGAAGCCTCGGGGCTTGTCTGCGCAACCCGCTCGTTGTCGTCGTTGTCGCGGTCATGCTCTCCACGGCCGCCTATGCGACCTTCACCACCATCCGCAATGAGTTGACGCCGCGCGAAGACCGGTCGATGGTCATGATGCGGTTGTCGACACCACAAGGGTCGAGCCTCGCCTATACACGTGACCAGGTGCAGCGCGTCGAGGAAAACCTCAAGCCGCTGATCGACAATGGTGAGATCCGCAACGTCTTCTCGATCTCGGGCCAGGGCTCGTCGAACAGCGCTTTCATGGTGCTGACGCTCGCGCCGTGGAACGAGCGAACGCGCACGCAGGACATGATCGTCCAGGACGTTAACGCCGCGGCGGCGAAAGTGCCGGCGCTTCGCGGCAACGTCTTCCAGTCCAACAGTCTGCGCATTCGCGGCGCCGGCAGCGGTCTGCAGATGGCGATCGTCGGCAGCAGTCATGAAAAGCTGACGGAAGCGGCGATCCAGATCGTCGACCAGATGCGCAACTCCGATCTGCTGCAGACGCCACGCCTCGACAACGAACCGACGCAGGCACAGATTTCGGTCACCATCGATCGTGAGCGAGCCTCGGATCTCGGGGTCGACATCAATGCGATCGGCACCTCGCTACAGGCGCTGCTCGAAGGGCGAGCGGTGACCGACGTCTTCCTCGACGGCAATTCTATTCCGGTTCGACTGGTGTCGAGTACGCAGCCAATCAACGATCCGACCGATCTCGAGAATATCTTCCTGACGACATCCGACGGTCGCGTGGTGCCGATGTCGACGATCGCGACACTGGAGGAAAGGGCGGTCTCCCCGCAGCTCAACCGCGAGCAACAGCTGGCATCGGTATCATTCTCGGCCGGCCTCAATGACGGTGTGGCGCTGGGAGATGCCGTCGAGGCCGTCAAGGCGATCGCCGAACCTTTGCTGCCGCCGGGATCGCGTCTCGTGCCGCTGGCCGAAGCCGCGACGCTGCAGGAAAATTCCTATGGAATGGCGCTTACCTTCGGTTTTGCCATCGCCATCATCTTCCTGGTTCTGGCGGCGCAGTTCGAAAGTGTCGTCTCGGGCCTTATCATCATGGCAACGGTGCCGTTGGGGCTTGCCTGCGCGGTCTTTGCTCTTGTGATCACCGGCTCGACACTCAACGTGTACAGCCAGATCGGTCTGGTGCTCCTGGTCGGTGTCATGGCGAAAAACGGCATTCTGATTGTGGAGTTTGCCAACCAGCTGCGGGATCGGGGCCAGAGTGTGCGCGAGGCGATCGAGAATGCCTGCGCGATCCGACTTCGCCCTGTAATGATGACGATGATCGCGACCGTGCTGGGCGGATTCCCCTTGGTGCTGGCGCAAGGTGCCGGGGCCGAGGCTCGTATCGCGCTCGGCTGGGTCATCGTCGGCGGGCTCGGTCTTGCAACGCTCGTGAC
>JARXAQ010000266.1 GCA_029865825.1 Rhizobium sp.
GAAGGCCGGCTCCGATGTGCAGATGATCCCGGAGGTGGCGAACCACCTGATCGCGTCGGGCGGCAAGCGACTTCGGCCGATGCTGACGCTCGCAACCGCGGCCATGTTCGGTTACGAGGGCGATCACCACATCAAGCTCGCGACCTCGGTCGAATTCATGCATACGGCAACGCTGCTGCATGACGACGTGGTCGACGAAAGCGACCTGCGCCGTGGCAAATCGACGGCGCGCACCATCTGGGGCAACCAGGCAAGCGTCCTGGTCGGCGACTTCCTGCTCGGCCAGGCCTTTCGCATGATGGTTGAAGTTGGTTCACTGGAGGCGCTCGACGTTTTGTCGACGGCGGCTTGTGTGATCGCCGAAGGCGAAGTGCTGCAGCTTTCGGTCGCCAAGAACATGGAAACGACCGAGGACGACTATCTGGCCGTCATCCGCGCCAAGACCGCAGCGCTGTTTGCGGCGGCGGCGGAAGTCGGCCCGATCGTTGCCGGCACGGACCGGTCCGTGCGCAATGCGCTCAAATCCTACGGGATGAATCTGGGCCTCGCCTTCCAGCTGGTCGACGACGTGCTGGATTACGGCGGAAAGGCCTCCGAAACCGGCAAGAATGTCGGCGACGATTTCCGCGAAGGCAAGATCACCTTACCGGTCATCCTTTACTATCGCCGTGGCACAGCGACCGAGCGCGACATCTGGAAAGCCTCGATCTAGGGCTGGCAGAATGACGATGCGCGGCTGGACAAGTCGCTTGGGCTGATCGGCAAGTATGGCGCGCTCAGCGACACCATCCAGCGGGCCCAGCATTACGGCACAATCGCACGCGACGCGTTGGCACCACTGCCGGATTCGCCATGGAAGGACGCGCTGAACGACGTGATCGATTTCTGCATCTCCCGCGTCAATTGACGCAGAGCTGTCGATCGCCTTGCGAGCCTGCTTCAAAAAAGCCATTCTATGGGTGAATCATCGCGTGTCGTCCCTGTGGGCGAAAATGCTCGTCATCGGTTCCTGAAAGGCTCGTTCATGCGGCAAAGCCCCGCCCTTCGCCTCCTCGCCGGCACCGCGCTTGCGCTGTTTCTCGGCGTTTCCCTCTCGCAGGCCGCATCGTCAAAGGCCGCAGAGCCGGATGCGACGGAGACCTTCAACCTGGGAACGGTCAGTTCCTTTGCCGGCGCATTCCTCGCAGCGCGCACGGCGGAAGCCGATCGCGACTACGCCAATGCCATCCCGCTCTACAAAAAGGCGCTGGAATTTTCGCCGAACGAGCTGGAATTGCAGCAGCGCCTGATGATCGCGCTGTTCATGAACGGCGATTTTGACGAAGGCGCCAAGCTTGCCAAGCTTTTAGAAAAGGATCCGGCCGTCGAGAGGGTGACGTCGGTGGCGTTGAGCTTCGAGGCGATCCGCGATGAAGATTACGCCCAGGCCCTGAAGACCCTGAAATACGAGGGGCCTAACGACCTCGACCGGCTGATGAACGAGTTGCTGATCGCCTGGACCAAGGTCGGCGACGGCAAGGGCAAAGACGCCCTGAAGCAGTTGGCTGAACTCGAGGGGCCGAGCTGGTACGGGATCTTCAAGAACTACAATATCGGTGCCATCGCCGGCGTCATCGGCGACGATGATACCGCCCGCAAGGCGCTCACCGACACCGTAACCGACCGCAATGGTGGTGCCACCGCGCCCGACACCTTTGCCCGAGCCGTCATGGCGCTCGCCACCCTGGAGGCGAATGCCGGCAATACCCAGAAGGCGCTGGATGCGCTTTCGGCCGGTGACGAGTTGATCACCAATTTTGCGCCCTTCAAGGCGTTGCGTGACGAGATCGAGGCTGGCCGCAAGCCGAAGCCGGTGGTCGAGACCGCAGCACAAGGCGCGGCCGGCGTGCTGTTTTCGATTGGCGGCGCGCTGAACCGCGATGGCGCGGAAGACACCGTGATGCTCTACCTGCAGTTCTCGCGGGCGCTCGACAAGGACGCGGCCGACACGCTGATCCTGCTCGGCGGGATCGCGGAAAAGGCAGCCCAGGCGGACAAGGCAATCGAATTCTACCGGCAGGTGCCGGAGACCTCGCCGATGCGCCGTATCTCCGAGCTACAGCTCGGCCTGACGCTGGCTGAAACCGGCAAGGTCGAGGAAGCGCGCGAACATCTGCAGAAGCTGATTGCCTCCGACCCGAAGGACGTGCGCAGCTATCTCGCCTATGGCAGCGTGTTGTCCGACGCCAAGGACTATGCGGCGATGGCGGAGAATTACGACAAGGCGGTCGAAGTGATCGGTCCTGCGCCGACGCGCAATCACTGGTCCGTCTTCTTCCAGCGTGGCATCGCCAACGAACGGCTGAAGAAGTGGGACAAGGCCGAGCCGGACTTCAAGAAGGCGCTGGAGCTCAATCCCGACCAGCCGCAGGTGCTGAACTATCTCGGTTATTCCTGGGTCGACATGAATCGGAACCTGCAAGAGGGCCTGGACATGATCAAGAAGGCCGTGGAACTGAGACCGGACGACGGCTACATCGTCGATTCGCTCGGCTGGGCCTATTACCGCTTGGGCCGCTTCGACGATGCGGTGACGGAGCTTGAGCGGGCAATCGAGCTGAAGGCCGGCGACGCCACGATCAACGACCATCTGGGTGATGCCTATTGGCGCGTCGGTCGCAAGCTCGAAGCGACGTTCCAGTGGAAACGCGCCCTGGCATCGGAGCCTCTGGAAGCGGATATTCCGAAGCTGCAGGCGAAGATCGAGAAGGGTCTGCCGCCGATCGAAGCCGATGCCGCCAAGGCGACAGCGGAGCCGGTTGCCGAGCCCAAGAAAGACGACAAGAAGACCTGATGCCGATGGCGCCTGTCACGGCATCCCTGCCGGAGCATGTCGAAGAGACGGCTCCGGCAAAAATCAATCTGGCTTTGCATGTGACCGGCCAGCGCAGCGATGGCTATCATCTGCTCGACAGTCTCGTGACATTTGCAGTGGATGGCGACGAACTGACCTTCGTTGCCGCCGAGGCGGACAGCCTGACCCTGTCGGGACGCTTCGGACCGGTACTCGCGCTCGATCCGGCGGGTCAGGACGGCAACCTCGTCTTGCGGGCGCGCGATGTGTTGCGTGAGGCGCTTGACGAGACCGGCCAAGCCTACGGACCTGTCGCCATCACGCTCGACAAGACCCTACCTGTCGCCTCCGGCATTGGTGGCGGTTCTGCTGATGCAGCCGCAACATTGCGCGGTTTGATGCGGCTGTGGCAGGCTGAGCTTGCGGACACCACGCTTCAAGAACTGGCATTGAAACTCGGTGCAGACGTGCCGATGTGTCTGCAATCCCGACCGCTTCGGGTGCGGGGCATCGGCGAGACGCTGGAACCTGTTGCCATGCCATCCTTTCCGATCGTGCTGGTGAACCCCATGCGGGCGGTTTCCACGCCGGAGATCTTTCGACGGCTCGCCCGGCGCGACAATCCGGCCATGGGCGCACTTCCTGGCGGCGACAGTGCAGACATTTGGCTGACCGGTCTGGCCGACCTGCGCAACGACCTGCAGCCGCCGGCCGAAGCACTGGTGCCGGAGATCGCCGAGGCCTGTGACTATCTCCGGCAGAGCCTGGCCAGATTCGTGCGCATGTCGGGCTCGGGCGCCACCTGCTTCGGGCTCTATGAAAGCGAGCCGGCAGCGCTTCGGGCAGCGCTTGCGCTGTCCAGTTTCCGGCCGGACTGGTATGTTTTGCTGACACATACGATTGCGGGGGAGCCAGCATGAGCCGGATCGAAGAGAGCCGCCCCTTCATTCCCGTCGGCATTGCCGTGCTGACCGTTTCCGACACACGGACCGAGGCCGACGACCGGTCCGGTGACACGCTGGTGGCGCGCATTGCCGAGGCCGGACATAGACTCATTACACGGGCGATCGTCAAAGACGACAAGGCGGCAATCTTCGAGCAGGTGCAGGGCTGGACAACCGATCCCGATATCGACGTGGTGATCACCACCGGCGGCACGGGTTTTACCGGGCGGGACGTGACTCCGGAGGCGCTGGAGCCGCTGTTCGAGAAGAAGATGGACGGGTTCTCCGAAGTCTTCCACCGCATCTCCTACGACAAGATCGGCACGTCGACGATCCAGTCGCGGGCAACCGGCGGGGTGGCGAACGCCACCTTCATCTTCGTACTCCCCGGCTCCCCCGGCGCCTGCAAGGATGCCTGGGACGGTATCATCAAGCTGCAGCTCGATTATCGCCACATGCCGTGCAATTTCGTGGAAATCATGCCGCGGCTCGACGAGCATCTGAAGCGGGGCGGCTGAGACAGCAAGTGTTCAGCGGCGCGCTTCGCGTGCAACCCAGGAGGGGATGATCTCGGAAGCGAGACGCCGCGCCTTCTGGCCACGGGCCAGTTGCAAGAGATCAGTCTGCGAATCGACGATCGCAAGCGCCTGACGCTTGGGGATCAACAGACCCATTTCGAGCGGCGGGCGGCTGCGGGTGAAACGGCGATAGAACGGCAGGCGGTAGAGGCGGGATTCGGAAAAGCGCGCGGGGACTCGGTTCAGCGCAATATATTCGGCCACCTCGTCGATCCAGCCCTGACCGAGTCGGGCACCCGGCTCCACCAAAAGCAGCCATTCTCCCCGCGCCTTGGCGAGCACATCCTTCATGTCCCATTGCTGATAAAAGCGGCAGCCGGCCGCATCCGCGACCGTGGAGGAACCGTCCTGCGACCCGTGATCCAGCACGATCACATCGCTCACCAGGCCCTCGACAGCACCGGCCACCAGCACCGACAGCGTCTGCGCTAGTTCCGGTTCCTGATCGTGGCATTCCATGATGACTGTCAGCATTGCCTACATCTATCGCATTGCACAAAGTTTTGCCACTGACAGATTCGCGAAGTTTGTTCTTGCATTGTTCTCATTCTTGGCTTAGGAATAAAGTCATTGAGCGGGTGACCGAAGCCTGCGAGGAGCAAACATGAACGAGCTGTCTCTTGTGAGCCAGGCTGCATTCCAGCCCGGCAATACGGCAGATATTGCCGATGCAGTCATGGGCGCCTCCGGCCTGCGGATCGAGATCGACCGCCGGCGCGGGAGAGCGGCGGGGATGAACCCGGCCGGGCGGTTCGAAAAGCTCGAGCGGGTGGCGGTCGACGACGGCTGGCAGATGCTGGAGGAGATGCCGCCGTTCAAGACTGAGGTGCAGGTCGAAAAGCCGCGCACGGTCATTACCCGCAACGATTCTCCGGACATTCCCTTCGACCGCTCGATCAATCCTTATCGCGGCTGCGAGCATGGCTGCATCTATTGCTTTGCCCGGCCGACCCACAGCTATATGGGGCTGTCTGCCGGTCTCGATTTCGAGGCAAAGCTGTTTGCCAAGCCGGATGCACCGCGGCTTCTGGAACGGGAACTGTCGAAGCCTGGCTACAAGGTGAAGCCGATTGCGATCGGCACCAACACCGATCCCTACCAGCCGATCGAGCGGGAATGGCGGATTATGCGCCAGATCCTCGAAGTGCTGGATAAGGCCAATCATCCTGTCGTGATTGTCACCAAGTCTGCACTGATTCTGCGTGACATCGACATCCTGACGTCGATGGCAGAGCGGGGTTTGGTGAAGGTCGGGATTTCGGTAACGACGCTCGACCGGAAGCTTGCCCGGACCATGGAGCCGCGCGCCTCGACACCGGCGAAGCGCCTGGAAGCGATCAAGACGTTGTCGGAGGCCGGCATTCCCGTGGCAATCATGATGGCACCTGTGATCCCGGCGCTGAACGACCATGAGATCGAGCGGGTCCTCGACAGCGGCAAGGCAGCCGGTGCCTCGGAGGCAAGCTATGTGCTGTTGCGTCTGCCGCTGGAGGTGAGCCCGCTGTTCCGCGACTGGCTGCTGCAGCACTATCCGGACCGCTATCGGCACGTCATGTCGCTGGTGCGCTCGATGCGCGACGGCAAGGACTATGACGCCGAGTTCGGCAAGCGGATGAAGGGTGCGGGTCCGTATGCCTGGCAGATCAGCCGGCGCTTTGAAATGGCGACGAAGCGGCTCGGGCTTATGCGCCGCAGCCTGCATCTGCGGGAAGACCTGTTCGTCTCGCCCAACAGCAACGGCGTGCAGCTTTCACTGCTCTGATCGTGACTTGAGTTCGAAATTCCGGTGCGCTTGTCCGCCGCCTCGCACCGGATGTAGTCCCTGGTAAGCCGCCCCTGTCGCCATGATCGGCGATCGGGACCGGGGACTTGCAGGAGGTCGGGTGCGCGTGCGATTTCTGCCGCATGAAAACGCGCACGCCACCCGATTCTCCTGGCCTTTTTCCAGACCTGCCGCTCGTTCCGGATTTCTCGCTGGAGGCCCGAGCGAAGCGGCGCGGGTCTTGGCCGGTCGCCGGTACCGATGAAGCCGGTCGTGGGCCGCTGGCAGGGCCTGTGGTGGCTGCGGCGGTGATCCTCGACCCCAAGCGGATCCCGGATGGCTTGAACGATTCCAAGAAGCTGTCGGCTAAGCAGCGCGAGGCGCTGTACGAGGAAATCATCGCGACGGCAACGGTCTCCATCGCCTCGTCCTCGCCTCGGCGAATCGATGTCATCGATATTCGCAAGGCGAGCCTCGACGCCATGCGCCGGGCGATCGCCGGGCTAAGTCTCGAAGCGAGCCATGTGTTGGCCGACGGGCGGGACGTGCCGCCGGGGCTCACCTGCTCCGGCGAAGCGGTGGTGAAGGGAGACGGCCGTTCGGTCTCGATTGCCGCAGCCTCGATCCTCGCCAAGGTCATGCGCGATCGGATGATGGTGCGGGCTGGGCTCGTCTATCCCGACTACGGCTTCGACCTGCATGCCGGTTACGGCACAGACCGCCATCGCAGCGCCATCGTTGCGCATGGACCCTGCCCGCTGCACCGAATGAGTTTTCGGCCGCTCAAGCCCAGCCTTGAAACTGACATCGCGTCCTGATCGAAGACGTTTGGTGTCACTCTCAGCGACCGCAGATTTCCAAGAGGGCGGAGGCTGCCTGGGCTGCGCCCTCAAGCGGCAGTTCGGAGAGATCCTTGTCCACGCCGACCGTCAGTATCTTGCCGCCGGTCAGGAGGCTGACGAGGTTGGTGCCCTTCGGCAGATCCCCTTCAAGGATGAAGAGATCATCCATCTCCAGCCGCGTGCCGGTCGTTTTCATCGACAGGGTCTGTTTGCCGACCTGCAACGTCAGGTCATAGGCACCGTCGTCGCGGACGTGCTTGGGTTCATAGGGATAGACAAGCCGGATCGGACTGCCCTGGTCGCAGGACAGGGACAGGAGCACGTGATCGCTCTCCGCCACCCCGTAAACCAGCGAGGCCGCCCCTTCTCCGCTCCAGCCAAGCCATTCGAGCTTTTCCTGCGCAGATGCCGGCGGTGCCAATACAAGGCAAACGAGGGCACCCAAGACAGTGGATGTGTTGAGAGAACGTAATGCCATAGCGATGCCTCCAAATGCAAAACGCCCCGACCGGTGACCGATCGGGGCGTTTCAAAATCTTCGGCGTTTGAGACGCCGGCCCGAACTCAGTTCAGGCGCGACTTTACCTCACCGAGCGAGGCCTTGAACAGCGTCTGCTGAACGGCATCATCGGCTTTCTTGGCCAGGACCTTTTCAGCAGCGGCAATCGCGAGATCGACAGCGGCCGAGCGCACGGCGTTGACGGCTTCCGTCTCGGCCTGCTTGATCTTCTGTTCCGACAGCGCATTGCGGCGCGTGATGAACTCTTCGGTCTTCTGCTTGGCTTCAGCAGCAAGGGCCGCTGCTTCGCGTTCGGCGGCAGCGACGATGGCTGCTGCTTCGGCTTCGGCTTCCTTGCGCTTGCGCTGGTATTCGGCCAGCAGATGCTGGGCCTCTTCGCGCAGGCGCTTGGCTTCTGCCAGTTCGGCCGTGATCTTGTCGGCGCGCTCGTCGAGCGCCTTGGCGATCATGCCCGGCACCTTCAGATAGACGATCAGGGCCAGAAAGAGAACCAGGCCGACGAGGGCGTAAAACGTTGCGTCGAGATGCATGCTCGTCACGCTCCCTGCTTGGCGACGCCGGAGACGGCGGCTTTGATGTCGGCTGCGGTCGCCTTGGAACCGATCAGTTCCTCAACGATCGAACCCACGGTATCGATGGCGATGGTGTCGACTTCGGCGAAAGCCTTTGCCTTGATCTCGCCGATCCGCGTTTCGGCGGCGGCGATCTTGGCGTTCAGGTCAGCTTCGACCTTGGCGCGTTCGGCATCAGCCTTGGCCTTGGCTTCGTCGCGAGCGACAGAAGCGATCTGGCCGGCTTTCGCCTTGGCTGCGCTCAGTTCGCGCTCATATGTTTCGATGGCGGCATCGGCCTCGGACTTGAGGCGGGCTGCCTCGTCGAGATCCTGTGCAATGCGGTCGTGGCGATTCTCCAGAATGCTGCCGACGCGCGGGACGATGACCTTCTGCATGAGCATGTAGAAGAGGCCGAACGTGATGACCAACCACAGAAGCTGCGACGCAAAGGTGCTGGTATCGAACGGGCCAAATACTGCTTTGCCGTGACCTTCGTCATGGGCAACGCCGGTCTCGGTGTGAAGCTGGCCTTCTGCCGGGGTTTCCTCAGCAAAGGCGGGGGTCACAAACATGCTCACCTCCAGGTGTAGGCTCAAATGCACGGGATCACGGCTGCCAAGTTGGCGCGCCGTGATCCCAGACTGTAGTCGTTATTAGACGACGAACAGGAGAAGGAGAGCAACGAGCAGCGAGAAGATGCCCAGAGCTTCCGTAACGGCGAAGCCGAATACCAGACGGCCGAACTGGCTGTCAGCGGCAGACGGGTTGCGCAGGGCGCCCGACAGGTAGCTGCCGAAGATGTTGCCGAGGCCGAGAGCCGTGCCGGCCATGCCAAAGCAAGCCAGACCTGCGCCGATGTACTTTGCTGCTTCCGCTTCCATGAATGAACTCCTTCGAGATGGTTGTTTGCGGCTGTTGACTGGCGCGAAAAGCGCCGATGTCGGTGATCCTTAGTGCCCGCCGGGGTGTATTGCGTCGTTGAGGTACATGCAAGTCAGCACCGCAAAAACATAGGCCTGGAGGAAGGCGACGAGGAACTCGAGACCCGTCAGGGCGACGGTCATGAGGAGGGGCAGGATGGCGCCACCGATGCCGAGCGCACCAAGCGCGCTGAGCGAAGTGACGAAGCCTGCGAAAACCTTGAGCGTGATGTGGCCAGCCAGCATGTTCGCGAAGAGACGAACGGAAAGGCTGATCGGACGCGACAGGAACGAAATCATTTCAATTGAC
>JARXAQ010000061.1 GCA_029865825.1 Rhizobium sp.
CCTTCCAGCACGAAGGGATAGAGCGGCAAATCGTATTTCTTGGCGAGATCGGGATAGATCGCGTTGAAGCGCTCACCGTAGTCGCCCCCCATATTGGGTGGTGCCAACATGCCAATCAGCAGGATGGGAATGTTGCGCGCCTTGAGCCGCGTGATGATCTGGTCGAGATTGCGCGCGGTCTGCTCGGGCGCAATGCCGCGGAGCGCATCATTGGCACCGAGCTCCAGAATCACACCATCGGTGCCCTCAGGCACGGACCAGTCCACCCGTGCCAATCCGCCGGATGTCGTATCGCCGGAAACGCCGGCATTGGTGATGACGACGTCATGACCCTTGGCGACGAGATTGCGCTGCAGCTGCGCCGGCAGCGCATCCTCCTGGGGCAATTGGTAGCCGGCCATCAGGCTGTCGCCGAAGCCGACAAGCTTCAGGGGCTCTGCCAGAGAGGCTGTCGCCCCCGCCAGCGTTGCCGTGAGGATCACGGCGAAATGAAGCAGCGCAGCTTTAAATCTCATGCTGTCCTTCCTAGATTGCCCACAGTGCCGACACCGGCAAACCGTTGATCTCAAAGATATAGGATGGCCGAGTGTGAGAAACACCATCATCGAACTGAAAAGCGCTGATCTCACCCTTGGCAATGCCGCCGCCTCCGTTCACGTTTTGCGGAGCATCGATCTCAAGATCGCCGAAGGCGAAGCAGTGGGCATCGTCGGTCCATCAGGCTCCGGCAAGTCGACGCTACTGATGGTGCTGGCAGGGCTGGAGCGGCTGGACAGCGGCGAGATCATCGTCCGCAACACCCCAATCCACACGCTGAGCGAAGACCGGCTCGCCGATTTCCGCGGCCGCAACATCGGCATTGTCTTTCAGTCCTTCCACTTGATCGCCAATATGACGGCGCTGGAAAACGTTGCGATCCCGCTCGAACTCGCCAACGTCAAGAACGCCTTCGACATCGCCCGCAAGGAATTGCAGGCCGTCGGCCTTGGCGAAAGATTGAGCCATTATCCGGGGCAGCTTTCTGGCGGTGAACAGCAGCGCGTCGCTATTGCCCGCGCGCTTGCCCCCTCGCCGGCCGTCCTGATCGCAGATGAACCGACGGGCAATCTTGATACCGACACCGGCCGGCAGATTGCCGATCTCCTGTTTGCCAAGCAGCAGGAACGCGGCATGACGCTCGTGTTGGTGACCCATGACACGGCGCTGGCCGCCCGTTGCTCGCGCCAGATCCGCGTCGCCTCCGGCCAGATCGCAGGCGATAGTCACGCCGAAACGGCCCGTCTCGCGACGGTGTCCGCATGACGAGCTTCGCCACGCGGCTTTCCATTGCCTTCCGCATCGCCCTTCGTGAACTGCGCGGCGGTCTGAAGGGCTTCTATATCTTCCTCGCCTGCATTGCGCTCGGCACCGGCGCGATCGCTGCCGTCAACTCGGTCTCCACGGCCATCACCGACGCGATTTCCTCGGAGGGGCGAACGCTCCTTGCCGGAGACGTCCGTCTCGAACTCGATAACCGGGAGGCAACACCCGCCGAACTGACTTTCATGCAGGGCTTCGGGACAGTCTCGGTTTCTACCGGTCTGCGTTCCATGGCACGTCTGGCCGACGGCTCAGACCAGTCTCTGGTCGAGGTAAAGGCTGTCGACGAGACCTATCCGCTTTACGGTCGCCTTGTTGCCGAGCCGGACCGCCCGATTGCCGATCTTCTGGCGGCCGAGGGCAATGTCTACGGCGCCGTTGTCGCACCGCTTCTGCTGGAGCGCATGAACAGCAAGGTCGGCGATGAATTCCTCCTCGGCAATGCCCGCTTCCGCATCACCGGCACGATCGTCACGGAGCCGGATGCCGTGTCTGACGGCTTCGGCTTCGCCCCACGCTTCCTGACCAGCCGCGAGGCCCTGTTTGCCAGCGGCTTGGTCGCGACCGGCAGCTTGGTCGAGCACGCCTACAAGATCCGCTATAACGATCCGGCGACCAGCCCCGAGACACTCCGCACGAAGGCCCAGGCCGAATTTCCGGCAGCCGGTTGGTCGATCCGCAGCAGTGACCGGGCGGCACCCGCGCTCACGGAAAATGTAGAACGCTTCTCGCAATTCCTCACCCTCGTCGGACTGACGGCCCTGGTCGTCGGCGGCGTCGGCGTTGCGAATGCCGTGCGCGCGTTCCTGGATTCCAAACGCACCGTCATCGCCACGCTCAAATGCCTGGGCGCACCGGCTTCGGTCGTCGTTCTGGTCTATCTCATCCAGATCACGCTAGTCGCCTTGGTAGGCATTGTCGCCGGCCTCGTGCTCGGCGCCATCGCCCCGCCAATCACCGCGAGTTACCTCGCCGGCATCCTGCCGATATCGGCCGAGGCACGACTTTATCCGCAGGCGCTAGCGCTGGCAGCGATCTTCGGCATCCTGGTCACCTTCGCCTTTGCCATCCTGCCACTCGGCCATGCCCGCAAGGTGCCGGCCACGGCCCTCTTCCGCGAACAGGGTTTCGAAGCCTCGGGCCTTCCGTCCTGGCCTTACCTCTTGGCCATGGCGCTCTCCCTCGGCGCGCTGGCAGCGCTGGCGATCTTCACCTCGGATCAGCGCCGCATCGCCGCGATCTTCCTGGCCGCCATGGCGGCGGGCTTCGTCCTGCTGCGTCTCGTCGCCTACCTGATCTCTTGGCTGGCACGCCATAGCCCGAGAAGTCATTCGGCAGCGCTCAGGCTCGCAGTCGGCAATATCCATCGCCCCGGTTCGTTGACGGCCTCCGTCACCCTGTCGCTGGGCCTCGGCCTCAGCCTGCTCGTGGCGCTCGCCCTAATCGACGGTAACCTGCGCCGTGAACTGACTGGCAGCCTGCCGGAACGGGCGCCCAACTTCTTTTTCGTCGATATCCAGGGCAGCGAAGTTGAGGACTTCCGCACGCTGGTCGAAGGCATGGCTCCAGAGGGCAAACTGGTCGAAGTCCCCATGCTGCGCGGCCGCATCCTGGAGCTGAACGGAACGGACGTCGCCAAGATGGACGTCCCCCCGGGCGGCCGCTGGGTGCTGCGTGGCGATCGCGGCCTGACCTATGCCACGAACATTCCCGAAAACAGCAGCGTCACCGAAGGCGAATGGTGGCCGAAGGACTATACCGGCGAGCCCCTGGTCTCCTTCTCCGACCGGGAGGCCAAGGAACTGGGTCTCAAGATCGGCGACACCGTCACCGTCAACGTGCTCGGCCGCAATATCACCGCGAAGATCTCGAACTTCCGGGCGGTACAATGGGAAAGCCTGTCGATGAATTTCGTCATGGTCTTCTCGCCGAACACCTTTGCCGGCGCCCCGCATGCCTGGCTGGCGACCCTGATCGAGCCGAACGCATCGGCGACCGACGAAGCCTCCGTGCTGCGTGCCGTCACGCAACGCTTCCCGACGATCACCACCGTGCGGGTGAAGGATGCGCTCGACATGGTGGACAAGCTCGTCGGACAGTTGGCGACCGCCATCCGCGCGGCTGCCGCCGTGGCCCTCATAGCGTCGGTTCTTGTGCTCTCTGGCGCACTGGCCGCTGGCAATCGCGCCCGCACCCATGATGCCGTCATTCTGAAGACGCTCGGTGCGACGCGCGCTATGCTCATCCGGGCCTTCACCTATGAGTACATGCTACTGGGCGCCGCAACGGCCGTCTTCGCCCTGGTCTCGGGCGGAGGCATAGCCTGGTACGTGCTGAGCCAGATCATGAAGCTGCCCTCCAGCTTCTTGCCGGATGTCGCCATCACAACCATCGCCATTTCGCTGGTCATCACGATCGGGATCGGACTGGCGGGCACTTGGCGGATTCTAGGTCAGAAGGCAGCGCCGGTCCTGCGGGAGCTCTAGGAGGCAATCTCCGCATCCCAATGATTACCGCGATTTAAGGCTACGGGTCTTGTTCCCCGGGGCTTTCCATCTCATATTGATGCTACGCATGCTGGGCTTCGCAGCGGCGCGGGGGTCATTCCGGCCCCATCGTCAAACATCGAAGCTTTGAGAGAGGAAACTATGTCCGAACTTCGCAACTATCAGAGCCGCACGGGCCAAGCCCAGTCGGCCACGATGATCGACGAAGGTCTGCGCGCCTATATGCTGAAGGTGTATAACCTGATGGCTCTGGGCCTTGCCATCACTGGTATCGCAGCCTTCGCAACCTTTCAGATGGCAGTCAACAGCCCAGCCTTCGCCCAGGCGATCTATGGCTCGCCGCTGCGCTGGGTCGTGATCCTGGCACCGGTCGCCATGGTCTTCTTCCTGAGCTTCCGCATTGAGAAGATGAGCGTATCCGCCGCGCAGACGACCTTCTGGGTCTATGCAGCCCTGATGGGCCTGTCGCTTTCGTCGATCTTCCTGATCTACACCGGCGCCAGCATCGTCCAGACCTTCTTCGTGACGGCCGCTTCGTTCGGTGCTCTGTCGCTCTATGGCTACACCACCAAGCGTAGCCTGTCGGCCATGGGTTCGTTCCTGATGATGGGTCTGTTCGGTCTGATCATCGCCTCGCTGGTCAACCTGTTCATGGCCTCGTCCGCTCT
The DNA here is from genome assembly GCA_029865825.1 of Rhizobium sp. Lineage (GTDB taxonomy): Bacteria > Pseudomonadota > Alphaproteobacteria > Rhizobiales > Rhizobiaceae > Allorhizobium. The sequence goes on from JARXAQ010000061.1 coordinate 4,535, forward strand.
GGACTTCGCCATCTCGGTGATCGGCGTACTGATCTTCGCAGGCCTCACCGCCTACGACACCCAGTCGATCAAGGAATCCTACCACGAGTCGCATTCGAGCGAAGCCACCGGCCGTCTGGCCATTATGGGCGCGCTTCGCCTCTACCTCGACTTCATCAACCTCTTCCTCTTCATGCTCCGTTTCCTCGGAAACCGGAACTAATCTTCAAGAAGAACTCGACAGGTCAAACCCCGCTTCGGCGGGGTTTTTCTTTGCCTGGATGGTGGCTCGGTCAGATGACGCAGGCAGCCCCAGCAAGGCACAAAAAAACCTCCGGCTCACACCGGAGGTTTTTCAGGAATGCAGTTGAACGAAGAGAGGCTTATGCAGCTTCTTCCTGCGTATCGTCTTCCTCGATGGTCTTGCCGCGCTTCGGCCCCTTGGCGAGATTGACCTCGACCAGGCGAACAGCTTCCGTCTCGGACATCTTGTTCACGGCAGCAATTTCGCGGGCCATACGGTCGAGAGCGGCCTCATAGAGCTGACGCTCGGAATAGGACTGCTCCGGCTGGTTCTCGGCCCGGAAGAGATCGCGCACGACTTCCGCGATGGAAATCAGGTCACCGGAATTGATCTTGGCATCATATTCCTGCGCCCGACGCGACCACATGGTACGCTTGACGCGAGCCTTGCCCTGGACGACTTTCAGAGCGCGTTCAACGAAGTCGGTCTCGGAAAGCTTGCGCATGCCGATGCTCACAGCCTTGGCGACCGGAACTTTCAGACGCATCTTGTCCTTTTCGAAATCGATGACGAAAAGTTCAAGCTTCATGCCCGCCACTTCTTGCTCATCGATAGCGGTGATGGTACCCACGCCGTGGGCTGGATAGACGATCGACTCACCGGTTTTGAAGCCATGGCGCGCCGAGGAATTTTTTTTCTGCTGGGTCGTCATTCTATTCAAACACTCCCTGTTTTGCTCCCGGCATGATGCCGGCGCCGGGTCGGTCAGGCCCGGATGAGATGGAGAAGCCGCGAGGTCTGCCATCCTGATCCTGTCCGTCACAGAAAAACATCACCGTCGTCGCGATGGCGACACGACACGAAGTGTCGTCTATGTCACGTGAACCGCGTCGGTGGTGAAGTTGCTTTCGTGATGGCTTAGGGCACAGATATGCCACAAAGTGGAACAGTTCCAAGACGCTATCATAAAAAGACGAGGAAATCAATATTTTAGTGCAGCGCGCCATAAAGCTGGCGCACTCGGCGCCAGATCTCGTTGGAAGCGATCAAATCAGGGCAGATTTGCAAGCGCAAACCCGCGGCGCAGCTGCATCAGTCGCCGGAGCCGGGTTGCGCGGAGAAGAACTTGTCGAACTTGCCTTCGACGCCGTCCATTTCCTTGGCTTCCGCCATCGGCTCTTTCTTCACGGTGATGTTCGGCCAGATCTTGGCATAGTCCGCGTTGATCTTCAGCCACTTGTCGAGACCCGGTTCGGTATCCGGCTTGATCGCCTCTGCCGGACATTCCGGTTCGCACACGCCGCAGTCGATGCATTCATCCGGATGGATGACGAGAAAATTCTCGCCCTCGTAGAAGCAGTCGACCGGGCAGACCTCGACACAATCGGTGTATTTGCAGCGGATGCAGTTGTCAGTGACGATATAGGTCATGCGGCACTCCAGGATGACGTTCGCAAACGGCAGGAGGGAGACAATTGCGGACTTCCGTCTGGGGCCGGTGCCCTAGAACGGAGGCTCGCGCCCCACCGGGATTTCTGTCGGACAGCGTTGTGAGCTACTGTGTTATCGGAACCAAGGCAAGGATAAACAATTCGCAATTTTGTCGCTGGGGGACATATTTTCTAATCATCACCCCAATCGGGCCCGGAACGAAGATCTCGCAGTGCGCGAGCCTCCTTTTTCGTCGGGCGCCCGGAGCCTGGGGCGCGAACCGCCTGCTCCAGCGGCGTGAACGGACCCTTCTCGCGCGGTGGGGTCAGGTCTTCATAGAGATGGCGGGCTTCCTCGTAAGGACCGCGCCGTTCACCGGGAAGTTTGACGACGAGAACGAGGTCGCGCTCGGGCATGGCAATCTCGAGCCGATCGCCGATCTTCAGACCATGGCTCGGTTGCCGAACCGTCGCCCCATTGACCTTCACATGGCCCGACGAGACGCGCTGTTGCGCCAGGCTGCGCGATTTTGCCACACGGGCGAAAAACAACCACTTGTCGATGCGCTGGCGCGAACCGCTTTGTGGCTGCTCGTCGTCCATATCACTTCTTCATCTGTTCCTTGAGCGCTGCCAGCTTGGCGAAAGGCGAATCCGGATCAACAGGCTTTTCCTTGCGCGGCGGCTTCGCCTCGAAGCGCGCAGGCTGCGCCTTGTTGTTGTCGCGGTCCGGACGCGGACCACGATCCTTGCGGTCACCGCGATCCTGACGATCGCCCTTGCCGGCAAACTTGCCACGACCGCCATCCGGCTGATCACGACGGCCATCGGGACGCCGATCGTCGCGGCGCTTCTCGCCTTGCGGCTCACCAGCCTGCTGGCGCTCGCCACCCGGGGCGCGCTGGCCCTGGTTTGCATTACGGCGATCACCCGCCGGACGGCCGGCAGGACGCTGGTTGTCGCTGCGACCACCCGGACGCCACAGGAGAACGGGCTTCGGTTCGGCAGGCTCTGCAGGTTCAGCAGCAGCTGCCGCTTCTTCAGCAACAGCGACTTCTTCCTGTGCCGGCGCTTCTGCGACCGGCTCGGACACGGCCGTCTCCGGCTCTGCATCGGCTGCAGGCTGGTCGGCATCGTCGACGCTGTCGGTCTCGGGCTTGGAAGCCTCGGCCGTTTCAGTCGTGCTCGGCTTATGGGCTGCAAGGAAAGCAGCCGCCTCTTCGGCGCTAACGCTGTCGGCACGGTAGCCGAGACCCTTCAGGATCTCTTCCATGTCGTCAGGTGTGGCGCCGAGGATCGACAGCATAGCCGTGGTCGTCACGAAACGGCGGCCGTCATAGGCGCCGTCCGGACGGGCATTAGAGCCCGGCTTCCACTGCAGCAGCGGGCGAATGAGATCGGCGAGGCGCTCGAGAATGTCGATGCGCACGGCCCGCTTGCCGAGGAAACGGAAACCGGCAAGTTTGTAGAAGGTCCGCTCATAGCTGGCATCGGTGACGACCGAGGTACGACCAGCAGCCAGAACCGGGATCAGGTCGCCGTAGCCTGCCTTGTCGAGGCCGTCATGCTTCAGCGCCCAGAGCAGCGTGATCAGTTCGGCAGGTGCCGGCTTGAGAAGGGCCGGCATGAAGATGTGATAGGCGCCGAAGCGAACACCGTAACGGCGCATGGAAGCGCGACCGTCCTGGTCGAGCGACTTAACGTCATCGGCCACGTCACGGCGGAACAACACGCCGAGGTTCTCGACGAGCTGGAAGGCAATCCCCTTGGCGAGACCCTGCAGGTCTTCGGCACGCGACAGATCGTCGAGCGGCTTCAAGACAGTCGAGATGTGATGATTGACGAAGCGCTCGATGCGGGCAGCCACGTGATCACGGGCAGCACCCGTCAACTGTTCGTCGGCAAGCACCAGCACGCGCGGATGGAGAATATGGTCGGTGCCAACAAGCCGGGCGACCGGATCGCCGACCCAGCGCACCAGCCCATCGGAACCGATAGCGAGGTCGCCATTGCCGGAAGCATGCAACCGTGCGGCGCGCGCTTCGAATTCCAGCGCCAGCGCACGATGGGCCGCAGCCTCCACGGCCTTCGCATCCGAACCGTCCATACCGGAAATCGGCGTGAACCGGAAACCGGAGAGTTGTCCCATGGCATGGCCTTCCACGAAGACGTCGCCGTTCACACTGATTTCAGCTTCCAACATTGCATTCTCTCTCAAGCGCTTCATGAGCACAGATGTCCTGCGATCAACAAAGCGTTTCGTCAACCGTTCATGTAACGCATCGGACAATCGGTCTTCGATTTCCCGCGTCTTTTCTTGCCAGTGTGTCGGATCAGCAAGCCAGCCGGGCCGATTCGACACGTAAGTCCAAGTTCTTATCTGCGCGATTCGCGCCGACAATGTATCAATTTCGCCGTCCGTACGATCAGCTCTTCGCACCTGTTCGGCGAGAAAATCTTCATTCACCGTACCGCGTCGAACCAGATCGAAGTAAAGGCTCTGAATGAGGTCTGCATGCTGTGCAGGCGTAATGCGCCGATAGTCGGGCAGCGCGCAGGCCTCCCACAGCTTTTCGACCCGCTCCGGCCGGTCCGCGAGATCCGCGATCTCCGGGTAGCGCGACAGAAACTCCAGCGACTGCTGGTCCGTCGCGGGCAAAGCCCGGGTCAGCCCCTCGATCCTCGGAACCGCATCAAGACTGCGTTGCAATGCCGTAACCGAGGAGTAGTCGAATTGTGCCGTTCGCCACTGCAAAACTTTGACCGGATCGAAGACATGGTTCTGAAGCCGTTCCACCAGTTCGTCATCAAAGGGATTGACGCGTCCCGTGACCCCGAAGGTTCCGTCCTTGACGTGCCGCCCGGCGCGTCCAGCAATCTGCCCCAGTTCCCCGGAATTGAGATTGCGAAACTGGTAGCCGTCGAACTTCCGATCTTGGGCGAAGGCGACGTGGTCTACATCAAGGTTCAGCCCCATGCCGATGGCATCGGTGGCGACCAGATATTCGACCTCACCCGCCTGGTAGAGACCGACCTGGGCGTTGCGGGTCCTCGGGCTCAGTGCGCCCAAAACCACCGCGGCACCACCCCGCTGGCGGCGGATGAGTTCGGCAATCGCATATACCTCGTCGGCCGAAAAGGCGACAATGGCGGTGCGCTGCGGCAGGCGGGTGATCTTCTTCTGCCCTGCATAGAACAATTGCGAGAGCCGAGGCCGCTCGACGATAGTGATGCCCGGCAGCAGTTGAAGCAGTATGGACTTCATTGTCGCCGACCCAAGCAGCAGCGTCTCTTCCCGGCCACGCAGATGCAGGAGGCGATCCGTGAAGATGTGCCCGCGCTCGAGATCGCCGGCCAGCTGGACCTCGTCGATCGCGACGAAGGCGACCTTGGTTTCGCGCGGCATCGCCTCGACGGTGCAGACCGAGAAGCGGGCATTTGGCGGACTGATCTTTTCCTCGCCGGTGACCAGCGCGACATTCTTCACCCCGACCCGCTCAACGACACGCGTGTAGACTTCACGCGCCAGCAAGCGCAGCGGCAGGCCAATCATGCCCGACCCATGCGCGACCATGCGCTCGATGGCGAAATGGGTCTTGCCGGTATTCGTCGGCCCCAGCACAGCAGTGACGCTGCGGCCGCTCAAGATCATGGGATGGGTAATCAATGACCGCTCCAGTTGTCGGACGCCCGTCTCCTCGATCCTGACGTCCTTGGCCAACACATGGCGATGAACACCGGCAAAGGCAAGCCGCTTGTCCCCCAGGCCCGGAAAAACATGTCAAACCCCTGATCGGAATCAATTTTTCGGCCGTGGAACAGTGGGCGAACGAATCGGCGACGAATCGTTGACTCGGGGGAATCCGCATTTGTTCACGGCTAGATATGGAAGCAACTCCGCAGCCAGCCCACCAGATGCTGAATCCCCAAAACGGCCAAGTTGCAAGCGGTGAGGCGACCGTGTGCGGTTCCGTCAATGGAACCTCTGTCTCGATCTTGGCGTTTCGAGCACCGAGGTGAATGATGATGTTGACGCCCCCGCCCGCCCACTGGATCGGATCGAAACAGACCGACCGGAACTTTGTCTTGATCCACGGCATGGTAATGGCCCCATCCTTCTGGGAGGCCTACGCACCCGATGTCGTGTGCCAAGGGCACTCGCTTGCCTATCCCTTGCCGGGTCATCATCCATGGTGCCTGGATCAGCCGGGTCAGTCACCGACAGCCAACGCTGTAGCTCAAGCCTATGCAGAGGCCATTCGTCGTGACTTCGGGGGAAGACCCGTCGACATCATCGGTCATTCGACAGGCGGTTTCGTCGCACTTCTGATCGCACGCGACCATCCGGAACTGGTAAGGTCTGTCGTCCTTATCGGAGCCTTCGCATGCGGCCGTTTCGAGGGCCAGGAAAGGCTGGCGGCCAGACTGCTTCGTACGCCGCGCATAGGCTCCTTCCTCTTCCGGCAGTTTTTCAATCGTTGGATTTCAACGCCGGAACAGTTTCGGTGGGGTTCGATCGAATGCGTTTATGACAAGACCTGCCCCTGGCAGGACGATCAGGACGTTCAAGCGATGGAGCAGGTGCGCAGGCAACTGGCACAAGCCCGTCCGGAGGATATTGCGGCCTGCATTCGCTTCATGTCAGCGACGTCGCTGCTGAGCGATCTCGGTGACATCGATGTTTCCGTACTCAACATCGTCGGCGCCAATGATGCGATCGTTCCCCCTGCGCATCAGTTGCGGGTGTCACGTCTCATGCCGCGCGTCCAGACCGTTGTGTTCCCCAACTGCGGTCATCTTCCGATGGTCGAGTACCGTGAGCGAACCGATCACGTGATCGGATCCTTTGTCGATACACTGGATGCGATCCAGCCGCGCCTCGGTCAACCGGGCAAAAGCGTGCCGCGCCACGCTGTAGCCAGCCAAATGTTGAGGCTGCTCTCCGGGGCGACAAAGCGTAGGGAACAAACCCCCGTCGGTCGCGTTCAGTCAGCACAAGACGCGTAATGTTCCACATAGGCTTAGGAGAGGCCCTTCATGAGTACAATTCTCATCGTCATTCTAGTTCTGCTGCTCATCGGTGCGCTGCCGAATTGGGGCCATAGCCGCAGCTGGGGCTACGGCCCGTCTGGTGGTCTTGGACTGGTACTGCTCATTCTCATCATCCTGATGTTGATGGGTCGGATTTAACTCGAGTAAAAAGGGAGAAGACGATGAAGAAGATCATTCTCGCAATTGCATTGATCGCGCCGCTGGCCTCTTGCACGGCAACTGAACGTGGCGCCGGTATCGGTGCGGCATCCGGTGCCGTCATCGGTGGCGTCGCAACCGGCAATGTCCGCGGTGCGGCCGTCGGCGCAGCCGTGGGCGGTGTCGCAGGCGCTCTGATCGGCAACTCGCAGGAACGCTCCGGCTACTGCGTCTATCGCGATCGCTACGGCCGCACCTACGAAGCACGCTGCCGATAACAGCGCCGACCCTTCAAAAAAGGCCGCCGAACCCAGTGTTCGGCGGCCTTTTTTCTTTGGGACGTTAACCTCTCGATCAAAGCCGGAACGAATCGGCGACGAATCGCAGACGCAGAGATTTTCCCGTTTCGTTCACCGCTAGATGATGTGGAATTCCAATTGGGTAACCATAGAGAGCGGTGGATATTAAGACTTGCAGCGCGTGCCTAGACGTGAGTCGTTAACACGCAAAGCGGCGCAAGAAGGCATCAAACGAAGAACTGACCACCATTCGCGGAAATCGTCGACCCGGTGATGAACCCTGCATCGTCGGATGCGAGGAAGACCACGCAGCGCGCGATTTCTTCGGGTTCGCCGAGCCGCCCGACCGGGATCTGCGGGATGATGCGTTCGTTCAGCACCTTTTCCGGGATCGCACGCACCATCTCGGTGCCGATGTAACCTGGGCAGATCGCATTGACCGTGATGCCCTTCGCGGCACCCTCCTGGGCAAGCGCCTTTGTGAAGCCGAGGTCGCCGGCCTTGGCGGCGGAATAGTTGGCCTGACCCATCTGACCCTTCTGGCCATTGATCGACGAGATGTTGATGACGCGACCAAAATTGCGGTCACGCATGCCGCCCCAGAGAGGATGTGTCATATTGAAAAGACCGGTGAGGTTGGTGCCGATCACCTCGCCCCACTGCTCCGGTGTCATCTTGTGGAACATGGCATCACGGGTGATCCCGGCATTGTTGACGAGGACCTCGACAGGTCCGAGCGCCGCTTCAACCGCCGCGATACCCTCGGCACAGGCCGGATAGCTGGAAACGTCCCACTTGAAAACGGGGATCCTTGTCTCCGCCTCGAAGGCTTTGGCCTTTTCTTCATTGCCGGCGAAGTTCGCTGCAACCTTGTAGCCCGCAGCTTTGAGGGCAATCGAAATCGCTGCCCCGATCCCGCGCGTTCCTCCAGTTACCAAAGCAACTCTGCTCATCGTCAGTCCTCCCCTTTAATGTTTCCCGTGTTCCCGTTCGGTCGTCGGTGTCAGCCGGTATGGGTCCGTCTTGGCACGCAGTCACCCTGCCCGGCAGCCAGCCGGGAAAGGTCTCGTCATGGATTGAATTGGCCGGCGAGAATGCCGCGCCATCTGGATCAGAAGGCCTCGATGCACATGGCAACACCCATGCCGCCGCCGATGCAGAGCGTGGCGAGACCCTTCTTGGCCCCGCGACGCTTCATCTCGAACACCAGCGTATTGAGGATGCGCGCGCCCGACGCGCCAACCGGATGGCCGATCGCGATAGCGCCGCCATTGACGTTGACGATGGAAGTATCCCAGCCAAGATCCTTGTTGACGGCGCAGGCCTGAGCGGCAAAGGCCTCGTTGGCTTCGACGAGGTCGAGGTCGGAGATCTTCCAGCCGGCCTTTTCAAGTGCCTTGCGGGATGCCGGGATCGGCCCGGTGCCCATGATCTTCGGGTCGACGCCGGCGGTGGCCCAGGAGGCGATACGAGCAAGCGGCGTGATGCCGCGACGCGTGGCTTCGGCTTCGCTCATCAGGAGAGCGGCAGCGGCGCCGTCGTTGATGCCGGATGCGTTGCCGGCGGTAACAGTGCCTTCCTTGTCGAAGGCGGGTTTCAGCTTCTGCATGCTTTCCAGCGTCGCACCCAGGCGGATGTATTCGTCCTGGTCGACGGTGACGTCGCCCTTACGGCCCGGCACGATAACCGGCACGATCTCGTCCTTGAACCGGCCGGCCACCTGCGCTGCCTCGGCTTTGTTCTGCGAGGCGACGGCGAAGGCATCCTGTTCGTCGCGGGTCAGCTGCCATTGGCGCGCTACGTTCTCGGCTGTCGTGCCCATGTGATAGCCGTAAAAGGCGTCCGTCAGGCCGTCCTTGATCATGGTATCGACCATCTTCAGGTCGCCCATCTTCGTACCGTTGCGCAGATGGGCGCAATGCGGCGCGAGCGACATCGATTCCTGGCCGCCAGCAATGATGATCCGCGCGTCGCCGGTGACGATCTGCTGCATGCCGAGTGCGACGGCGCGCAGGCCCGAGCCGCACAGCTGATTGAGACCCCAAGCGGTCGCTTCCTGCGGAATGCCGGCCTTGATAGCGGCCTGGCGCGCCGGGTTCTGGCCCTGACCTGCCGTCAGGATCTGCCCGAGGATCAC
>JARXAQ010000183.1 GCA_029865825.1 Rhizobium sp.
AAGGCGGGGAGGCAACACTCCCCGCCTTTTTCGTCTGGCACTAAAAAAGGGGGTCCCTTTTTGCGCAGTTACGCCTAAGTTGTCTAAGGCAGGGGAGTGCCAGACAGATCGCGATGTAGCGAAATGCGAAGACCGAGTGGATCGAGAGTGCCGAAGTTTAGTCATGCGTTCCGGCTCGGACTGGTTCTGACCGCTGCAAGCCCACTTCCGCTAAGCGTGACCATGGCCACACCGGCCGGCGCTTTCGAGCTTTTCGGCATCCATCTTTTCGGTGAGAAGGAAGTCGATCGCGGCATCATCGACCCGGTGGCCTATACGATCACCTTCGATGCCGGGACCGATGAACGGGATCTGCGCAAATCGCTGGAGCGCACCTCGCTCCTGCTGGCCGATGAAGACGACCCCGTCTCCGGCGATCTCGGCCTCGTCATCAAGGCTCGCGATGACCGCGACCGGCTGATTGCCACGCTGTACGAGCGGGCCCTTTACGGCGGCATCGTGCGCATCAGCATCGCCGGCACCGACATTGATAACCTGCCGCCAAACCCGACCTTTGACCGTTCGAACCCAGTGCCTGTGACGATTTCCGTCGAACCCGGCCCGGAATTCTCCCTCGGCGAGGTGACGCTGGAAGGCGACGCCAACAGTCTTGATCCGGCCGAATTTGACCTGGCGCCCGGCGGCAATGCCGGCTCGCTGGTAATCCTGAAGGCGGCGGAGAAGATGGCCGACGCCCTGAAGGCCGAGAGCCGGCCGTTGACCGAAATCAGCCGTCGCGATGTGGTCGCCGATCACGAGACCAACACCGTCGATGTCACCATCGCCATCGATGGCGGACCGGTCGCCCCGCTCGGGGCCGTAACCGTCAAGGGGTCCCGCACGGTCAATGCCGAATTCATCGAACGCTATTCGCGCCTGAAGCCGGGCCAGAAATACGACCCCGAACAACTGCGCAAGGCGGCCGAACGGCTGCGGGCACTTGGTGTCTTTTCCTCGGTCACCCTGCAGGAGGACAAAAGCCTTGCCCAAGACGGAAGTCTGCCGATCGGCATCGTCGTCTCGGAAGGCAAACATCGTTATTTCGGCTTCGGCGCCAGCTATTCCTCGCTCGATGGCGCGGGCTTCGAGGGCTATTGGGGCCACCGCAACCTCTTCGGCAATGCCGAATCCCTGCGCATCGAGGGCGCCGTCCGAGGCCTCGGCGAAAGCCGCGACGTCACAGACCTGTCCTCGCTCGACTACACGGCCGGGATCACCTTCATCAAGCCGGGCGCCTTCTTCCCGTCGGCGACGCTGGAGGCCAGCATCAAGGGCAGCACGCTGGAGACCGACAACTACGATGCAGCGACCGTAACCGGCAAAGTCGCCCTGTCCTATGAACTGACAGACAGCGACACCGTCAGTGCCGGTGTGTCGCTGGCCTATGACAGCATCGACGACGCCTTTGCCGAGGGCAACGAATACCTGACCTTCGGCGTTCCGATCGGGTATGTACGCGATACGCGCGACAACCGCCTGAACCCGACGGAAGGGCACTACGGCACCGTGACGGTGACGCCGAGCTATGATTTCTTCGGCCAGACCGCCTTCGCTTCGGTGGAAGGCTCCCTCTCCGCCTATCTCGGCCTTGGCGCCGAAGATCGCGTCGTGCTCGCAGGGCGGGTTTCGGCGGGTGCCTTGTTCGGCGGCGGAGACTTGTCCGCCATTCCCGCCACCCGCCGCTTCTTCGCCGGTGGCGGCGGGTCGGTGCGCGGCTATTCCTTCCAGGAGATCACGCCCTACACAGCGGCGGGTGACGGCACCGGCGGACGCTCTTACACCACGGCATCGATCGAAGCGCGCATCGGCATCACCGACACGATCGGCATCGTCCCCTTCCTCGACGTGGGCACCGTGGCCGACGACACCGTTCCCGACTTCAACGACCTGCGCATGGGCGCCGGTATCGGCCTGCGCTATATGACGCCTTTCGGACCCTTGCGCCTTGATGTCGCCATGCCATTGAAACGTTATGACGGTGGCAGCCGTTATGGCATCTATGCAGGCATCGGCCAGAGCTTCTGACCGACGCGAAGGGACGATAGACGACCGATGATCTGGCTGAAGCGAATCCTGACCTGGACGATTAAACTGCTCGGCGCCGTGACGGCGGCCGCGCTGATGCTCGTCATCGTGGCGGTGCTGGTGGCCGGATTCTCGCGGACCGGCAGCGGCTATCTATTCGCGACGATCGCCGAACTCGCCTCGACCGACAACCGCCGGATCGAGATCACCGGCATCGCGCCGCTGCTGAGCAGCCCCTTTACCATCGACCAGGTCACCGTCTCTGATGCACGCGGCACCTATGCGACAATCGACGGCCTGTCGCTCGACTGGACGCCCTCCGACCTGATCCGCAAGCGCTTCACGGCTGATCTGATCTCCGCCGAGGCCGTAACCGTCACACGGGCGCCTGAGCCGACAGCTGAGCCCGAACCCGCCAGCGACGAACCCTTCGCGCTGCCGATCGACATCGACGTAAAGAAGTTCGACCTGCCGTCCATCCAGCTGGGTGCAGCGCTTGCGCAGCGCGAGTTGACGCTCAACGCGCAGGGCGCGGTCGAGATTGTCGGGGACACCATTGCCAGCCGCCTGACGGCCACACGGCTCGACGATCCCGGCAACAGCGTCGTCGCTGCCCTGCTCTACGCGCCGAACGAAAACCAGCTGCGCATCCGGCTCGATTACCAGGAGCCGCGCGCCGGCATGCTGGGGCAGATGCTGCAATTGCCGGGTGAGCCGCCGCTCGCGATCAATATCGACGGCGACGGCCCGCTCGACAATTGGGCGGGCAAGATCACCGCCGAACTCTCCGGCCAGCAGACGGTCGTGGTCGACGCGCGGCACCGTCTCGCACCCGACGGGACCCGCACTATCAGCGCGAAAGGCGGCGGCAATTTCGCCAGCCTGATGCCGCCCGAACTGCGCGACATCTTCGCCGGTGAGACAGCCATCGACGCCGACGTCGATCTCGGCAGCGACGGCGCGATTGCGGTCAAGACCGGCACGCTGACCACAGCTTCGGCAACCGTGAACGCATCCGGCCGCTACGATCCGCAGGGCGGCAACGACCTGACGCTCGAAGCCCGTGCCACCGGCGAACCCGTGCTGCTGACAGCCCCCACGCTCGATATTCCAGGCGAACTGCGCCTGCGCCAGGCAACGGTAAGCCTGCGCGGCCAAGCCGATGCGGCAGCCCTCGCTGCCAAGCTTGATCTTTCGAGCCTCACCCTGCCGCAAGGCAGCTTTTCGGATGTGGACCTGACCGCGACGAGCGATGCCTTCAACCTGTCGACACGTCAGGGGCCTGTGCTGGTCGATCTGACTGTCCAATCGGCCAACGTTACCGATGCCAGCATCGCGCCTTACGTCAGGGCCCCACTTCACCTGACGGCGCCGCTTAGCATCGAGACGGATGCCATCTCGACGGAAGCCCTGGCGCTCGAAACGGATGGGCTCGATGGGACCATTGCTGGGCGCTATACGCTGGCCGATCAGGGTTTTTCCGGTGAATTACAGCTGATCGCCGAACCCGGCTTCCTGCCGCCGGCGATCGCAGCCAAGCTCGATCGCCCCGTTTTGCTGTCGACGCGGATCGACTATGCCGCACCGCAGGCTGTCAGCCTGCGCAACATCGACCTGCAGACCAATCTCGGCCAGGTCCAGGGCAGCCTCTCGCTCGATCCGCAAGGCGCGCTGGCAACAGATCTGACCGGCCAGCTGAACGACCTTGGGAACTTCGTCGACCGAATTCAGGGTGCGGCTAGCTTTGACGTTTCTGCCTCCGGCCCGCTCGATGCCATCGAGGCGACCGTCAATGTGGCGGTCGAGGACGGCACGGCCGCCGGCTACAAGGTGACCGGGCTCGCCCTGACGGCAGAAGGTCTGGCCAGCGCCACCTCTCCGCAAGGCGATGTCAGGCTGAGCGGCCAGATCGACGGAAAGCCGGTTCAGGCAAGCGGCAAGGTCGTGAGTGCGGAAGGGGTGACCCAGGTCGAGGGTCTGGCCCTGGAGATTGGCCCGAACAGGCTGAACGGCGCGCTGTCGCTCGGCACGGACTTTACACCAACAGGTGCGATCGCCTTCGATTTTCCTGACCTCAGCCTGCTTGCGGCCCTGGCCGGCCAGCAACTGGACGGTGATTTGAAAGGCAACGTGACGCTCGGCTCGGAGGCCGGCAAGACGTCGGCCATCGTGAAAGCGAGCGGGACGAAGATCACCCGCGACGGCGTCCTGATCGATCAGCCGGTGATCGACCTCACTGCGACGGATATTGGAGCGCTGGCCGCATCCGGTGTGGTGACCGCTGATGCCGTCACCTCAGGTGCGAATCGAATCGAAGGCCTGCGGTTGAACGTGGACCGGGCCGGTGACGCGACGCAATTCGATCTTGCTGCCCGTTATGACAACGCGCCGGCGACAGTCAAAGGTCGGCTTTCCCAGACCCCGTCCGGCATGACGGTTGCGGTGGAGAGTCTCCAGGCTGCCCCGCGCGGCATTGCGCTGGCACTTGCCGCGCCGACGACGATTCGTATCGACAACGGTACGGTGGTCATCCCGGCAACCACCATTTCTGCCGGCTCGGGCCGGGTAACGGTTTCAGGCGATGTCGGCGAACGGTTGAACCTGCGCGCCGACATTGCGAACCTACCCGCATCGCTCGCCAATGCGCTTGCGCCCCAGATTGCACCAGAAGGCTCGATCTCCGGCCGCATTGACGTCTCCGGCACGACGGCGGCACCCGTCGCCGACTACCGCCTCGATTGGCAGGGAGCGGCTATTGCCCAGAGCCGGGCGGCCGGTCTGGCGCCGCTCGGCCTCACCGCCAATGGCCGCTTCGAAAACCAGCGCCTGACGCTCGAGAGCCGCGTGACCGGATCCGGCATCGGGATCACAGGCGCGGGCGCGGTTTCGCTGGCGAATGGTGTCGGGCTCGATCTGCGCATTCAGGGTGACGTGCCGTTTTCTGCCATCAACAGCCAGTTGGCGGCCCAGGGTCTGGTGGCCGAGGGAACGGCGCGCGTCAACCTGACCGTTGGCGGCAGCTCTGCGGAACCCAGCATCACCGGAACCATCGCGACGAGCGGTGCCCGCGTCGTCGACGTGCGCCGCAATCTCGCCATTGAGCAGATCGCAACGACCATCAACCTCACGGGCAACCGGGCAGACATTGGCAGCCTGACAGGTAATTTCGCCACTGGCGGTCGCGTCACCGCAAGCGGCTCCATC
>JARXAQ010000204.1 GCA_029865825.1 Rhizobium sp.
ATGATCACATGCTCGGGGATCCCGGCATAACCGAAGACCTGGTAAAACACCGGCACCAGCACCGCCCCGCCACCAATGCCGAACACACCCGCCAGCAGCCCGGCAACACCGCCGGCAACCGCCAAAAGGGCGACGAAAAACAGGATATCGGCAATCGGGGGCATCGGAAAAACTCCAGCGGAACGGGGGTCCGGGACAGACAAACGGGCGGAGCCAAGGCATCAGCACCAGGGCACCGAGACCGGAGCAACACAATCACCCGGCACCGCGAGACGGCACGCACGCCACGGACCTTGGCGTACATCGGCTTGCCGGCGGGTCTAGGATCAAAGCCAAGCCCCCGCAAGGCCGAAAGGGCCGCTACCGGTACGCCATGCCAGAGGCGCACCCGACCTCGCACCGAGGCGGGCGCGCCCGGCAAAGGGCCGTTAGCCGAAGGCGCTGGCCGTCAGCGTGTCCGGCAATTGCTCTTGTCGAGATACAGCGCGCAGGCGTCCGCCGAAGGGGCGGCCCGGGTCGCGTGTTGCGCGCGGGCCGGTGTCACTGGCTCGCTTGCGGTATCGAGCCCGGTTGTGCCGCTGTCGGCGGAGAGCGGCAGGATCGGGTCTTCCCCCGCCGTCTGCTCGGCCAGCTCGGTCGGCACTGCTGCCGGCGTCACCGGTCCGGTCACGAGCGCCTCCGGATTGTCGAAACCGATCCCGTCGACCACCGGCTGGGCGGTATGACCCTCGGCAATCGCCATGGCGCCCCCCTGTGTGACGATCTGCGGCTGCACGCCTTCAGGCGATGCCGCCACCATCGACGCCTCCCCGGCGCCGATCCCCAATTCGCCGTCGAGATTGACCCCGCCCTCCGGGATCACCATCGCGCTCTGGCTCTGGCTTTCGTCGAGACCGACGCCCGGCGCACCATAAGCCTCCGCCGCCTGCATCGGTGGCTCTACCGAGGCCTCACCGTCGGCGAGATTGGGAGTGTCGAGATAGTCGATCCCGGCCCGGCCGCCATTGGCCGCCGCCGTCGGCGACGCATAGGCGACCGCCTCGGGCGAAACCTCGCCCACCCGCCCCACCCGCCCCCGCCCCTCCCGCATGGCAACCAAACGGCCGACCAGCACGTCGCCCTTTTGCGGGCCGCCGATATCGGCAAGCGGAATGCGGTCGCTGCCGGAACACCCGGCAGTCAGCAGCGACAGAGCGATAGCGGCCGTCAGACGGCGGCCAAGGGACGAAAACACAAAACTCATTTCACCCTCGATGGCCCGGTTCGGGGCACTGGCAAAAAAGACTACGACACCCCGCCTTAATGCGCCATGAACGGCCAAACCCCGCTTTTCACCCCTCGAAACAACCCACGCAACAGCAAAAGGCCGGCAGATCGCGCTGCCGGCCTCGTTCATGCCCCGTCGGGGTGTAGCATCAGGCTGCGCGCCGCGCCGCCTGGTCGCGATGCACCTTCAGCCGCGATAGCAGCTGGCGCAGGTTGTGGCTCTCTTCCGCCAGCGCCTGGCCGGCTGCCGAAGTCTCTTCCACCATGGCGGCATTCTGCTGGGTCATCTGGTCCATATGGTTGACCGAGGTGTTGATCTCGGCAAGCCCTGTTGCCTGCTCCTTCGCCGCCGTCGCGATCGTGTCGACGCTGTCATTGACCCGGTTCACCAGCTGCTCGATCTCCAGCAGCGCCTCTCCGGTTTCCCGCACCAGACTGACGCCGGTCTCGACCTCATGCGCCGATGCGCTGATCAGGGTCTTGATTTCCTTGGCCGCATTGGCAGACCGCTGCGCCAGTTCCCGCACCTCCTGCGCCACCACGGCAAAGCCGCGACCGGCCTCGCCGGCCCGTGCCGCCTCGACGCCCGCATTGAGCGCCAGCAGATTGGTCTGGAAGGCGATCTCGTCGATCACGGAAATGATCTGGCTGATCTTCTGCGACGAGCCCTCGATCCGGCCCATGGCATCGACCGCATTGCGGACGATCGCGCCGGAGCGGTTGGCGCTCGTCTTCGTCTCCGCCACCATCTGCCGCGCCTCATTGGCCCGTTCGGCCGCCGTGCGCACGGTCGCGGTGATCTCGTCGAGTGCTGCCGCCGTCTCTTCCAGTGCGGCCGCCTGCTGCTCGGTGCGCCGCGACAGGTTGTTGGTCGCCTCGCTGATATTGCCGGCGCTCGAAGTCACCACGTCGCTGGTCTGGTTGATCGAGATGAGAACCCCACCCAGCGACTGGACCGCGCGATTGAAGTCGGCCCGCAGCTTTTCGTAATCCGCGCCGATCGCCGCGATCTGCACGGTCAGATCGCCTTCGGCCAGCTGCTCCAGCGCCGACCCGATCGCATCGATCGCATGGCTCTGCCGCTCGGCCGAAGTCCGCAGATGCGTCTCGTTGCGCGCCCGCTCGCCATTGATGCTGTCCTGCTGGGCCGCCTCGCGCTCGCGCATCTCGATCCGGTCCCGCACGCTGTCGCGCAGCACCTGCAGCGTCTGCGCCATGCCGCCGATCTCGTCGCGACGATCAGTATCGGTGATTGCGGCATCGACCCGCTCGTCGGCAATATCGCGCATCGAAGCCTTCAGCCGGTTGATTGGTTGAACGACGCTGCGCACCACCATCATCGCACAGAACAGGATAGCGAGGATGGCAACGCCGATGATCACGGCATACTCAGTCGCCGTCTGGCGGAACAGGGCTGCGAGGTCATCGGAATAAACGCCGGTGCCGACGACCCAGCCCCAGGGCTCGAAACCGACGACGTGGCTGAACTTCTCCACCGGCGCCTCGAAGCCAGGCTTCGGCCAGAAGTAATCGACAAAGCCTTCCTTGTTGGCCTTCACCACATTGACGAATTCGACGAACAGATGTTTGCCGTTCGGGTCCTTGTTCTGGCTCAGGTCCTTGCCGTTCAGCTCCGGCTTGATCGGATGCATCACCATGGCCGGCTGCATGTCGTTGATCCACAGATAACCGTCCGGCGCATAACGCATGGCCGAGACCACGTCCTTCGCCCGCTCCTGCGCCTCGGCGCGCGTCAACGCACCCTCCTGCTCCATCTTGTGGTATTTGTTGAAGATCGCGATAGCGTTGTCATTGATCTGCGCAAGACCGGCGCGCCGCTCATTGGTCAAGGCGTCATAGGCATTGAACAGGCTGTAGGTCAGCGTTGCGACAAGAACGGACAGCGCAATCGCGACAAGCGCGTAGAGCCGGACCGACAAGGACATGGATTTCATGCAGAACCCCTAAGAAGAATTATGTCTCATTTTCATAAATTTTGATATTGGCTCCTTCTAATTCTCTAAACTTGGCACTGTGACTTCTGAGGGGCGGAAAATCACCCACAACAATTGACATATGCCAAGTCCGTTCTCCGCGCGCTTAGCTGCGGGGCAAGCCTCGAACCGCACAGGAATCGCTCACCCATGCCCATTTATCCCGCCACTGCCCCCATGGGTGAATTGACGATCCGCACGCTCGCCATGCCGGCCGATGCCAATGCGGCCGGCGATATCTTCGGCGGCTGGGTCATGGCACAGATGGACCTCGCCTGCGGCATCCGCGCCGCAGAGCGGGCAAGGGGCCGTGTCGTCACCGCCGCCGTCCAGGAAATGGCCTTCGCCCTGCCGGTCAAGATCGGCGACACGCTCTGCGTCTACACCGACATCAGCCGCGTCGGCCGCACCTCGATGACGCTGAAGGTCGAGACCTGGGCGCAGCGCTATCTCACCCATGTGATGGAAAAGGTCACCGAAGCCACCTTCGTCATGGTCGCCCTCGATGCCGAGGGCAAACCGACACCCGTCCCGGCCACCTGATCAGCCCGCCGCCCCTCCGGCCATCTGGCGGAACAGAGCCTCCGTCGCATCGTCTGCCGGAAAGAACATCTCGATCTTGATGTCGGCGAGCGCAATGTCCTCGGCCGTCCCGAACTGGGTGATCGTCGAAAACATCGGATAGATGTGGCCGTCGAGACGAAAGCGCACCGGCACGACGGGTGGCAGGTCGCCGGTCGCGGCGTGCCCCTGCAAGGCCGGATCCCGGCCCAGTGTGGCGGCCGCACGGTCCAGCACGGGATCGCCGCCCAGATGCGCGCTTTCCAGCCGAAACCGCGATGCCAGATGCGCCGCGACCTCGCCCCAATTCTCCACCAGCGTCTCGCCACGACCCGGCGCCAGCAGAAAGTCGATGAAGCTGTCGCCCGTTGCCACGCCAAAGCCGGCCAGCATGGCCAGCCCGCTGTCATTGGTATCGAGCACCGTCCAGTGCCGGTCGAAGACGAAGGCGGGATAGGGCGCGTGGCCGCAGATCATGTGGCGGATCGCCTTCAGCACCGGCGCCATAGCCTCGTTGTCGAAACTCCGGCGTCCATAGGCAGGACGAAATCCCGCCGCATCCAGCATCAGGTTGCGCTCCGTGCGCGGCATGTCCAGCGCCTCGCCGAGACGCAGCACCATGGCGCGGCTGGGCTTCGCCCGGCCGGTTTCGAGAAAGGCGACATGGCGCGCCGATACATCGGCCTCCAGCGCCAGCTGCATCTGGCTCATCCGCCGCCGACCACGCCATGTCCTCAGTTGCAGGCTGAAATCCGCTGTCATCGCATCCTCCGAACCCGACAATGCCATCGGTCCGGCGCGCCGTCACTTACCTCTGAGGTAATTGCTGCGCGTCTGCTGCCGGTCGATGCTGGTCAGGCCAAACAGAAAGGATTGAAATCATGACCCCCGCCTTCACCACCACCTGGCTCAAGCTGACCAGCCTCTTCCTGATCGTCTTCGGACTGATCGTCGCCCTTGGCGCACATCCACTCACGGCGACGCCCGTCACATGGCTGGCCGACCTCATCGTCTGGCCCTTCGATGGTACACAATCTCTCGTAGCCCCGGAGACCCGGCTGCTTGCGGCGATCAGCGGCGGCGTCATGGTCGGCTTCGGCACCATGATGTGGCTGGTCGTTAGCCGGCTACTCGCCACAGATCCCGCCCTGACGCGCCTGCTGCTCGTCGAGGCGACGCTCGCCTGGTTTCTGGTCGACAGCACCGGTTCCCTCGTCGCCGGCGCCCCGGTCAATGTCGCCCTCAACACCGTCCTGATGCTGGCCATCGTCGTTCCCGCCTGGGGCCTTGGCCGCCGCGCGCTGCCATCGCCCCGGCCTGCGCCGTAAGCGTCAGAGAAAGGCTACCCGGCCTTCGTCCTGAAGGCCGGGAAATACCGTACCCCGCAAGGCGCCTGAGGCGATGCCGAACTGGCTGCCCAGCAGCGCGGCCGCCACATGCCGCACATCGCCTGTCGGCATCAGGTCACGGCCGTCCAGAAGGTCGCCGTCGCCGAGCCCCGGAAAGCGCCCATAGACCTTGCCGCCACGGAGCGCGCCGCCGGCAATGATGGCGCAGCCGCCGGTGCCGTGGTCGGTCCCGCCACTCGCATTTTCATGCGCGCTGCGGCCGAACTCCGTCACCGCCAACACCGCCGTCTTGGACCAGGCGGCATCGCCGAGTTCGGTTCGCAACGTCACGATGGCGGATGACAGGATCTTCGCCGCCGCCTGAAATTGCGCCCGCTGGTTCACATGCGTGTCCCAGCCATTGATCGAAAAACTGGCGATCCGGTATTTGTCGCGCAGCATCGATCCGGCGAGCTTCGCCGCCGCCGCCCCGTGCCGGTCTTCCAAGGCCTCGCCGCGCAGGAGGTCGGTGAACTGGTCGATGCCGACAGCATCGCTCAATGCCTTGGCATAATCGGGATCGTTCCGGTACAGCCGCGCCAGCATCTGCAGCTCGTCATCGGCCAGCGCCACGTCCGAGCGCGGTGCCCAGACTTCCGCCGGATTGGGGCCTGACAGAATGATCTCGCGGGTGACCGACACATCGATCGCGGGGGCCGGATCACGGGTCAAGGACAGCACCCGGTTCAGCCAGCCACCCTCGCTGCTGTCTTTTGCTGTGCCGCCCCCTTCCAGCATATCCTGACCGTCGAAATGGCTGCGGCCATCGCGGTAGGGGGTGGAGACGGCATGCACGAAGCCCAGTTCGCCGCGCCGATACAGCGGCTCGAGCGCGGCGGCTGCGGGATGCAGCCCGAACCGACCGTCGAGATCGATCAAGCCGCTGTCCGGCGTGCGGGACAGCTTTGGCCGCATGCTGCGGAAGGCCATGTCCTCATACGGCTGAACCAGATCCAGCCCGTCCATGGCACCGCGCAAGACGATGGTGACGAAGCGGTTGTCGCCCGGCATGGCGGCAAGGCTGACCGGGCTCAGGATCGGGGCGGCAGCCAGACTGCAGGCAGCGCCGATCAGGCCACGGCGGGAAATCAGAATCCGGTCGTGCATCGGGGTCTCCTCATCTGCGGTTGAATTCGGGGGAAACAAGCGTGGCAAGCAGTCCGGAATCCCGGTTAGGCGCCTGGGAGACCACGGTCACGGTGTCCGCGCGCGCCGTCTCGCCCAGTGTTGCGCGCAGGAAGTCGCGGGGATCGAGATCCCGCCCGCCACGTCCGACCAGCCGCCGGGCAAAGGCAATGCGCTGCGCCAACTGGCCTGGCCCACCCCAGCTCGCCGATCCGTCGTCGAAGCCGGCAGCATTGCTCGGCCGCCACAACGGTTGACCCAGCGCATCCAGCGTCGCAACCGCGAATTGGCCGAGGCTCCGAGCCTGTTTGGCGCGGGCACCGCTTTCGGCCATCATGTCGCTGTCATCAGCCATGTCCTCGTCGTCATCCCGCTGCAGAATCCGGGCGCGATTGAAGCCGAATGCCTTCAATCCTGACACCACATAGTCGAGCGGCATCTTCGTCTTGCCACCGGGTGTCGCCCAGGCGGCCGGATGCGCCAGCATCGCCGCATAAACCCGCGACAGATCGCCGTCGGTCTGCGCCCAGGCCCGCGCCATCTGCTCGACCAGATCGGCAGGCGGTTGGTCGCCGATGAAATGCGCAGCGAGTTTTTGGGAGATATGCTTTGCCGTGCGCGGGTCCGCGGCGAGAGCCCCCAAGACGGCCCTGGCATCGGACAGCCCGCTATCCCGGCTATACCGTTGACCAAGAACCGTGAAGGAGCCGGGTTCGGCGATGCGCGGATTGAAGATGGTGGTGACGGTCGCGGGATCGAGGGTGATCCCAGACAGCAGCAGCGCCAGTTGCTGCACATCCGCCTGCTGGTAGCCGGATCCCACCCCCAGGGTATGGAGCTCCAGAACCTCGCGGGCAAAATTCTCGTTCGCCGCCTCGCCGCCCTGCCGCTTGCCGCGCCGGGACGACGGCCCGATCGATTTTGCCTGGTCGAGAAACGTCACCATCGCCGGATGCAGCGAAGCCGCGACCAGCAGGTCCCGGAAGGAGCCCGCGAGATGGGGACGGATCGCTTCGGCTTCGTAGAGCGGCACCAGCAACCGCATGACCGGCGATTTCGAGGCGCTGACCGTGAAGTGGTTGACCCAGAAGGATGCGAGACGCTCGTGAAAGGCGTGTGGAGACAAGGTCGCCTGGGCAATCCGCAAGACG
>JARXAQ010000286.1 GCA_029865825.1 Rhizobium sp.
CTGGAGGGCCTGACCGCAGAGCTCGCCGCGCAGCGGGCAACGGAGACCGACAAGGCGATCCTGGCGCGGATCATCGACGACATGCGCAGAGCCCATGCGGATGGACCGCCGGAGGCAGAACTTGCGGCCGATGTCGAATTCCACAACGCCGTGGGTGAGGCCGCCCACAACATCATCCTGCTGCATACAATGCGCGCCTGCTACCGGCTGCTTTCGGAAGGTATCTTGTTCAATCGCCAGGCCGTGTTTTCGCTGCCGAACGCGCGCGAACGACTACTGGAGCAGCATGTGGCGATCCAGTCCGCGATCCTGGCCGGCGATCCGGCGGGCGCCAAGCGGGCGGCGCAAGCACATATCGACTTCGTCATGCAGGCGGCGGCCGACAGTGCACGCTCCGACGAATGGGGGCGGGTTTCCAAGCTGCGGCTGCTCAGACGTGAGGGCGCAGATCCCGCGCCGCGCAACACCCGCTCGACAAAGACAGACAAGCCATCCTAACAGCAGGCCCCGCCGTCTCGGGTCACCAAATGCGTCTCACAGCGCATGCTCACGATCGGCCATTTTGCGACAAAAATACATTTCCCGGAATTTTTATCCCGTATTTTGGAACATTATCTCGATTTCGACGTTTTCTTCGCTCTTCATAGGAACCAATTTTCAGAGCAGGGAACATGGCAACAACTTCGGACGCGTTAGAGACGCCGCGAATTGCGCTGATTTCGACGCACGGTTATGTCGCGGCCCAGCCACCGCTGGGGGCCGCCGATACGGGTGGACAGGTCGTCTATGTGCTGGAGCTCGCCAAGAAGCTCGCCCAACTCGGCCACAAGGTGGACATCTATACCCGCCGCTTCGAGGACCAGCCGGAATTCGACACTGTGGACGAGAATGTGCGGGTCATCCGCATACCCTGTGGTGGGCCCGACTTCATTCCGAAGGAATATCTCCACCGGCATCTGGGCGAATGGAACGAGAAGGCGCTGCGCTATATCAAGCGAGAGGGCCTGAAATATCTCTTCATCAACAGCCACTACTGGGATGCCGGCGTCGCCGGTCAGCGCCTGTCGGAGGCGCTGGGCGTGCCGCATATCCACACGCCGCATTCGCTCGGGCTTTGGAAAAAGCGGCAGATGGAGACCGACTATCCAGAACAGTCGGACAGGTTCGAGCAGGAATTCAACTTCAAGGAACGGATCCAGCACGAGCTGATCGTCTATCGCAGCTGCCAGCTCGTCATCGCGACAACGCCGATCCAGCTCGATATGCTGAACGAGGATTACGGTCTCGCCCGCAACCGGGTGCACATGATCCCGCCGGGTTATGACGATAACCGCTTCTATCCCGTGTCGGAATCTTCGCGGCAGATGGTGCGCCAGCGTTTCGGCTTCGAGGGCCGGACCGTTCTGGCACTCGGTCGGCTCGCGACCAATAAGGGCTACGACCTGTTGATCGATGGCTTCTCGGTGCTGGCGGAGCGCGTCCCGGACGCCCGGCTTCGGCTGGCGCTGGGCGGTGAAAACCTCGATGCGCAAGAACAGAATATCCTGGCACAGCTGAAGCAGCAGGTCATCGATCTCGGGCTGACCGACAAGGTTGAATTCACCGGCTTCGTCGCGGATGACGACCTGTCCGACATGTATCGCGCAGCCGATCTCTTCGTCCTGTCGAGCCGCTACGAGCCCTTCGGCATGACGGCGATCGAGGCCATGGCGAGCGGTACGCCGACGATCGTGACCATTCATGGCGGCCTTTTCCGCGCTGTCAGCTATGGTCGCCATGCGCTGTTCGCCGATCCTTTCGACAAGGAAGATCTCGGCATCACCATGATGAAACCGCTCAAGCATCCGCGGCTCTATGGAAGATTGTCCCGGATGGGTGCGCACAAAGCCCGCAGCCTTTTCACCTGGACCGGCATCGCGCAACAGCTCGTCGCTCTTGTCGAGGGCCGCCCGGTGGCGCAGGCTCTCGAAGAGAGCGATTGGGCCGAACCCTGGAATGACGGCGATTGAAACCGATACGACTGTTCTGTTCCGATCTTGACGGCACGCTGGCAGGCGAGCGCGAAGGCACGCTCGCCTTTGCCCGCCACTGGTCCGCCCTGCCAGACGGCCAGCGTCCCCTCCTGGTCTACAACAGTGGAAGACTGGTCGAGGACATCCTTGCCTTCTGCGCCCAGGAAGGGCTTCCGCCCGCCGATTTCGTCATTGGTGGCGTTGGGACCATGCTCTACGCCCAGAGCTCGCCCGATCTCGGCGAGGCCTATCGCAAGACGCTGGACCGGGATTTCGACGTCAGCCGGATCGAGGACCTGCTGGGCTCGATGGAGCGCTTGTCGCGCCAGCCCGAACGCTACCAGCATCCGCTGAAATCCAGCTGGTATCTGCGCGATGCGGAGCCGGATGATCTCCTCGAGATCGAGAGTCGGCTCCTTGTTCTCGGTCAGACTGCCAAGCTCGTGTATTCGAGCCGGCGTGATCTCGATGTTCTCCCCGGCGCGGCCGACAAGGGACAGGCGCTGGACTGGCTTTGCGCAGAGCTTGGCATCCCGCTTTCCGGCGTGGTCGTCGCCGGAGACACGGACAATGACAGGGCGATGTTCGAGCTGGACGGCATCCGTGGTATATTGCCGGAAAATGCGCTTGCAGAACTCTCCAGCCTCACACAGGGCCGGGATGGCATCTTCAAGGGCAAGGGTCGAGCTGCCTGGGGTGTGCTCGATGGCCTGCGGCACATCGGGTTGATCGAGCCGGGTTGAAGGTGCCCGCGCCTCGACGGCGGTCCAGTTGCGCCACGGCATGTCGCATCGGCAGACACGCGCGGTGGTCGTGACTGGTAGGCAAAAGGGTAATAGACACAGAATTCCTGTGTGCAATGTTGATCCGCCTTCTCTTAGACAGCGGATCATGTCCTAATCATCAAGAATCGAGGTGCACGTTCATTGGGAATCATCGGCCGCATCACTTCCGACCTCAGGCTCATGCTGCAGCGCCCGCCGCGGCAGCAATTCGCTGCGATCTGTCACAGGCGAAAGAAAAAGACCAACGAGATCGAGGTGCTGGTGATCACGAGCCGTGACACCGGGCGCTGGGTGATCCCCAAGGGCTGGCACATGCCCGGCAAACTGCCGCATGCGATCGCCGAGCGTGAAGCCTATGAGGAGGCCGGGATCAAGGGCAAGGCCGGCCGTGATCCGATCGGTTACTACACCTACGCCAAGCGGATGGACGGCGGGCTGAAGGTCCCGACGCGGGTTCAGGTCTATAGCCTGCAGGTCAAGTCGATGGTCAAGGACTTTCCGGAAAAGGGAAGCCGGAAGCTCGAATGGGTGACTTGCGAAGAAGCCGCTTCGCGCGTCGACGAGCCGGAACTGAAGATCCTGTTCCGCGCCTTTCCCCTCATGTCGACCGCAGCCGAAAACCCAAAAAAATCGGCACAGGTGGCCTGAAACGGCATTGTCGTAAAATTGTCATATTGAACCTGGCGGTCTTTGCCGGTAGGGGCTTTGACACAATTTGCACGGAAACACGGGACGGACGTCGCGTCGACGCGTCACTTTCATCATTCGCTATTAGACATGCACGCGTGAGGCCCGAGATGGTGTCTCTTCCGGAGGCAACCCGCCCATGGGCAAATCGACACCGAAGCTGCTGAAGCCGACCCTGGACAAGGATCTCGGCAAGATCGCGCATGTCGAGGAAGTCTCCCAGCATGTGTCGCGTCGGCTGGCGCCTCTCGCCCTCGGCCTGATCTTCCTGATCCTGGTGACGGTCGTTGCAACCGCCGCCGCGATCGACCGGCCGGGTGCGGCCGTCGTGATCGCCGCTGCTGCCCTTGCCGGCTACATGGCGATGAACATCGGCGCAAACGACGTGACCAACAATGTCGGGCCGGCCGTGGGCGCGCGGGTGATGAGCATGGCCACCGCCCTGTCCATCGCTGTCGTGTTCGAGATTGCCGGCGCGATGATTGCTGGCAACGAGGTCGTCGAGACGATCTCGCGCGGCATTCTCGAACCGTCGATGACGGCCGACACCGACGCGTTCGTCTGGGCGATGATGGCAGCCCTGCTCTCCGCCGGGCTGTGGGTCAACCTCGCCACCTGGATCAATGCGCCCGTCTCCACGACCCATGCTGTGGTCGGCGGTGTGCTCGGCGCCGGCATTGCCGCGGCGGGCCTGACGGCCCTGAACTGGACCATCATTGGCGGCATTACCGCCAGCTGGATGGTGTCACCCCTTCTCGGGGGGGCGATTGCGGCAGCGATCCTAGCCTTCATCAAGGAATTCGTCATCTACCGGCAAGACAAGATCGAGGCTGCCCGCTTCTGGGTTCCGATCCTGGTCGCCATCATGATCGGCGCCTTTCTCAGCTACTTGTCCCTCAAGGGACTCGGCCAGATTATCCACATCGACTTGCCCGTCGCGCTGGCAATTGGTGTCATGGGCGGACTGCTATCCTGGGCGGTCGCCGTTCCGCTCGTGCATCGCCAGTCGATCGGGCTGGAAAATCGCAACCAGTCTTTGCGCAAGCTGTTTCGCCTGCCGCTGATCTTCGCAGCAGCCCTCTTGTCCTTCGCCCATGGCGCCAACGACGTGGCCAATGCGATCGGCCCGCTGACCGCGATTGTCGAGGCGACACGGACCTACGGCGTTCCAGGCGACGGCACGCCGCGGCTGTGGGTCGTGCTGATCGGCGCCCTGGGGATCTCCGTTGGCATTCTGCTCTATGGCCCACGCCTGATCCGGATCGTCGGCGAAGAGATCACCAAGCTCAATCCCATGCGGGCCTACTGCGTGTCGCTGTCGACCGCGACCACCGTGCTTCTCGCCTCGGCGCTGGGCTTGCCGGTCAGCTCGACCCATATCGCGGTGGGTGCGGTCTTCGGTGTCGGCTTCTTCCGGGAATGGTATACGCGCAACTCCAAGCGCCGGGTCGAATACATGCGGGCCAGGGCCGAACGCTTCGATGTCGAGGCCAAACCGGAGCGCAATCCGGAGGAACTTCGTCGCCGCTATCTCGTACGCCGCTCGCATTTCATGACCATCGTCGCCGCCTGGGTCATCACCGTCCCGGTGTCCGCCGGACTTGCAGCTTTCCTCTA
>JARXAQ010000302.1 GCA_029865825.1 Rhizobium sp.
TTCGTCGAGGACGACTGGGAAAGCCCGACGCTCGGCGCCTGGGGGCTCGGCTGGGAATGCTGGTGCGACGGTATGGAAGTCTCGCAGTTCACTTACTTCCAGGCCGTCTGCGGCATCGACTGCTCGCCGGTCGCGGGCGAACTGACCTATGGCCTCGAGCGCCTCGCCATGTATGTCCAGGGCGTCGACAATGTCTACGACCTCAACTTCAACGGCCGCGAAGGCGAAGAGAAGATCTCTTACGGCGACGTCTTCCTGCAGGCCGAGCAGGAATATTCCCGCCACAACTTCGAATTCGCCAACACAGAAATGCTGCATCGCCATTTCATCGATGCCGAGAAGGAATGCCAGGCCCTGCTCGCCGCCGGCGCACCCTCGGACTCGGAAAACCAGCGCCTGCACAAATGCGTCTTCCCGGCCTATGACCAGTGCATCAAGGCGTCCCACATCTTCAACCTGCTCGACGCCCGCGGCGTGATCTCGGTCACCGAACGCCAGGCCTATATCGGCCGCGTACGTGCGCTGGCGAAAAGCTGTGGCGAAGCGTTTCTGCTGACGGATGCAGGTGGAGCGAACTTCGGCAGGGCGGCTTAAGCCTCAAAACTCCAGCCCCGCCGCCACCCGGTTCTCGATCCGCACCACCAGGCCGTGGATCTTTGCCATCAGCACATCGAAGTCGATCGGCTTGGTGAGGTAGCTTTCGGCACCCGCGCCCAGCCCTTCGATCATCTTTTCCCGGTCGGCCAGCGCCGTCAGGAAGACGAAGGGCATGTTGGAGAATTGCGGATGGTTGATCTGCAATTCGCCGAGCATGGAAATCCCGTCCATCTCGGGCATGGTGATGTCGGAGATGACGATGTCGGGCCGATCCCGGAGGATCCGGTCCAGCCCTTCCTTGCCGTTCTCGGCCTGCAAGACGCGGATGCCGGCATCCTCCAGTTCCTCGACGATCAGTTCACGCACGTCTCTTTCGTCTTCGACGCAAAGTACCGTGATCATGCTGTCCTCCTCTTCTCCCCGTTGAGGGATCACGCGGCATGGGTCTCCGCTGCCGCCTCGGTTTCGCTCGTCCGCGCCGGGCCCTTGACCGGCAGAACCAGCGTAAATGTCGTGCCTTTGCCGCGTTGGCTCTCGACAAAGATGTCGCCGTCATGCAGCGTCACGATCTGCTTGACGAGCGACAGCCCGATGCCGGTGCCGGCAATCCCGGTCGATGTGCGGGCGCGGAAATAGGGCTGGAAGAGTTTTCCGATGTCCTCGGCATCAATGCCGACGCCCTCATCTTTGACAGACAGGAAGACAAAACCTTCCTCTTCCCAGCCTCGGACCAGGATGTCGGGCGCGCGCGGCGCATATTTGATCGCATTCGACAGGAGGTTTGTGATCACCTGCGAGATGCCCAGCGCATCGCAGCGGATCATCGACGGGAGCGCTTCGATATCGGTCTCGAAGCGGTGATGATGCGAAGACAGCTTCTGCCGCTTGATCGCCTGTTCGACCAGCTTGTTGAGCGCGCAGTCGACCAGCGACAGTTCCGCCTTGCCGGTCTCGATCCGTCCGGCCGAGAGAAAGCTCTCCATCAGCTCGACCATGCGCGCCACCGCCGAGCGGATCTGCTGCGTCTTGTCGCCGAGGAAGGCCGCGTCGATGCCACCTTTCTTGCGCAGGAGCCGCTGCGCCGCGCCGTCGATGATGGCAAGCGGCGTGCGGAACTCGTGGCTGGTCATGGCAACGAACTGCCGCTGCATGGCGTTGATGTTCTTTTCCTGCTGCAGCGCCTCTTCCAGCGCCGCCGCCTGGGCGGCAATCTCGGCCGTGCGCTGGCGCACCGTCTTTTCCAGCTCGTCGCGATTGCGGATCAGGTCCTTCTCCGCCCGTTTGCGCACGGTGATATCGGTATAGCTCAGCACATAACCGCCATTCGACAGCGGCTCGGAGCGCACCGCCAAGACCTTGCCGCTCGTCCGCTCGCGCTCGAAACTATAGGGCAGGCCGAGTTCAGCCTGTTCGACGCGTTCACGCACCATGGCTTCATGGTCGCCCTCACCCCATTCGCCACGGCTGACATTGTAGCGGAGGATGTCCTCAAAGGAGGAGCCGGGCGGGAAAAGCTCCGGCGGAATGTTCATCAGGTCGTAGAGCCGGCAATTGGCCATCAGCAGCCGCGATCGGTTGTCGAACACGCCGATGCCGCCCGGAATGGCATCGAACACCTGCTCAAGCAGGCCGAAGGCCTTGCGCTGATCGGCGGTGGCGATGGCCACTTCGGCAAAGAGATCGGCGTCCTGGCCCTTGATCCGCCAGACATGCACCTTCACCGGATAAACCGTACCGTTGCGTCTGCGCTGAATGGTCTCGAAGCAGATCTTCTGGCTGCGCCCGAGCATCAACGGCACCAGCTTTGCACGATAATCAGCCTCGGAAAGTCCTGACTTCAGCTCAGCCGTCGTCATGGCCGAGAGGGCCTGCGCGGAATAGCCGGTTCTGACACTTGCCGTGGCGTTTGCCCTGGTGATCTGCAGGCTTTGCGGATCGAAGACATAGATCTCGTCGGTCGAAAGCTCCACCATGTCGAGCAGAGTGCCGTTGCATCCGTTCCGATGCGTGATGATGGTGCCGATCTCCCCGGAAAGCAGACGCAGGATCGCGAGTTTTTCCTGGCTCATCCGCTTGGCCGTCCGGCCAAAGAAAAAGACGGTGCCTATGTGGGCGCCCGACGGGTGGATGATCGGCAGATGATAGATGGCGGGCTTTGAGCGGCCAATCGCCAATTGCGGCAAACCGTCTTCCGGACAGACATCGAGCGGCAATGCCAGATCGTCGGCATCGGCATGATGAAACAGCCGGTGACGGTCCTGTTGGCTGTCGGCGAGATAGATGGCACAGGCGGGAGCCAGATCGAAAGCCGCAATCGTGGTGATCACCGCGCTGACATCGTTGAGCACATCGGCAAGACGACGTTCGGGTGTTGCAGCGCGAAGGATCTCGCGATCGGCCAGCAAGGCCCAGACAGGCAGGTCGTTCCAGGTCATCGGCTGCATGTGCGGGCCCCGCTCGAAAGCTGCTCGGATGACTACATTAGGATACTCGAATTAATCGAGGCGGTAGAACTTCGCTGCAATTTGACAGATCTGCGTTCGTCTTTCAGACGGGGTGCCAAGTTCGAAGCCTTGCGTCTTCCTTCATGACTTTCGAAGCACGAAAGGCTAACGTGCGGCCAATTCAGCTGGGAGCCCACCGTTCATGTTCACGACACTGGCCATCATCGCCGCCATCGGCGCCTATCTCGTCTTCATCTACAAAGGGCTCGTGAAAGCGCGGCAGATGGCCGAGGAAGCCTGGTCGGGCATCGATGTGCAGCTGAAACGCCGCTCCGATCTGATCCCCAACCTGATCGAGACGGTGAAGGGGTATGCCGGCCACGAAAAGGGCACGCTGGAAAGCGTTGTCGAGCTGCGCAACAAGGCACAGGCCGTGCCGACGGGCGATGTTGCCGGCCGCGCGCAAGCCGAAGGCCTGCTGGGTGCGGCCCTCGGCAAGATCATCGCGCTCGCCGAAGCCTATCCGGATCTGAAGGCCAACGAGAACTTCGTCGAATTGCAGAAATCGCTCGAGACGATCGAAGGCGAGATCCAGATGTCGCGCCGTTACTACAATGGTGCGGCCCGCGATCTGAACGTCAAGGTCGAGAGCTTCCCCTCCAATCTCGTCGCCGGCCAGTTCGGCTTCTCGAAGAAACCCTATTTCGAGATTGCCAACGAGGCCGACCGTGCGGTACCGACGGTCAAGTTCTGACGTCCACTTCCAGCGGGTTCCGGAAACGTGTCCTACGGTTTTCCGACAAGAACCCGTGACCGATTAAAGAGGCCAAGCAGACTTCTTTGCAAGCCTGCTTCGGACGATGCATAGAGACTGAGATCGATGACGACTGACAGTGTGACCATCCTTCCGCCCGCCCATGCTTTGACTGGCAAGGTGAGCCCTCCGGGTTCGAAATCCATCACCAACCGCGCCCTGCTCTTGGCGGGCCTCGCGAAGGGCACCAGCCGCCTGACCGGCGCGCTGAAGAGCGACGACACCCGCTATATGGCAGAGGCCCTGCGCCAGATGGGCGTGACCGTCGAGGAGCCAGATGCCACCACCTTCGTCGTCACGAGTTCGGGCGAGTTGAAGGCCCCGGCAGCCCCGCTCTTCCTCGGCAATGCCGGCACCGCCACCCGCTTCCTGACGGCAGCGCTGGCGCTCGGCAAGGGCCGTTACATCGTCGATGGCGACGAGCACATGCGCAAGCGTCCGATCAAGCCGCTCGTCGAAGCGCTACAGTCGCTCGGCGTCGCGATCGCCGCCCCCTCGGGTTGCCCACCGGTCGCCATCGATGCCAACGGCGCCTTCAAAAAGAACCACGTCGTCATCGATGCAGGCCTGTCGAGCCAGTATGTTTCCGCCCTCCAGATGGCAGCGGCCTGCGGCTCCGAGCCCTTCACCATCGAGCTTGCCGGTGCCGATATCGGCGCCCGCGGTTACATCGACCTGACGATGTCGGCCATGCGTGCGTTTGGCGCCAAGGTCGAGCAGCCGACGCCCGCTTCCTGGGTCATCGAGCCGACCGGCTACACCGCAACCGATTTCCACATCGAGCCGGATGCCTCTGCCGCCACCTATCTCTGGGGTGCGGAAGTGTTGACCAGGGGCGCAATCGATATCGGCACTCCGTCCGCCGCTTTCACTCAGCCCGATGCCAAGGCCTATGACGTCATCGCCCAGTTCCCCAACATGCCCGCCGTCATTGACGGCAGCCAGATGCAGGACGCGATCCCGACCATTGCCGTGCTCGCCGCCTTCAACGAGACGCCGGTCCGTTTCGTCGGCATCGAGAACCTGCGCGTCAAGGAATGCGACCGCATCCGCGCCGTCTCGTCGGGGCTGAACAACATTCGCGAGGGCCTGGCCAAGGAAGAGGGCGACGATCTCCTCGTCTTCTCCGATCCCTCGCTGGCCGGTCAGTC
>JARXAQ010000328.1 GCA_029865825.1 Rhizobium sp.
AATGGTGTTCTGTCGCCGCCACTCCTTCATCAGGACGGTGCGGCGCTTCGGGTCACGCGTTTCACTGGCCACGGCGCTTTCAATCCGGTCGGTGCGAAAATGGCGGAAATCTTCGCGCAACGTACACCACGCGACGAGGACACGGAGACCATCGAAGAAGGTGAGGGCGCAGGGCCAGACGGTTCGGCTGGAGAGACTATCGCGCTGGTCGCGATAGGTGATGAGAAGCGGCCTCTCGTTGCGCAGCGCCTGGCGGAGGATTTGCAGATCGACCCTTTCTGCCGCAATCGTTGCGCCTGGACCGACCAGCAGCGCGACATCGGCCATGTCGCGGCGCAGGTCTTCGGGCAGGACGGCGTCGATCTTGGCCAACGCATTGCGCGCCGCGGATGCAATGGTCTCGTCGGTGCGCTTCTCGACGAAGCGGAAGCCGAGCATCAGGGCTTCGATCTCCTCGCGGGTAAACATCAGCGGTGGCAGCATGTAGCCGGGGCGCAGGATATAACCGATGCCGGCCTCCCCCTCGATATCGGCGCCTTCTGCTTGCAGAGTTGCGATGTCGCGGTAGAGCGTGCGCAGCGATACGCCGGTTTCGGCGGCCAGTGTTGCTCCGCTCACCGGCTGGCGGTAGCGGCGCAGGACCTGCAACAGCGAGAGAAGGCGTTGCGAACGGCTCATGGTCGGGGATCGATCCAGGCCTGTCTCATCCGCGTTCAGCCGCGGCCAGATTTCTGGCCGATGGCGGCGGCGGTCCACAGGGTCTCGATCACGCCTGCCTCCTGCCGCGCGTCACCGGCAAAAACGGTTTCGGCGAGAGCCAGGGCTTCGCGGCGCAGGTCCTGCTGGCGTCGGATGATGATGGCGAGCAGGAAGGACTGGTTCTCACCATTGCCGAACAGATCGGGCTCGTGGTCGAAGAGTTCAGTCAGAACCGTCAGGTCGTGTTCGTGGCCGAGCAGGTCAACGAGGCGCTTGGCCTCTTGGCGCTTGGCGGCAAAGGCGCTCGGCCACAGATCGCCCAGCAGAGACAGGTTCATCCAGTAGGACTGGCCGGCCTTGCGCAGGTCGTGAAAGGCTTCGCCATGACCCTCGCCCTGGCAGGCTTCGAGTGCCGTTCGGGCGCGCCGCAGCGCCTTGCGCCAGCCTTTGGCCAGAAGTCTCGCTGCGGGGCCGGGCTTGGAGGGCAGATCAATGGTGTCGAGGGCGGTGCTGGCGGCGTCGCACTGCTCGATGACCGAAGCCACCTTGTCCTCGAGATCGATTTCGTCGCGTTCGACATCGTCCCGGCGCAGTTCCAGGACTGTGCGGGTAGCCTCCAACGTCTCGGCTTCCTCTTCGCTCAGAGCAAATCCCGCGAGATGCCTGGTTGTTTCCATCAGGGCTGTTGCATCGCGCACGCGCGAAAGACTGCGGGCGGCATCGCCCAGCCGAGTGTTCTCCCCGGCGTAGAAGGTCTTGTCCGTGGCGGCGAGCAGACGGTAGAGATTGCGCACGCGCTTAAGCTTCTTGCGCGCTTCGTGGATCGCATCGTGCAGCCCGTCAGGGCGTTCCCGCAGTACATCGATTGCGAGCTGCAGCTGGTGGCGCGCGACGGACCCGACCTCGACGGACAGGTCCCGGTGCGGCCTAATGCGATATGGCATGCACCAACTCCGGCCGCAGCCTCTGGGTCGCCAGCGCCTGATTGGAATAGCGCTTGTCGCCGGTCACCTCGCGTCCGAGCCAGGCCGGCAAAGCGGGATCGTCGGTCTCAGAGCCCATCTCCACCTCGGCGATGACCAAGCCGCGATAGGCACCCTCGAAGACGTCGATCTCCCAGGTGAAACCTTCAAAATCGACGGTGTAGCGGGTCTTTTCGATGACATTGCCCGTGGCAAACTCGATCATCTCGAGCGCGTCTTCATGGGGAATTTCGTATTCGAACTCGTCGCGGGTCAAAACGCCGGTGCCGAACTTCATCGTCAACTGCGCCGTCTCGTCGTTGCGTGTGCGAATGCGCACCGACCTGTCGTGTTCGGCGGCTATGTAGGCCTGCCTGATCCGTGTCCGCGATGTGACGCCAATTTTCCACCCGTCATTGCGGACGAGAAACTTGCGTTCGATTTCCTTCGCCATACTCACTCGCTCCGAAAAATACGCCTGCTAACCATAGACGAGGCCGTGCTGTTAGGAAACTGGAAAGATTCCGTGTTAGGGGTCAGGCTCGACAAGTGTCGCCATGCGCGATACTCACTTTCCGATCTAATCGTTTTAAAGAGGCCTCTGCCATGGGCGAAAAAACCGACAAGCTGCTCTCCACCCTGAAGCTCCAGCCGGTCGTTCCGGTGCTGATCATCGAGGATGCCAAGTCGGCCGTACCGCTGGCCCGGGCGCTGGTCGCCGGTGGCCTGAAGGCCATCGAGATCACGCTGCGCACGGCGGCAGCCCTCGAAGCCGTCCGCCTCGTCGCCCAGGAAGTCGAAGGTGCCGTCGTCGGTGCGGGCACCATTCTCAATGCCGCCCATTATGCGGCTGCCGTCGAAGCCGGATCGCAATTCATCGTCAGCCCGGGCACGACGCAGGAACTGCTCGACGTGGCGCGCCAGTCGGACATTCCGCTGCTGCCGGGTGCGGCCACCGCCTCCGAGGTGATGGCGTTGCGCGAAGAAGGCTATCAAGTCCTGAAATTCTTCCCCGCCGAGCAGGCCGGTGGTGCCGCTTATCTCAAGGCGCTGTCTTCGCCGCTCGCCGGTACGCTGTTTTGCCCGACCGGTGGCATCTCTTTGAAGAACGCGATGGATTATCTGTCGCTGCCCAACGTTGTGTGCGTTGGCGGCTCCTGGGTCGCGGCGAAGGAACTGGTCACGGCAGGTGACTGGGCCGGCATTACCAAACTCGCCAGCGAAGCGGCCGGCCTTAGGGGCTGACGCGCGACGCGGAACCTCCGCCCGGCAATTGTATTCATCGTCTCAGTTCCTATTTAGGGAACGAGACGATGCACAAGGAGACCGCGATGTTCGACGCCAAGAAACTGCTGGACCAATTCCTCGGATCACAGATCCCGGGGGCAGGAGGCAGCGTCCGCCAGAAGGGTACCGACCTGATGGGGATGGCCAAGGGCAGCCCGCTCACCACCGGCGCGATCGCCGCCGTCCTGCTGGGCACCAAGACCGGGCGCTCGCTCGGCGGCAGCGCATTGAAGCTCGGCGGCCTCGCAGTCATCGCCGGCCTCGGCTACCAGGCCTACAAGAATTACCAGTCCGGCCAGGCACCCGAGCCGAAGCAGGCGCTGCCGGAGCTTCTGCCGCCGCCGTCGGATTCGCCCTTCAGCACCGAGCCCGCCGCCGTCACGCAGGATTTTGCGCTCGGCCTGCTGCGGGCGATGATCGCCGCCGCTAAGGCGGACGGCCATATCGATGCTGGAGAGCGCAGCCGGATCATGGACAAGATCCATCTGTCCGGCCTCGGTTCGGAGGCGGAAGCCTTCATCGAAGCCGAACTGGCCAAGCCGACGGACATGGATGCCCTCATCGCCTCTGCGGTGACCGAAGAGCAGAAGGTCGAACTCTACACCGCCTCGCGGCTGGCGATCGAGCCTGACACGCGCACCGAACGCGGCTATCTCGACATGCTCGCCGGGCGTCTCGGCCTGGCCGACGGGCTGGTCGATCACATCGAGGCGACAGTGGCATCTGCCAAGGTCAGCCTCTGATCGTCGGCCGAGGCTGCGGCATCGGGTCCGGTGTCGCGGTCGTGCTGATGGTTGCCTTTGCACGGCCGCTGGCCTAAGCCTCAGGCGACCAGTTCAGCCGGAGGCCCGCCATGCGCGATCTGTCCACCTTCAAGGGATGTCCCGCTCCCCAGCCCGTCCGGCTGGAGGGGCGCTTCGTCGTGATCGAACCCTATGAGCGGACTTCGCATCTCGAGGCCTTGTGGGACGGCCTCGGCGGCCTCGCGATCAATCCGCTGCTCGCCTATTTCACCCAGCCTGATTTTGCCGGCATTGCCGATTTCGACGCCTGGCTGACCGCTGTTCAGACGGGCGGATGGGTCACGGAGGTGTTTCGTGACAAGCAGAGCGGCCGGGTTGTCGGCATGGCGAACTATATGCGACCCGACCCGGCCAATGGCGTGGTCGAGATCGGTGGCGTGGCGCATGGACCGGGCATGAGCCGGACGCCGCTTGCGACCGAAGCGCATTACCTCTTGGCAAAACATGTGTTCGAAGACCTCGGTTACCGCCGCTACGAATGGAAGTGTCACAACGAGAATGCGCCGAGCAAGGCCTCTGCGCTACGTTACGGTTTCCAGTTCGAAGGCGTTTTCCGCCAGCACATGCTGTCCAAGGGCAAGAACCGCGACACCGCCTGGTTCTCGATCATTGACGGCGACTGGCCGTTGGTGGCGGCCGGCTTCACGGCCTGGCTGGCACCGGAGAATTTCGATGACGCCGGCCAGCAGCGGCATCGCCTCGAAGACCTGCGCGCCGAGCGGGCCGTGTCCTATCCGGCCACCGGACAGGCCTAAGACAAAGGAAAGATCGTCTCGTGGAAAAGAACATCTTCAGCATTATCCTGAACATCGGCACGGTGATTGTCGCAGCAGCGCTCGCCTATGGCAGCTATCGCAATGCGACCTTCGGCTATTCTGTCGGGATCTGCGTGCTGATCGGCGCCATCGTCTATGCGTTCCGCTTCCTGCCGGCGCCGCAGCGCAGGGCGCGTGCCGTGGGTAGCGCCCCGGCTGCCAAGGCAAAGTCCCCGGCCGCGTCCGCTGCCATCGTCGTTGCGGTCGTCGTCGGGCTGATGCTGCTTCTGCCGACCGTCGTTCTGTGGCTCGGGGCCTATTCGCCGGAACTCGGCGCCTTCGTCGGCGCGGTCGGGCTGATGGCGATGTTCCTGATCCTGTGGCTCCGCTCGCGTTACCAGCGCAGCCATGAGGGTGACGAAAGCTGACGCTGTCTCAAGCCTGAAGGCTTGCCGCGAGTAGCAGGGCGCCCAGTAGGATAACGAGCAGGGCGGCGCCGATCTCGATGCCGCTTGCCACCAGACCCGCCTTGCGAGAACCGGGGCCGGAGAGGCGCAGGGCCAGGCCCTTGGCGCCGACGGCAAGGCTCGCCAGAGCCGAGACAGTCATTGCCGTGCCGAGTGCCATGGCGAAGACGGACAGCACGCCGCCAAGCACCAGCCCGTTGATGAGGGCAAACGTCATCACGAGAAGCGCCCCCGAGCAGGGGCGTAGTCCCACCGCGATCACCGCAGACCAGGCGTCGCGCAGGCCAAATACGTTCATCCGTAGCAGGGCTGGGTCGGGCGCGTGGGTGATGCCGCATTCGTGGCAGACAGATCCGGGTGACAGCGCGTCGTGAGTGTGGTCGATCGCATCGGCGCGAAAGCGCGATGGCTGCTCTGGTCGATCGGCAAAATGGGTCATTTCTTCGCCCGGCGCGGCGAAAAGTGCGGCCGTGATACCGGGCTTGCTGATCGTTTCGGCTTGCCCGTCGAACAGCGAGGACGCCGTTGCACTTCGGCGCAGCGTGGGCGCTAAGGACACCCTCAGTTTGCGCACCAGTAGCCAGATGCCGAAGACGACGATCATGGCGTAGCTCGCTGTCTCCAGCGCCTGGGTTGCTACGGTCATGGTAATCGCCGTGCCGCGCAGGACGAAATAGGCTGCGCCGACGACGGCAATCGCCACCATCCCCTGCAACAGGGCCGACACGAAGGAAACCAGGACGCCGCGCTTCAGCTCGATCTCATTGGCCAGCATATAGGACGAGATTACCGCCTTGCCGTGGCCGGGGCCGGCCGCGTGAAAGACGCCATAGGCGAAGGACAGCCCGATCAAAGTTGCGAGTGCCCACGGGTCCTCGCGCATGGCTTTGAGCGCCGTGGTGAGCGCCCGATAGAAGGCCTGCTGATGGGTGTTGATCCAGACGAGAACATGGGCAAAGCGACCTGATGTCGGCTGGTAGGTGGGTTCGGCCGCCCCGACGCCGAGCGGTGAAGCCGCATGGGCAAGGCCCGTTGCCAGCACGAGCGCGCCCATGGCCAGCAAAAGGGGCAGGGCTTTCTGCACCCGGACCCTGCTCAGCATGTCACTTCCAGACGCGTGGCGAAGAGCTTGCCCATGTCGGTGCCGGCCGGATCGTTGAAGAAGGCTTCCGTCAGGTTCGACTGGTTCTGGGCAATCACCTGATCGGGGTCCGGTCGAACGACCGTGTGCTTGCAACCGGCAAATGCCTTGCCCTCGACGACGATGTCGGTGTCCTTGGCAAAGTCGATGGCCGTATATAGCGTCGGGTCATAGACGCCGAAGTTCATCCGCCCGCCGATCTTCAGCGGCGTCTTCGGCTTGGCGATGAAAAAGACGAGGAGCTGGTTTTCCTTGTAGTCGACGTTGAAGACCTCGGGTTTGCTCACCTCCGAAGAGGCGCCGTCTTTCGAGATGAAGGTGAAATAGCTGTAGTCGCCGAGCGATTCACGGATGGTGTTGGCGATTTCCACCAGTTCCGCATGGTCGAGCTTCAGGTCGCTGTTCTTGTCGAAGTCTATCAGCACGCTCGAGGTGAAGACGTCGTCGAAGCGCCAGACATTGCGCAGTTCCTTCACCGTACCGTCATCGGCGGCCACGACTTCCAGTCTTGCTTCTGCAAAGATGTGGGGGTGTGACCAAACGGGCGTGGCGAGCAGCAGGGCAATGCCCGCCGCTGCGTATCCAAGGCATCCACGCATATAATTCGACCTTCCCGCGTTGCGTTCCGGGTGCATTCCGTGCCCGACGAATGGGACAAAAATGGGACCCGTTGTTCCAGCTATTCCTCAGGAATAGCGTTTGAACCAGGCGTGCAGGTAGTCGACGAAAGCGCGCACCTTGGCCGGGAGATAGCGGCGATGGGGGTAGACGGCATAGATCCCCCGGTCACGGGGGATAAAATCGTCGAACAGGGAGACCAGTTCGCCCGAGGCTATGTAGGGGCGGGCGATGAAATCGGGGATCATCGCGATGCCAAGGCCGGCGCGGGCCGCGCGCAGTGTCGCCTGCGGACTGTTCACCTCGATCGGGCCGCTGACGCTCACCGAGATCGCACCGCCATCGCCGTCGACGAAGCGGATGCTGTTGTGCGAACGGGTGTTGGTGTCGATGAGGAAAGGAACGCGTGACAGTTCGCTTGGATGTACGAGCGGTCCGTGGCTTTCGATGAAGGCCGGCGTGGCGCAGGCATAGACGCGGAAGTCGGACAGCTTGCGCGCGATCATGCCCGAATCGTCGAGCTTGGTGATGCGGATGCCGAGGTCGAATCCTTCTTCGATGAGGTCAACGAATCGGTCTTCGGCGACAATCTCCAGCGTCAGTTCCGGATTTTCGACGGCAAAATCGATCAGGGACTGGCCGATTTCGGCATCGATGAAGGTTCGCGGCAACGTCACCTTCAGCTTTCCCTTGAGGTCGGCATTGTTCTCGCGCACGAGGTCGGCGAGATTGTCGATCTCTTTCAGGATGTCGGCCGCCGTGCGGTAATAGGTGTGCCCGGCTTCGGTCATGGAGAATTGCCGGGTGGTGCGGTTGAGCAGCAGCGCGCCCAATTCGTCTTCCAATTCACGGACATACTTCGACAGAAGCGCCTTGGATCGGCCGGTCTTCCGGGCCGCTGCGGAGAAGCCTTCGGCCTCCACCACGTCGATGAAGGCACGAATGCGGGTCAGCGTGTCCATGGGGCGATCGGTCTCCTCTTTCGCTGGATTGTGAACACTCACGCGTGTTCGTTCAATAGATATCGCGAAAGGCTGTAAAAAACTTCGGCTTCCGTTGAAAAAACCGCTTGATTATGACTGTCGCATTTCTTATCTCCTGCTCAGCCCAAAGTCGCACGTGCCCGTGTGTGTCCGCCGACCCTCGAATTGGGATTTATCCCTAAGGTGAGGTCATCGGTAAGGTACCTGGAATTAACCCCTCCAGTCGCTATTCCGGCCAACCGGAAAATGCGAGGACATACGAAGCAACGACGGTGCGGGCCTTTCTAGTCTCTTCCGGCTTTCCATCAGCCGGAGTTACTTCAGAGGCACACCTTCATTGCCGGAAGTGCGGTCGGGTCTCCCACCAATCCATGGCAGACAAAGCGGATTTATGTACTCGTTCCAGAGTGCGTTTATCCATCGTTTCGCGCGTCGAGCGTTCGTACGGTACCGGTGTTTCCACCGACTGGTTTCGAGCGATGTCTCGTCGTCCTTTGTCCACCCGAAGCTTGGCAGCTTCGTACATCCTTGGAATTTTGGAAGGGTTAGACCGATGACCACTGCTCGCATCCTCGACTTCATCAATACCCGACGTCCCGAAGGTCCCTGCCTCGTGGTTGACCTCGACGTCGTGCGCGACAATTTCGGTGCCTTCCGTCATGCCCTGCCGGACAGCGCCATCTA
Organism: Rhizobium sp.; assembly: GCA_029865825.1. Taxonomy (GTDB): domain Bacteria; phylum Pseudomonadota; class Alphaproteobacteria; order Rhizobiales; family Rhizobiaceae; genus Allorhizobium. The sequence goes on from JARXAQ010000328.1 coordinate 8,400, forward strand.
CTACGCAGTCAAGGCGAACCCGGCGCCGGAGATCCTCCAGCTCCTGGCCTCGCTCGGTTCGAACTTCGACTGCGCTTCCGTTGCCGAAATCCAGATGGCGCTTGATGCCGGTGCGGATGCCTCGCGCGTCTCGTTCGGCAACACGATCAAGAAGGAGCGCGACATTGCGCGTGCCTTCGCGCTCGGTGTGAACCTTTATGCCGTCGACAGCCACGAGGAAGTCGAGAAGATCGCGCGTGCCGCTCCCGGCGCCCGCGTATTCTGCCGCGTCCTGACGGATGGCGAAGGCGCCGAATGGCCGCTTAGCCGCAAGTTCGGCTGCGTGCCGCAGATGGCAGTCGACGTTCTCGTCTATGCGCATCAGCTCGGCCTCGAATCCTTCGGCGTCTCGTTCCATGTTGGTTCGCAGATGACCAAGGTTGATGCCTGGGACGGCGCCCTTGCCGATGCCAAGCGCGTTTTCGCGTCGCTGGCCAAGCAGGGCATCGTTCTGAAGATGGTCAATATGGGTGGTGGTTTCCCGACCAAGTATCTGCGCGACATCCCGTCGGCAGAAGCTTATGGCCTGGCGATCAAGGCGTCGCTGAAGAAGCACTTCGGCAACAACATCCCGCAGACCATCATCGAGCCGGGCCGCGGCATGGTCGGCAATGCCGGCGTAATCAAGGCGGAGGTCGTGCTGATCTCGAAGAAGTCTGACAATGACGAGCACCGCTGGGTGTTCCTCGACATCGGCAAGTTCGGCGGTCTCGCCGAAACCATGGACGAAGCGATCCGTTATCCGATCCGCACCGCCCGTGACGCCGACGCGATGGAGCCCTGCGTTCTCGCCGGCCCGACCTGTGATTCGGCCGACGTCATGTACGAGAAGAACATGTATCCGCTGCCGCTTTCGCTTTCGATCGGCGACGAGGTTCTGATCGAGGGCACCGGCGCCTACACCACCACCTATTCGGCGGTGGCGTTCAACGGGTTCGATCCGCTGAAGTCCTACGTCATCTGACGTCTCCCGTGCCGGCATGCCGGCACGGACCCTCACAACTATCGTCATCGCTTGGGATAGGAGGCCAGAATGGCCGCTGTTCTGACCAGCATGCGCGCGCTTTTCGCGCCGGCGCCTGCCTTTGTCATCGATCATGAAACACCTGCTGACGTCGTGTCGCGCGAAGCGCTGCTCGACCGCGCCATGGGCCGCGACCGTCGCAAGAAGTCGTCGGAGAAGATCCGCCGCAACCGCGTTCCGGCCGAGGGCCTGTCGCTCGTCGCGCGCGATACCGCCGGGCATGTGATCGGCACAGTGCGCCTGTGGAACATCGAAGCCGGCGTCAGCCGCGAGGGGCGCGCGATCGATGCGCTGTTGCTCGGACCGCTCGCCGTCGATTCGGCCCATGAAGGCAAAGGCATTGGCGCTGCGCTGATGCGCGCAGCGCTTCTGGAAGCAAAGACGCGTGGCCACGGCGCGGTCCTGCTCGTCGGCGATGCACCCTATTACGAGCGCTTCGGTTTTTTCGCGGACAAGACGCAGCATCTGGTGATGCCGGGTCCGTTCCTGCGCGACCGTTTCCTGGCGCTGGAACTCGTGTCCGGCTGGCTGGAAGGTGCGGCCGGCATGGTGGTCGCCTCCGGCCGCAAGCTGTCGCAGCCGTCTTCGTTTCGCCGGGCCGCCTGATCGGCGCCGGCCGGGATTGAACGGCTGACCATCCACCGCCTGAGTCGAGCCCGGTTTCCGCCTTTGGCGGGGCCGGGCTTTTGTTTATCCGGTTCCGCCGATCGCGTATTCCGGCTCATTTTCGCTTCGACTTTTCAATCGTCAACTCGGACTGTGTCTTGTGCGCCACAGTCCGTTCTTCCCGGTCGTTTCTATCTTCGCTCCTCCTAACCTATTGATCTAGCTCAATCCGTTTGGGCTGGTGCAACAGTTACCTGCGGGTGGCTTTGCCAAACTGTTGTTCAAGGAGAGAGACTATGACTGCCACCCGTACCCTGCGCCATCACGCGCTTGCCACCACCGCCCTCCTGATGCTCGCCGCTCCTCAGGCGATGGCTGCGGATCTCGCGCCCGCGCAGGAACCCGTGCCGCAGGCGACGATGGATGCGATCGCGGCGCAGAGCCCCTGGCAGGTGCGCGTGCGCGGCATTGGCGTCATCACTCATGATTCCGGTTCGGTTGATCAGATCGGTGGTTCGGGCCTGTCCTACAGCGACAGCGTCATCCCCGAACTCGATATCTCCTATTACCTGACGGACAATATAGCGGCCGAGCTCATTCTCGGCACAACGTCTGCCAGTGTCTATGGAGAGGGCACGATCGAAGGTCTCGGCAAGATCGGCAAGACCTGGGTGCTGCCGCCAACGCTGACGCTGCAATACCACTTCACCGGTCTCGGTGCCTTCAAGCCTTATGTCGGTGCCGGCGTGAATTACACGATGTTCTACAACCAGTCCGGCGACGCGGCGAGCTCGCTCGACGTCAAGGACAGCTTCGGCGCGGCGCTGCAGGTCGGTGCTGACTACATGATCAACGAGCATTGGGGCGTGAATATCGACGTCAAGAAGCTCTTCCTGCGGCCCGATTATGAGACCACGATCGGAGGCACGACCTATACCGGCAAGGCAAAGCTCGATCCTTGGTTGGTCGGCGCCGGTGTGACTTACCGGTTCTGATTTTAGGCATCTGCACGTCAACAACGGGGGCGATCACACTGGTGATCGGCCCCGTTTTTCGTTGCCGACATCGTGGCCTTTTCGTCACGCCTCACGCCCTTGTGTGCAGGTTCGACATTTTTCTGTCCGGTTTGGGAACCATCTCCCATGTGGGGACTTGTGGGGCAGGGTCCGGCGAGTCCATCGCGCGGGCGGGAACTCAGACAGTAGACGGGTTTATATTGTTGTGTTGTATAATTATTACATGAACAATCCCCGGCTGGTGTTATAAAGCGACCTCGTAAACAGGAGTGACTCATATGTTCAAATCCATCCTTCTCGGATCTGCCGCTGCTTTGGCAATCTCGACCTCGGCCTTCGCGGCAGACGCCATCTATGAAGCGCCCGCAGAGCCGCCGGTTGCCATCGAATCTGCACCGCAGTTCTCGTGGGCTGGCGGCTACGCTGGTATCCTGACGGGCTACGGTTGGGGTGACGGTACGCTGGACGGCGTCGGCTCTGAAGACTTCGACGGCGCCCGTTTCGGCGGCTTTGCAGGTTATAACTGGGATCTCGGCAGCCAGCTCGTTGTTGGTGTCGAAGGTGACCTCAACTACGACTGGAACGAAGAAAACGTGGCTGGCATCGCTGATGTCGACAGCGGCTTCAACTGGTCTGCTCGCGCCCGCATCGGTTATGCCATGGACCGCGCCCTGCTGTTCGCAGCCGGTGGTTATACAGGCACGAACGTGTCTGTCGACGGCCCCGGCTTCAACGACGACGATACGCTGCATGGCTGGACCATCGGCGGTGGCGTCGACTACG
>JARXAQ010000348.1 GCA_029865825.1 Rhizobium sp.
CATGGTGTCGGACCAGGGCGGCAAGGCGAATTTCCTCAACGAACTCAAGCGCCGCGGCATCACGGTTTCCAAAGACGACCCAAAGCTCGACACGCTGATCTCGGTCGTCAAGGAACGCGAGGCCTCGGGTTATGCCTATGAAGGCGCCGATGCGAGCTTCGAATTGCTCGCCTTGAAAACACTCGGCACTGTGCCCAAGTTCTTCGCGGTCGAGAGTTTTCGGGTGATGGTCGAACGTCGCTTTGACAGCCATGGCCGGCTGAAAACTGTCTCGGAAGCCGTTGTCAGGGTCATCGTCGATGGCGAGACGGTGATGTCCGTTGCCGAGGGCGACGGCCCGGTCAACGCGCTCGACATCGCGCTGCGCAAGGATCTCGGCAAGTACCAGAGCGAGATCCTCGATCTTGAACTCGCGGACTACAAGGTGCGTATCCTGAACGGCGGCACGGAAGCCATAACCCGCGTCCTGATCGAATCCACCGATGCGACCGGCGCCCGCTGGTGGACCGTCGGCGTGTCGGAAAACATCATCGACGCCTCCTTCCAGGCGCTGATGGATTCGATCGTCTACAAGCTGATGAAGAACCGCGAACTGGCGGGACAGATCGCGGCGGAGTGAGCGATCACACGCCATTGATCGACCCGTGTGAACGATCCATCACTGAAATGCATTTGCGCCTGCAACTCGGCGGGCGTATGGCCGTTTCCAAAGCATAACAAACGTCAGGAAACACCATGGCCGAAGTCTCCGATCCCGCCGAGAACAAGGACAGCCTGAACGGCTTCCTGTTCGCGCTGTCGGCCTATCTGCTGTGGGGTTTCCTGCCGCTTTACATGAAGGCGCTGTCGCATATCTCGCCGGCCGAGGTGATCGCGCATCGCATTCTCTGGTCGATCCCGGTGGCGGCGGTGCTGCTGCTGGTCCTGCGCCAGACCGACGAGTTGAAGCGGGCGATCCGCAATCCGCGCATGCTGGGCATGGCCGCCGTCACCGCCACGCTGATCAGCGTCAATTGGGGCATTTATGTCTGGGCGATCGGGGCGGGCCATGCGCTGGACACCGCGCTGGGCTATTTCATCAATCCGCTGTTTTCGATCCTGATGGGCGCTGTGCTCCTCAAGGAAAAGCTCAAGCGTACGCAGATCGCGGCCTTGGCCCTGGTCGTCCTTGCGGTGGTCATCCTGACGGTCGAGGCGGGCCGCCTGCCGGTCGTGGCACTGGCATTGACCTTCTCCTGGGGTTTCTACGCCTTCTTCCGCAAGACGCTGCCGATCGGGCCGAACCAGGGTTTTCTCTTGGAAGTGCTGCTGCTCTCGCCGATCGCGCTTGGCTATCTCGTGTATCTGAACCTGTTCGGCGAGGGGCATTTCCTGATGGGCAATGTCGGCGATACGGTGCTGCTCGCCTCGGCGGGCTTCGTCACGGCCGTGCCGCTTATCCTTTATGCCAACGGCGCCAAGCTGCTCAGGCTCTCCACCATCGGGATCATGCAATACATCGCACCCTCGATGATCTTCATCACCGCAGTCTTCGTCTTCCATGAGCCGTTCAGCACAGCCAAGGCTGTCGCTTTCCCGCTGATCTGGGTGGCGTTGGTGATCTATACCCTGCCGATGCTGAAGCGCCGCTGACGCGCTTCAGGTCCTTCAGAGTTTTGCGATGGTCGCCGGGTCGCCTTCGGGCGATGTGGTCTCGTCCCAACGCGCCTTTATCGCCGGCACGATGTCCTCGACCCGGTCGATGACCAGCGGGCGCACGCGGTGGGCCGTGTGGATGAAGCCCGACGCCGACATGTGGTCGATCAGTTCCAGCATGGGCTTCCAGAAGTCGTTCACATTGGCGAAGACCATCGGCTTTTCGTGACGGCCGAGCTGGCCCCAGGTCATGATCTCGACGATCTCCTCCAGCGTTCCGATGCCGCCGGGCAAGGTCACGAAAGCGTCAGAGCGCTCGAACATCGCATGCTTGCGCTCGTGCATGTCCTTTGTGATGATCAGTTCGTTGAGCTGTCCCAGCGAATGGCGCGTCGCTTCCATGTCGACGAGGAAATCCGGGATGATGCCGGTGACATGGCCGCCGGCCGAGAGCACGCCGGCTGCGACCGCCCCCATGATACCCTTGGTGCCGCCACCATACACCAGGCGCAGGCCGTTTTCGGCGAGTGACCGGCCAAAGGCACGGCCCGCGTCCATGAAGGCGGGATCGCGTCCCGGCTGGGAGCCGCAATAGACGCAGACGGATCGAATCGGATGTATTTGTTCGCTCATGCTGGGCAAAAAACAGGCTGCGCCGCCCAAGGTCAACAAAATTGGCTGAAAACCGCTTGCCAGCCTGGCGGAATCGGGTCGCGCCGCTTGTCGAAACAAACGGTTAAGGCTAGCAATTCCAAGGGATATGGCGGCTGTTCCGCCGGGAGACTTGAGATATGAAGAACCGTGCCCTCTGGGTGGTCCTGCTTGTACTTGCCATCGTGACCTTGTTGATGGTGTTCGTCGTCATGCCGCGCCTGAACATGTCGGGCGATACCGCGCCTGCGATCAGTGCCGCGACCGATGCCGCCAAGTCGGCAGCCGACCAGGCTGCGGCAACCGCAGAGACCGCGACCACAGGTATTGCCGACGCCGCCGCCCAGAAGATGGACCGGCTGAAGAGCGAAGCAATCAAGGCCGTGGACGGTATCGGCGCCCTCTTCGCCGACGGGCGCACGCCGGGTGTGGAAGCCTATAGCGCGGCCAAGACGTTGGCGCAGGGCGCCGTCGCGGCGCTCGCCGCCATCGACCTGCCCGCCGGGCTCGATGCCAAGCTCGCCGAGACGGTCAAGACCCTGCAGGCCGATGCCGCCCGGGCACTGGGCCTGATCGAGCAATTGCCGGACGACCCGGCAAAGGCCGCCGGCATGATCGCCTCGATCAAGGATGCCCTGCTCGGCAAACCGGTCGAGACCGCCGCAGCGCCGGCCGAAGATGCCGCCGCTTCCGACATGCCGCGCTTCGACGTGCTGCGCGTCGAGCCAGACGGCTCCACCGTCATCGCCGGCAATGCCGCGCCCGGTGCCAAGGTGGAGATCCTCAACAGCGGCAATGTCATCTCGTCGCAGACCGTGGACGGCACCGGTGATTTCGCCGCAGTGCTCGACAACCCGCTGCCACCGGGTGACCACTCGCTGCAGATCCGCGCCACCGGCACGGACGGCAAGATCGTCACGTCGCAGGAGGTCGCCACCATTTCCGTTCCGCAAGGCGGCAAGGGCGAGCTCCTGGCCATGGTCTCCACGCCCGGCAAGGCGAGCCGTCTGATCACCCTTCCCGGCACCGACGCGGCCAATGCCGCAGCGCCTGGTGCCTCGGCCGAAGCCGCGCCGGTAGCGGCCTCTACTGCAGAGGCCGCATCCTCGGCAACCACCGCCCTGCCCGACCTGCCTGCCGCTTCCGGCGAACTCGCGGGCTCTGCGCCTGTCATCCCCGGGGCCGGTACTGTGGTGGCCTCCGCTCCGGCCACACAGCCGACAGAAACACCCGCCGCGCCGGCCGTCACCGGCGCCGCCGAAGTCCAGGTCACAGCGGTCGAGATCGAGGGCGACCGGATCTTCGTCGCCGGCAAGGCGCCGGCCGGTTCCACCGTGCGCGGCTTTGCCGACAAGGCGGTGATCGGTGAGATCACGACAGACGCCAGCGGCAATTTTGTCATCGACGGCACCATGGCGCTGTCGGTCGGCAGCCATATCATCGAGGTCGAACTGCTCGATGCTGCCGGCAAGGTGGTCGTGCGCGCTTCCGTTCCCTTCGAGCGGCCGGAAGGCGAGCAGGTCTCCGTCGTGGCTCCCAGCCCCGACGCCGGCAGTGCGGCCGCTGAAAATCCCGAACAGGCCGAGTTCGAGCGCCTGCGCATCTCTCTCACGAAGGCCTTGACGATCCTCGAAGGTCTTTATGCCAACGGTCAGAAGCCGGCGCTCGAGCAACTCGCCGCAGCCCGCTCCGCCACCGAATTCGGCCTGCAGTCGATCATCGGCTTCCGCGCCGGACCAACGGCCTCGGCAGACTTCACCGCCGCCGTCGGCGCACATGCCGCCAAGGCCAAGGAGGCGCTTACACTTCTGCAGTCGGTGAAGACGGGCGATGTCGACGGATTTGGCACGGTGCTGCCGAAGCTGGTGGCGATGATCCGCGACCTGCTCTCCGAGCCGACACCCCCGGCTGCCGCGACGCAGACGCCCGCCCCCGCTGCCCCGTCCGTGGCCGTGGCAGACGCTCCGGCAACGGCCGGCGATGCGACGGCGCCGAAGACGATCCAGCAGGCGCCGCTCGCCCAGAGCGACAACAGCGTCATCATCCGACGTGGCGACACGCTGTGGCAGATCTCGCGACGCGTCTATGGCCAGGGCGTTCGCTACACGACCATCTATCTCGCCAACGAAAACCAGATCAACAATCCGGATCAGATCGAGCCGGGCCAGATCTTCAGCGTGCCGAAGGACGCCCTGCCGAATGCGGAGGAAATCCACCGCAAACGGATGCGCGGAGAAGCGGTGAACTGAGCATTCACGATCCGGTCATTGTATTGGCGCACACAAGACCTTAATTGACGCAAGCGGCGGTCCGACAGGGTCGCCGCTTTTTATCTGTGTGCTGACGGGGGCCGGGAATGACGGACAAGAAGAAGAAAACCGTATCGGCCGACTCGGGCAACCCGACGGACACGCTGATCAATCTGTGGCCCTATATGTGGCCGGCCGACCGCATGGACCTGAAGATGCGGGTGGTTTGGGCCACCGTCTTTCTGATCATTTCCAAATTCGTGCTGATCCTCGTTCCCTATTTCTTCAAATGGGCGACCGACGCGCTGAATGGTCGTCTCGACATGGCCGGCGTCCTGCCCACGTTTCTGCTCGGTGCGGTCGCGCTCGTCGTCTTCTACAATGTCACCCGGATCGCCCAGGTCGGCCTCAACCAGCTGCGCGACGCGCTGTTTGCCAGTGTCGGCCAGCATGCGGTGCGACAACTCGCCTACAAGACTTTCGTTCACATGCACCGATTGTCTCTGCGCTTCCATCTGGAGCGCAAGACCGGCGGCCTGTCGCGCATCATCGAGCGCGGCACCAAGGGCATCGAGACGATCGTGCGTTTCACGATCCTCAACTCGATCCCCACCCTCATCGAGTTCCTGCTGACGGCCGCCATCTTCTGGTGGACCTATGGCTTTTCCTATCTCGCCGTCACCGGCTTTACCGTCTGGGCCTATATCTGGTTCACGATCCGTGCGTCCGACTGGCGCATCGGCATTCGCCGCGCGATGAACGACAGCGACACCGATGCCAATACCAAGGCGATCGATTCGCTTCTCAACTTCGAGACGGTCAAATATTTCGGCAACGAGGAGATGGAGGCCAAGCGCTTCGATGCCTCGATGGCGCGTTATGAGAAATCCGCCACCCAGGTCTGGACTTCGCTCGGCTGGCTGAACTTCGGCCAGGGCGTGATCTTCGGCGTCGGCACCGCCGTCATCATGGTGATGTCGGCACTCGCGGTGCAGCGCGGCGACCAGACGATCGGCGACTTCGTCTTCGTCAATGCCCTGCTGATGCAGCTTTCCGTGCCGCTCAATTTCATCGGCTTCGTCTACCGCGAAATCCGCCAGGGCCTGACGGACATCGAACAGATGTTCGACCTTCTGGAAGTCGAGGCAGAAGTCTTCGACAAGCCTGGTGCCACGGCATTGTCGATCGACAAGGGTGCCATCGCCTTCAAGGATGTGCATTTCCACTACGATCCTGATCGGCCGATCCTGAAGGGCGTCTCCTTCGAGGTGCCGGCCGGCAAGACCGTCGCGGTCGTCGGCCCCTCGGGCGCGGGCAAGTCAACGATCTCACGCCTGCTCTATCGGTTCTACGACGTACAGCAGGGCTCGATCACCATCGACGGCCAGGATGTGCGCGATGTGACGCAGACGTCGCTGCGCGCGGTCATAGGCATGGTGCCGCAGGATACGGTGCTGTTCAACGACACCATCGCCTACAACATCCGCTACGGACGCCCGGGCGCCTCAGATGCCGATATCGAGCAGGCAACCGAAGTGGCGCAAATCGCCCGCTTCATCAAGGAATTGCCCGAGGGTTACAACACCAAGGTCGGCGAGCGCGGCCTTAAACTGTCCGGCGGCGAGAAGCAGCGCGTGGCGATCGCCCGCACCGTTCTCAAGGCACCGCCGATCCTCATTCTCGACGAGGCCACCTCGGCACTCGACACCACGACGGAGCACGAGATCCAGTCGGCGCTCGATGTGGTCTCGAAGAACCGGACGACGCTGGTCATCGCCCACCGACTGTCAACCGTCGTAAATGCCGACGAGATCATTGTGCTGAAGGGCGGCGAAATCGCCGAGCGCGGTAGCCATGCCGTCCTGCTCGACCAGAATGGGCTGTATGCCTCGATGTGGAACCGCCAGCGCGAGGCGACACAGGCGGAAGAGCGGCTGCGGCAGGTGCGCGAAAGCGACGAACTGGGTGTCGTCGTCCGCCGGCCACCGGCGGTCTGATCCGCGTCAATCGGCGAGGCAGAGCCTGTTTCGCCCGTCGCGTTTTGCCTTGTACAGCGCAACGTCGGCCCGGCGTAGCGCCTGGTCGATCGTTTCTTCCGACGGCTTGAAGAAGGCCAGGCCGACGCTGATCGTTCCGGCGACGCCGGCACCGGTATGGACCTGGCAATACCGGGCGACATCGTGACGGGCGGCTTCGAGCATATCCTGCGCTTGCGTGACCACATCGCGCGTGAAGAAGGCGAAAAACTCTTCACCGCCGGCGCGCGCGACCTGCATACCCCGCGCCTCATGACCCCGCAGGGTATCCACGATCGAGCAGAGCGTGACATCACCCTCCGCATGCCCGAGTTCGTCGTTGATCGATTTGAAATTGTCGATGTCCACCACGGCCACGCCGAGCACATCGTCCGGGCCAGCCGTCGTGATTTCCTCTGAAGCAACCTGAAAGAATTTGCGGCGATTGAAGGCATTGGTCAGCGGATCGCGCTCAGCCGCCTCCGTCAGCCGCGATTCGAGCTCCTTGCGCTCGGTGATATCGATCACCACGCCGGCAACGCCGCGGATATCACCTTGGCCGGACACGAGACGGGCCTTGTGCACCATGATGTGGCGCATGCCGCTTTCGGGCAGGCACACATCCGTTTCGGTGCGCAGAACGCCACCCTGCCTGAGCAGTTGCGTGTCGGAGGCGCTATAGGTCGCGGCAGCATCCGCCGGCAGGAAATCCTCCAACCGCTTGCCGACAACGTGATCGCTGCTGACGCCGAGGAAGTGGCCAAAGGCGGTATTGCAGACGAGATAACGCCCCTCGACGTCCTTGACATAGATCGGCGTCGGCAGATGATCGAGGCCTTCCTGCCAGATATCCAGTTTCTCCTGCATGCGCCGACGCCAGGCTTCATCCTGATGCCGCAGCTCGAGATGGCGCTTGGCGCGCATCAGACACGGGACGCGTTGTCGCAGGTCATGCTGGAAAAGTATGTCGTCAGCACCGGCATCGAACAGATTTGCCTGCCAGACGGCATCCGGCTCGACCAACGTTACCGCAATCAAATAGACGCTGTCTTGATGGCAATCGCGCAAAGTGGCGATCTCTTCGCCGTGCGAGGCCGGGTCGATTGCCACGAAGCAGACGGCACCCGGGGCGAGACCTGCGGGATCGCAGACAGACTGAGCGTTCAGGGGAGACAGGATGCCGGGCTGGGGGCGACCGACGGCCGAATACCAGCACAGTCCCTCGGCGGGTGCCATCGTCGGAACCAAATCGGTCTTGAACGCAGGTTGCAAATCGGAATCCTTGGGCGGAGGCGAGAAAGCCGTCGCGAAAACAGCTCCCCCTTTTTTAGGGGGTAATTATTTACAGAATCTCGACAAGTCGGAATCATTGCGATCTTTTTTGTACACCTGCCGAAACCTGCATTTCGCGACGGCCAACGGAGTTGATTCGCGGCCCGGCATTGCCCCTGCCAGGCTTTCGAGGTAGTCACGGGCAACCCCTTTTTCTGAAAGACCGAGGTATTCATGGATCTGCTGGAAACCATACGCAAGACGATCGTGCCGGTGCACAAGGAAGGTTATCCCTTCATCGCGGCCTTCTTCGTCGCGTCGCTGGTGCTCGGCTGGCTCTGGGACCCGTTGTTCTGGGTTGGTATGATCCTGACCCTGTGGTGTGCCTATTTCTTCCGGGATCCGGAACGCGTCACGCCACAGGACGAAGACCTGGTGATCAGCCCGGCCGATGGTCGGGTCTCATCCGTCCAGATGACCGTGCCGCCGGAAGAGCTGCAGCTCGGCCGCGAGCCCATGCTACGCATCACCGTCTTCATGAACGTGTTTAACTGCCATGTGAACCGCGCCCCGATGCGCGGCCGAGTGACGACGATTGCCTATAAGGAAGGCGAGTTCCTCAATGCCGAGCTCGACAAGGCCAGCACCGACAACGAACGCAACGGCCTCGTGATCGAGACCGCCCGTCACGGCGCGATCGGCGTCGTTCAGATCGCCGGCCTCGTCGCCCGCCGCATCGTCTGCTGGACCAATCCGAACGAGGCGCTGGATGCCGGCGAACGCTTT
>JARXAQ010000021.1 GCA_029865825.1 Rhizobium sp.
CCTGCCGAGCGGCACCGACGCCGTGGCCCCCTTTGACGCCAAGCTCAAACGCAACGGCCACCATCTGATCCTGTCCTCGGCCGATCTTGCCCTGCATCTCGACGGCATCGACTGCGGGCTCGAAGACGGCGCAAACGTCACGGCGGGCGACAGCATTGGTCAGGTCGCCGGCGCGGCTGGCGGCATCGGCGGCCTGCGCATCCAGCTGTGCCGCGATACCGACCTCATTCCGCCCCTCTTTGCACGACCGCAGCAAAGTGCTGTCTGGACGAGACTTTGCCCGTCACCGTCGCGCCTGCTGGGGATCGGCATTGATGCGCCCGCTCCGCAAAGCGAAGCGCTGCTGAGCCGTCGGCAGAAGAGCTTCGCCAAACCACAGAAGAACTACTACGCGGACCCGCCGCAGATCGAGCGAGGCTGGAGGGAACACCTTTTCGACGTCAAGGGCCGCGCCTATCTCGACATGGTCAACAATGTCAGCATTCTCGGCCACGGCCATCCGGTCTTGGCAGCTGCCGTTGGAAAACAATGGTCGTTGCTCAACACCAATTCCCGGTTTCATTATGCGGCGGTCGCGGAATTCTCCGACCGGCTCGCAGCACTGGCCCCGGATGGCCTCGATACGGTCTTCCTGGTCAATTCGGGCTCGGAAGCTGTCGATCTTGCATTGCGCCTAGCTTGGGCTCATAGCGGCCACCGCAATATCCTGAGCCTGCTCGAAGCCTATCATGGTTGGACAGTCGCCAGCGACGCGGTTTCGACCTCGATCGCCGACAACCCGCAGGCGCTGGAAACCAGGCCCGACTGGGTCCATCCCGTTCTCTCGCCCAACACCTACCGCGGCAAGTTCCGCGGTGCAGACGCGACCGAAGGTTATGCCGCAGCCGTCTCGGACGCCCTTGCCGAGATCGAGAACCGGGGCCAGGGTCTTGCAGGTTTCATTGCGGAAAGCGTCTATGGCAATGCGGGTGGCATCCCGCTGCCGGACGGATATCTGCAACAGGTCTATGCGATGATCCGTGCCCGGGGTGGCGTTTGCATCGCCGACGAAATCCAGGTGGGGTATGGCCGGCTCGGCCATCACTTCTGGGGTTTTGAACAGCAGGGTGTCGTGCCCGATATCATCACGATCGCCAAAGGCATGGGCAACGGCCAGCCTCTCGGCGCCGTGATCACCCGTCGGGAGATTGCTGACAGTCTGGAAAAGGAAGGTTACTTCTTCTCATCCTCGGGTGGCAGTCCGGTGAGTTGCGTGGTCGGCATGACAGTGCTGGACATCATGCAGAATGAGGGCCTGCAGCAGAACGCCCGCGACGTCGGCGACCACCTCAAGGCCCGCCTTGAAGCGCTGGGACAGCGTTTTCCTATCGTTGGCGCCGTTCACGGCATGGGGCTCTATCTGGGACTGGAATTCGTCCTGGATCGCGCGACACTGGAGCCGGCCACCGAGGAGACGGCGATGATTTGCGACCGGCTGCTGGATCTCGGCGTCATCATGCAGCCGACCGGCGATCATCTTAACGTTCTGAAGATCAAGCCGCCGCTGTGTCTAAGCCGGGAAAGTGCAGACTTCTTCGTCGAGGCGCTTGAAACGGTGCTCACCGACGGGTGGTGATATCGAGCCGCAGGCTATCCACCCCCTTCGAATTCCCTAAGCGGCGGCGGTAAATTGCCGAGAGAGTGTAAACAGGTCGACAAGCTCAAAACCGGGTATTCCCAATGTCGGGCTTCACAGGCTTTCGGTGAGTGGTCTATCCTTGGAACAAGGAACACCGTGAAGGACAGCGCATGCCCATCATCCCAGAGCAAATCTCCGCCCATGTCTTGATCTGGGCCTCCGCTCTGTTCATCCTGAAACAACTGGTCGCGGATTTTATCCTGCAGACAGCCTGGATGGCCAAGGGCAAGGAGCGGCAGACAGGCTGGCTTGCGCCCCTGGCGGTCCATGTCACGATCCATGCTCTGGGAACGCTGGCGATTTGCCTGCTCGTCCTGCCGCAACTGGCCTGGCTCGCCCTCGTGGACTTTGTGGTTCACGCCGCCATCGACCGTAGCAAGTCGCTTGCACAGGCCCGCTTCCAGTTCACACCCGCCCAGAGTGGCTACTGGTGGATGCTCGGTCTGGACCAGACCCTGCACCACGCGACACATCTTGTCTTCGCCATTTCGCTCGCTGCCGCCAGCATGACGGCCTGATCGTCAAGCGGACATCTCGCGAACCAGTTCCTCGACGATCCAGGTGCGAAACTTGACGAGAGGCGGATAGGCGGAGCGTTCGCGAGGAAAGGCGAGATAATAGCGCTGCGCGCTCTGCATGGGCCGGTCGACGGCCGCGACCAGATCCCCACCTTTCAGCTCCTCGCGAATGAGAAAGGTCGGCAACAGGGCAACCCCAAGGCCACCAACAGCAGCCTGAGACGCCGTTGCAAACTGGTCGAAGAGCATGCCGTGCACGCTGGCGAATGTGACGCCGTTTTCCGTCAGCCAACGCTCCCAGGCATCCGGCCGTGTCGTCAGATGCAGCAGCGGCACCGACAGCAGGTCTTCGGGCCGCTCAATGCCATGTGCAAGCTTGAAGCCGGGGCTGCAGGCCGGCAGTGTCTCCTCCTGCATCAGGAAAGCCAACTCCGCCCCAGGCCAGACGGCGTCGCCGAAATGGATGGCGGCATCGATCGAATCGAGTCGGAAATCGAAAGGCGAAAGCCGGGTCACCAGATTGACCGTGATGCCCGGATTGCCCTCGAGAAACCGCCCGAGACGCGGGGCCAGCCACCGCGCGCCAAATGTCGGCAGAATCGCAAGGTTCAGCGTCCCGCCATGCGGATTGGCCCTGAGGTTCAGCGAGGCGCTGGAAATGCGCCGCAAGGCCTCCCGGATTTCGCGCGCATAGCTGTCTCCCGCCACCGTCAGCCGGATGGTTTGCCGCTCACGCAGGAACAGTTCGACACCCAACTGGCTCTCTAGCGCCTTGATCTGCCGGCTGACCGCGCTCTGCGTCAGGTCGAGTTCACGTGCGGCGGCTGTGACGCTACCGGTGCGGGCCGCAGCCTCGAAGGCGGTCAGAAGCGAGAGCGAGGGCAGAAAACGGCGGGCAGCAAGCATGGTCATACCTTCTAGGAATGAACTCTTGAGAATTTATCGCTGGAATGGGGTAGAATGCTCTTCTAGAAATCGCAAGACTATCCGAGCTGGAATGACCGGAAGCAGGTGGCAACGCCAACCAAGCTTCCCCGCTGTCCCGTTTCGGCCTCCTCAGCCACTGTCCTCCGGGGACCTGCCATGCTCAACGATTTACGCTCACACGGCCTCTGGGAAAAGACGGCACCTTCTCCGCCGGCAACGACGAAGCTGCAAGGATCGGCCAAGGCCGACGTCGTGGTGATTGGCGGCGGCTATACGGGCCTCTCCACCGCGCTGCATCTGGCAGAGGCCGGAACCTCGGTTATTCTTCTTGAAGCACGCGAGATCGGCTTTGGTGGCGCAGGCCGCAATGTCGGCCTGATCAATGCCGGCATGTGGGTCATGCCCGACGACCTGCCCGGCGAACTCGGCCCCGTGCATGGCGAACGTCTTCTCGACCTGCTCGGCAATGGCCCACGCGCGGTGATGGAAATCATCGATCGCCACGGCATCGAATGCGAACTGGAGCGCCAGGGCACGCTGCATTGCTCCGTCGGCAGCGCGGGCAGTAAGGAAATCGAAGCGCGCGCCGAGCAATGGCAGCGCCGGGGCGCACCAGTGGAACTCCTCGATATCGCCGAAACCGAACACAAAATCGGAACGCGGGCCTATCAGGGCGCGCTCCTCGACAAGCGCGCCGGCACGCTGCAACCACTCGCCTATGCCCGTGGCCTCGCCCATGCAGCGCAGAAAGCGGGCGCAATCCTACACACGTCGAGCCCGGTTGATGGCTATGAGCGTATGGCTGATGGCTGGCGTGTCACCACCGCAGAAGGCACGGTCGACGCCCAATGGATCGTCGTTGCCACCGATGCCTATAGCGAAGGCCCCTTTGCGGCGGTCCGCGAGGAGCAGGTGCATCTGCCCTATTTCAACTTCGCCACGGTGCCGCTCGGCGACAACCTGCGCAAGTCGATCCTCGCCGAGCGTCAGGGTTGCTGGGATACCAAGGAAGTGCTCTCCTCCTTCCGCATGGACAAGGCCGGCCGCATGGTCTTCGGCAGCGTCGGCGCCTTGCGCGGCACGGGCCTTTCGATCCATCGCGGCTGGGCACGCCGCGCCCTGAAGGCGATTTTCCCTGAGATCGGCGACATCGCCTTCGAAAGCGAGTGGTATGGCCAGATCGGCATGACCACGAATGCCCTGCCCCGCTTCCACAAATTCGCCCCCGGCGTGATCGGCTTCTCCGGCTATAACGGCCGGGGCATCTCGCCCGGCACCGTGTTCGGCAAGACGCTCGCCGCACACATCCTCGGCCAGATGCGCGAAGACGAACTGCCGCTGCCTCTCACCGACCCGCAGGCCCCGCCCTTCCGCAGCATCAAGGAAGCATGGTACGAGGCTGGCGCCCAATTGGCGCATCTGGCCGGCGCCCGATTTTGACCAGACAAGACCCAGGTACACCTGACGGAAGGACCATCATGACCCTCGCCACACTCACGTTTTCGGCCGAAATCACCTCGCTCATGGCAAGCTTCGGCGTCGATGAAAAGGCGCTGAAGGGCGGCACGCTCGCTGTCCGCTCCCCGATCAACGGCGAAACGATCGCAAACGTCGCCGAGATCTCCGCCGACGAGACCCGCAAGGCCATCGACGCCGCCCACAAGGCCTTCCTCGAATGGCGCCTCGTGCCGGCCCCGCAGCGCGGCGAACTGATCCGCCTGCTCGGCGAAGAGCTGCGCGCGGCCAAGACCGAACTCGGCCGTCTCGTATCGATCGAAGTTGGCAAGATCACCTCGGAAGGCCTTGGCGAAGTCCAGGAAATGATCGACATCTGCGATTTCGCCGTCGGTCTCTCGCGCCAGCTTTACGGCCTGACGATCGCGACCGAACGCGCCGAACACCGGATGATGGAAACCTGGCATCCGCTCGGCGTCACCGGCATCATCTCCGCCTTCAACTTCCCCGTCGCCGTCTGGTCGTGGAATGCGGCCCTGGCAATGGTCTGCGGCAACCCGACCGTCTGGAAGCCCTCGGAAAAGACCCCGCTCACAGCCATCGCCACCCAGGCGATCTTCGAAAAGGCACTGAAGCGCTATATCGCCCAGGGCGGCAAGGCACCTGCCAATCTCTCGACATTGCTGATTGGCGGCCGCGACATCGGCGAGATCCTCGTCGACAATCCGAAGGTTCCGCTGATCTCGGCCACCGGCTCGACCGCCATGGGCCGCACCGTCGGCCCGCGTGTCGCCGCCCGCTTCGGCCGCTCGATCCTGGAACTCGGCGGCAACAATGCTGCCATCGTCGGCCCGTCGGCCGATCTCGATCTGACGCTGCGCGGTGTCGCCTTCTCGGCCATGGGTACCGCCGGCCAGCGCTGCACCACACTGCGCCGTCTCTTCGTGCATGAGAGCGTCTACGACACCCTCGTTCCCCGCCTGGTCAAGGCCTACGGGTCCGTCACCATCGGCAACCCGCTGGAAGCCGGCAACCTGATCGGCCCGCTGATCGACAAGGGCGCCTTCGACCGTATGCAGCATGCGCTTGACGCAGCCCGCACTGCCGGTGGCAAGGTACATGGCGGCGATCGCGTCCACGGCGAGACCGCTTCCAACGCCTATTACGCCCGCCCGGCCCTCGTCGAAATGCCGGAACAGGTTGGCCCGGTCGTCGACGAAACCTTTGCGCCGATCCTCTACGTCATCAAATACAGCGATTTCGACCAGGCGCTAGCGCTGAACAACGATGTACCGCAGGGCCTGTCGTCCTCGATCTTCACCAATGACATCCGCGAGGCGGAAGCCTTCGTCTCCGACCGCGGCTCAGATTGCGGCATCGCCAACGTCAATATCGGCCCGTCGGGTGCCGAAATCGGTGGCGCTTTCGGTGGTGAAAAGGAAACCGGTGGCGGCCGCGAATCCGGCTCCGACGCGTGGAAGGCCTATATGCGCCGCCAGACCAACACCGTGAACTACGGCCGCACCCTGCCGCTCGCCCAGGGCGTCAAGTTCGACATCGAGTAAAACAAGAAGGGCCGGCGCTCAGGCGCCGGCCCTCACAATCGTGGCCTTCACGATCCGGTCTTCAGCGACCGAAAATCTCTTCCGCTCACATCAGCGCAGGTTGAACCGCACCGGGGCCGTAATCGTCTTGTTGACGCCCGGCGGAGGCGCAGGCACCGGCGAAGCGTTTCGCACCATCGCGACCACCGCATTGTCGAGCGCATTGGACCCGGACGAGCGCGACAGCGACACCGACAGAACGTTGCCGGCATCATCGATCCGGAACCGCACATAGACGGTCCCCTCCTCGCGATTGCTGCGCGCCTCTGAAGGATAGCGTTTGCGCCGCTCAAGATGCGACATCAGGCGCGACTGCCACTTTGCAGGAGACACGCTGCTCCCGGCAGCGCTGCTAGAGGCGCTGGCCGCATTACGATTGGCCTGGGCAACCTCTGCCTTGGCCTGGCGTGCCGCCTGCGAGGCCGGCGCTGGGGCCTGCTGCTTCTTCACCACCTTCTTCTTCGGCTCGATCGGCTTTTCGACCTTCGGCTCTGGCTTAGGGGGCCGGACCATGGGGATCGGCACCTCAACATTCTCAAGCTGGGCCATCACCAATTCTTCGATCGGATCGATCTCCTCGACCGGCTCCGGCAAAGGTTCGGGTTCAACGACGGGCGGCGGCTCTACGACCTGTTCGGTGACTTCAGGTTCCGGCTCGGGTTCCGGTATCGGCTCGGGCAGCGGCTGCACAGGCGGAGGCTCTGCCGGTTCCGGCTGTGGCTCGCTGGAGGCGGTTTTGACCTCCTCGGCATCAACCTGGTCGGTCGAAACTTCCGACTCCTCCGTAATGACGGCTTCCGGCTCGGGCGCCAACTCAATCATGATCGCCGGCGGCGGACCGCTGTCCTCCATTGCAACCATCGGCTCGCGCAGGAGAAGCGCCACCGCACCGGCATGCGCCGTCACAACCAGCATGCCGGCCGTCGTCCACAACAGCCATTCGCCCAGTACGCGTCCACTGGAACGGCTGTCCTCGCTCATGGCTGCGACTCCGCGACCGGCTGAGCGGGCTCCGCCGCGCTCTGCGGCATGGGCAGGCTTTCAAGCCCGACCAGCGCGATCTTCAGATAGCCCGCATCCCGCAGCGAGTTCATGACCTCCATGAATTTGCCGTAGTCCACCGTCTTGTCCGCCCGCAGGAATATGCGCGCATCCTTGTTGCCTTCGCTGATCCTGTCGAGCGACGCACCCAATGCCTCCCGCGCCACGGTGTCATTCCCGAGCGACAGGCTCATGTCTTCCTTGAGGGTGACATAGATCGGTTCATCAGGGCGCTCGGCCGGTTTCGCCGTGGAGGCCGGCAGATCGACATTCACATCCACGGTAGAGAGCGGCGCCGCCACCATGAAGATGATCAGCAGAACCAGCATGACGTCAATGAACGGCGTCACATTGATCTCGTGGTTCTCCGCCAGATCGTCGCCAGACTGCGTGTCGCGAATGCCGCCGGCCATGATCTTACTCCGCTGCCTGCAGATTGCCCATGCGAACCGACAGCGCACTCTTGCGGAAGTCGAGATCGCGGCTGACCAGACGCTCGATGCCGGCTGCGGCATCGGATACCAGCTGCCGATAGCCGGTCACAGAGCGGGCAAACACGTTGTAGATGATGACGGCCGGGATAGCCGCGACCAGGCCGACAGCCGTTGCCAGTAGCGCCTCGGCGATACCAGGTGCGACGACAGCAAGATTGGTCGTCTGTGTTTCGGCGATGCCGATGAAGGAGTTCATGATGCCCCAGACGGTACCGAACAGCCCGACGAAAGGCGCCGTCGACCCGATGCTGGCGAGCACACCCGTACCCTTCGACATCTGGCGCCCGGCGCGAACCTCTATGCGCCCCAGCGCCGAGGCGACACGCTCCTTGACGCCTTCCGCGCCAGCGCGATCGATCGCGCCGTCGGACAGGTTCATTTCATGCTGGGCCGCACGCACCATCGATGCGACGACCCCACCACGCTGTTCGAGCACGGCAAGCACGTCCTTCAGGCTCTTTGCCTGGATGATTGCCGTGAGGCCGCGTTTAGCGCGGGCGCGGGCGCCCAACAGTTGAAGTGTCTTCGCCAGCCAGACCGTCCACGTCACCAATGAAGCGAAGCAGAGCGCCAGCATCACGCCCTTCACGATCCAGTCGGCGGCCATGAACATGCCAACGGGTGACAGATCGTGCGGAAGGTCGTCGTTGATGGCCGCGACATCCGAAGGGGCCGACGCATTTGGAGCGATCGCAACGGGTTCTGCCGCTTCAGGCGACATGGCGGTCGCGCCAGCGCTTCCGATTACTGCAGGGGGCGTAACCGCAGCGCCAGGTGCAGGCGCCGCGATCTCTGGCTTAACGTCCGCAGGCGTTGGGGCAACGGTTGTCTGCCCGGCGGCCACCGGTGGGGTGCTGGTCTGCGTTTGCGGAGCAATAAGCTGAGGGGCGCCCGTATCCTGCGCCGAACCCGCTGCGGGAGCCTGACCTGCGGCGACCGAAGCGATGAGGACTGCAGCGAGCGTTGTGGCAATACGCAAGGTCGAAGGTCCCGAATGGAGGAGAGGCATTGGGAGCTCCCTATGAAATCGTGCTGAAAACGAACAGACACCGTCAGGACGTCTGCACTCCACCCTCCCATATTAAACTTGATCTTTTTTGACAAGTAATATTGGCGCCGGTGGTTCGTTTTCCCCTAGGGCGCAGCTCAGGTTTGTATCAACGTGTGGAGGGGCGCGGAAACCTATCCTCTCGTGGTCGCATAGAGCCGAAAAACATCCTCCCGGCGGCAGAGTTCGGTTCCCGCCGTCATCACCGCCGCAGCCCCGGAAGCCTGGCCGAAATGAAATGCGTCCTCGATGCCGTGCCCCTCGGCCAGCGACCAGACGATCCCAGCCACGAAGCTGTCGCCGGCCCCCGTCGCCGAATTGACGGGCACCTGGATGGCGGGAAGACGGACGATCTTGTCTGCCGAAACCAGAATGGCGCCATCAGCACCAAGGGTGACCGCGATGAACTCTGCCGCGCCGCGCCGAACAAAATCCTGCGCAACCGGCCCGACGGTCTGGTGATCCAGCTTCTGTCCGACCATCGCCTCGAATTCGCCGAGGCTCGGCTTGACCAGAAATACCTGCGCCGATGTCAGAGCGGCTGCCAGTGCCGGTCCAGATGTGTCGAGAAAAAAGCGCGCTCCACGCGCCTTCGCGGCCTGGGCAAGCCGCACATACGTATCATCCGGCGCTCCCCTCGGCAGACTTCCGCTGGCCACGACGTAGTCGGCATCGCTTGCGGCCACCATGCGCAGAACCGGCTCAAGCTCCGCCTCGGTCACCAATGGCCCCTCGGGAACAAAGCGATATTCCAGATTGGTCGAGGTCTCGTGCACGGCATAGGCCACCCGCACCGGATCATGGATCGGAAATGCGCGCGTCCCGATTGCCAGCGGCTCCAGCATCGCTTCGAGCAACTGCCCGGTGGCACCGCCGGACAAGAAGGCCAATTCGCATTGCCCGCCGAGCGTCTTGATCACCCGGGCGACATTGATCCCACCCCCACCTGGAAATTGCTGCTGATTGTGCGTTCGGGTCTTGTGTGTGTGACGAACCACATCTGTATCGCTGGAGATATCGATCGCGGGATTGAGGGCCAGGCACAGAATTTTTTTCATGATAACCATCGGATGCGAGAGCGTGAACGAAAAGGGAAGGTCGCACATCTGTGTGAAACTATTCCGAGCGTGCCTCTAGCGGCAAGCTCGACGAAATCAGCATTCCCGGGATGTACTCGATATCAGGGATCGGTCCCACACGCCGTTCAGTGAATGTGAACGCTATGATCGCGTTCCAGGGATTGTGTTTGCCTCGGGAGACATTACCTTTCCGGCGACATCGCAAGGAAATCATCCATGTATACCGGTATCGTCCAGACAGTCGCACCCATCGAGAACGTCACACGCCACGACGGCTACACCACCTTCCATATCCGGCTCCCCGAAAGGCTGATGGCCGATCTGCAGCTTGGGGCGAGCGTCTCCGTGGAGGGTGTGTGCCTGTCCGTGACATCAATGACGGGAACATCCGTCACCTTCGACGCCATGGATGCTACGCTGGAGCGGACCAATCTCCGGTCGCTGGCAGCAGGGGATCAGGTCAATATCGAACGCTCGGCCAAGCCGACGGACGAGAACGGTGGCCACAACATTGCCGGCCATATCGCGACGACAGCGGAACTGGTGGCCGCCAAGATGGATATGCCGGGCGCTTTTATCCAGTTTAAAGTACCCCAGGACTGGGCAAAGTATGTGTTCAAGCGCGGCTATCTTGCCGTCAATGGCGCAAGCCTCACAGTCGCCGAGGCAGAGCAGGATGTTTTCACCATAAACCTGATCCCGGAAACCCTGCGCCAGACAACCTTTCCCCGCTATCGAACGGGAGACTTTCTCAACATAGAAGTCGATCACCAGACCATGGTCATGGTCGACGTCGTGGAACGCACGCTCGAGCGCCTCATGGAAAAGCGCTGAGCGCGGTCAATGGCGGCGGTGAAAGCTGCCGGTTGGAGCGTCGTTCATCAGCGCGGTCAGAACCTTGCGATAGTCGGCTGGCTTCGATGCACAGAGTTCCTCGGGAATGCCATTCGCCTCGATCTCCTTGATCGCCGAACCCGACACGATCCGGAAGGGAATGCCCGCCTGCCGCAGCTTCTGCACGATCGGCGTCACGGCACCGTCCCGCACTTGAAAGTCGAGGATAGCTCCAGAAATATGTTCACTCGACAAGATTTCGAGCGCATCCCGCACGGTCTCCGTGGTGATCACGGCAACGCCGGCGCGGGAGACCGCATCGGCTGCATCCATGGAAATGAAGACGTCGTCCTCCACGATGAGAATGGTGTCGATCGCTAGTGCATGTCGCATTTTCGCTCTCCTTCTGCGACCACAACGCCGTGCATGAGGCTTTGTTCATATTTTCGTAAATTGCCAAATGACATGGTAAACAACATGTTAAGCTGATGGGAGCTAAGCCGTCCGATCACGCGCTGATATGCTGAATCCCTCCATTCTCGCCTGTGGAACATCCCTGCCAAGCCCGCGTTTTTACGTTGGAACAAATAGGAGATTTCATCCATGCAGATCATCGCCACCAAAGTGCACGAACCGACGGCTGCCGAGTC
>JARXAQ010000203.1 GCA_029865825.1 Rhizobium sp.
TTCTTGATGCCTTCGGGGGCGGCCAGAAGGCACAGGAAGCGAATGTTCTTCGCGCCGCGTTCCTTGAGCTTGTCGATCGCGGCGATCGAGGAATTGCCGGTTGCAAGCATGGGGTCGACGACGATGATCAGGCGCTCGGCCAGCGCTTCGGGCGCCTTGAAATAGTATTCGACGGCCTGCAGGGTCTCGTGATCGCGGTAGACGCCGACATGGGCGACGCGCGCCGCCGGAACAAGTTCCAGCATGCCTTCCAGGAGACCGTTTCCGGCGCGCAGGATGGAGGCGAAAACCAGCTTCTTGCCTTCCAGGATCGGCGACTGCATCTCGGTCAGCGGCGTCTCGATCGTTTCCATGGTCAGTTCGAGGTCGCGGGTGACCTCGTAGCAGAGCAGGGTCGAGATCTCACGCAGCAACCGGCGGAAGCTCGAGGTCGAGGTTTCCTTGCGGCGCATGATCGTCAGCTTGTGCTGCACGAGAGGGTGGTTGATGACTGTTACGCCGTCCATGGATCGAGCCTTCTTTTCTTCTTGTCTGAGGGTGCACCTATTTTCACGTTCTCAGTCAGAGCCGCAAGAGCGAGCGCGGATTTTGCCGCGTCTTCAACAGGGCGACATCAGAGTTTCGCCAGCAGTGTTGCCCTTGTTTCCTCGTCGACGAAGGCAGCTTCGATCGCAGTGCGCGTCATGGCATCGATTTCGGCATCCGAAAACCCGAATTCGGTGGAGGCCAACTCGTATTCGCGGGCGAGCGAGGTGCGGAAGAAAGGCGGGTCATCGGAACTGATGCAGACCCGCACGCCTGCATCACGGAGCTTGCGCAACGGGTGGCTCTGGAAGTCGGGATAGACCGACAGGGCAATGTTCGAACCAGGGCAGACTTCGAGAACCGTGCCCAGATCGGCGAGGCGACGGACCAGATCCGCATCTTCGATGGCACGGACGCCATGGCCGATGCGAGCGGGTTTCACCAGGTCGAGGGCATCGGAAACGCTAAAGGCCCCGCAGACTTCGCCGGCGTGAATGGTGAGGCCGAGACCTGCCTCGCGGGCGATATCGAAGGCGTGTGCATAGTCGGCGACGCGGCCCATGCGCTCTTCGCCGGCCATGTTGAAGCCGGTGATCAGCGGATTGTCACTTTCGGCCGCATACTGCGCAGCGGCGATCACACTCTCCGGCCCGAAATGGCGCTCGCCCGTCACGATAATCCGGACCTCGATTTCGGTCGCGGCCTTGGCTGTCTCGATGCCGGCCGTGATGCCGGCGAGATAGTTGTCTGCTCCAAGACCGATGCGATCGCCGTGATCGGGCGAGACGATCAGCTCGCTATAGATCGTGCCGATGGAAGCCAGTTCGCGCAGATAAGTATCCGCGAGCAACGCATAATCTTCTTCCGTCCGAAAAAGGCTGGCGACCTTGTCATAGGCCTGGATAAACGCGGCGAAATCCGTCCAGGCATAGGTATCGCCATCCATGAAACTTGCCGGATCGACACCGTATTTACGCGCCTGGCCGAGGGTCAGCGCCGGAGGGGCCGCACCTTCGAGATGGCAGTGCAGTTCCGCCTTTTTCAGCAGTCTCGTCACAGGAAGCTCCGTCCGTGGCGCCCGGGCGCAATGCCCAGATGCGCCGCAATTGTTTCGCCGATGTCGGCATAGGTGGTGCGCAGACCGATGTTGCGCGAGCGGATGCCTGGACCGAAGCACATAATGGGTACACGCTCGCGCGTGTGGTCCGTGCCCCGCCAGGTCGGATCACAGCCGTGGTCGGCCGTCATCAGGACCATGTCGCCGGGTTTCAGCTTGCGGTGCACCTCGGGCAGACGACGATCGAAGGCTTCGAGCGCGGCGGCATAACCCGGTACATCGCGGCGGTGGCCATAGAGCATGTCGAAATCGACGAAATTGGTGAAAACCAGATCGCCGTCAGCGGCCTCGTCGATGGTCTTCAGCGTTGCGTCCATCAGGGCTGCGTTGCCGTTTGCCTTGATCATTCGGGTGACGCCCTGATGGGCAAAGATATCGGCGATCTTGCCAACGGCGTGGACCTTCCGGCCCTGGTCGACAAGTCGATCCAGGAGGGTGGGTTCAGGGGGCGCAACCGAATAATCACGACGGTTACCGGTGCGCTCAAAGGTCAGCACGGTCTCGCCAACAAAAGGACGAGCGATCACACGACCGATATTCAGCGGGTCGAGCAACTTGCGGACGATCTGGCACAGGGTGAGCAGGCGCTCCAGCCCGAAATGGGTTTCATGGGCGGCAATTTGAAAGACGGAATCTGAAGAAGTGTAGCAAATCGGCCTGCCGGTACGGAGGTGTTCCTCGCCAAAGCGCGCGATGACCTCCGTGCCGGAGGCGTGGCAATTGCCCAGGATGCCGGGAAGACTGGCTTCGCGGCAGATGGCAGCGACGAGATCAGCCGGGAAAGCTTCTTCGCCCTCGGCAAAATAGCCCCAATCGAACATGACGGGCGTTCCGGCAATCTCCCAATGGCCGGAGGGTGTGTCCTTGCCATGAGAGACTTCGCTTGCAGCACCATGCAGGCCGAAGACCCGCTCCGGCACCGGCATGCCAGCCGGCACCAGACCCGTCGCCAGTTTCGCAGCCGTCAGGAGACCGAGGGCCGACATGTTGGGCAGCACCAACGGCCCCTGGCGCAGACCCTTGCGGTCGGCTGCCCCTGCCGCACAGAATTCGGCAATGTGACCGAGCGTATCGGAACCCTCGTCACCATATCCGGGCGCGTCCGGGGCGCCACCTATGCCGAAGGAATCAAGGACGAAGAGAAATGCGCGTGCCATGCCTAACCCGAGACCGGTCCAGAGTGATGCGATGGCCGGCGTATCCCCGCATCATTAGCGGGTGGGTCACGGCTTGGCAAATCGCCATGATCAGCAGTCGGTGCAGGTAATTTCAGTCCCGAGGCGCTGGCGGAAATAAAACTCGCGATACAGCGTCATGCTCGTAGCCCCGTCGGTGACTAGGCCGGGCAGATAGGTCATCAATTCGTGCGAAATGCTGAGTTCACTTCGGATGAGGAACGTGTCGGCAACCAGAAGGCTCGCCGGAACCGGGGCCGGAGTGCCGACCGCATAGGGTACAACCCCTGTGGTGGACCAAGACCACGCCACCTTGGGCGCGCTGGCGCTGTCGATCTTGATGGCACTAATCTTGATCAGAAGATCATGCGACGGGTAAGGCACGAAGATCGCCTTGGCCACATCCGACATGGTGACAAGAAAAGCTTTCGTGACTTTTTCTTCGCGTGCAACGATATCAGCTATCGTGCTGCTGGCCATGGACGTCTTCTTCGCGGCACTGAAGCCGATGGTGAGCTCGAAGGACATCAGATAGAGGACGAGAAGCATGGGTGCGACGAGCGCGAATTCCACGCCGCCGACGCCCTGCCTGTCCCGGAAGATGTCGCGCACACCGATCCAAAGCCTTCCCGTTCGAAGGATGCAGCCTCGAGCGCCGATCGATAAAGTATCGAGAATGGTCCTGGTCATGGATATTTCTCGTTCTTGAAAGCGGTCGTGGCCACGATCAGAAAATCACTCGGCATCGAACCATCCGTTGGTCGGATGGTGGTGATGTAAGGGCGTACGAGATCCGTGATCACCTGCCAACGATAATAGGCACGCAGCATATTGATGGTATCGGGGCCACCTGGCGTGAAAGCGAAGGTCGCGGGGTTGATGTCGGAATAGGCAGCCGTGGTCATGCGCGGGATGGTCGTCGGAATGGCGGCGAATGTCGTAAAGGTCCGGGCGTCAATATAGAGCTTGGATGCCGTCGCCACCTCCGCCGCCGAGCAGCTGATGAGGATATCGACCTCGTCGCAGAACAACTGCCGAAACTCTTCCCTGGTCTTGTCGGTACCGCGATTGAGACCGTAGGTGATTTGTCCGGTCCGGATCTCCCGGGCCAGCGTGTTGACTGCATTCGTCACGAGTTGCTCTGCCGTGAAGGCGATGAAGGTCTCGAGAATGGCGAAGATGATGATGAAATAAGGAACCGAGAGGATGGCGAACTCGACCGCAGCGGCTCCGTCGCGCGAGCGTGCCAGCCGCGCCATCAGGCGGCCCATGCGCGTCTTGGGTGATCTTCCACCGTGCTGATCGTGTTTTCGGCCGCTCATAGCCCTACCCATTTCGGATGTTGAAACCGAAGCTAAGCGGCAAGTATTGATTTTCCGTTTCCGAACTCTTTACACTTGCACCGGTCAGGGAAAGATCAAATGCAGAGACGATCAGGGAGAGGTGCCGGTCTGGGCGTGTTCTTCGCAATTCGGCGTGCATGAAAGCACAGTCCGATCGGTTGATTTATAGACACGCACGGTGTTCGACTCGTCGATCGAAACCAGAATGCGTTCGTCCACGATCGCGTTGCCATCCGCATCAAGCAAGACAATATTCGTTGTTCCGTAGGCGCGACCTGTCAGAACGATCGTCTTTGAATCGGCCACCGTGGCGTCCGCGACCTCGGAATTGCCGATAATGACTTTGCTGACAGGGCGATCGAGCTTCAGGATCCGCGCACTGTTCATATAGACCCGAAGAATGTCATCGGCGGCTGCCGGTGCGGACACGATCATGGCCGTGACAACAGCCAGGACGGCGGCAAGGACTGTGAAACGACGGTCAAACTTGGGCATGCCTTACATTCCGCGCGTGAGAGGGCTTGGCAGAGTATGGGACGCCTTGGTGAACGAAGCGTTAAACTGGATTTGTCGATCAAATTCGGAAGCTTCGCGACTATTTTCGCGAGGGCTCTCGATACATGGCGCATCCACTGTCCCAGATCAGCACGACTAAGAGGCTTCACGCTCTGCAAACGCAGGGCAGTTTGACTGCGCGCTCATCATATTCGCGACGCTCCGTCTCTCAATCAAGACGCAAAAACCGGTGATTTGAGCCCACGGCGGGGCGATTAACCCCAATTTCTGTTGCATTCGAACGATCGCACCCCCTCCTCGTTTACCACGCTTCTCGCAATAGCTCGTTCACCCGCCGGTAACCGTCTTTCTTAAGCCGATGGCAAGGGGGTCGATTTACGTTGAGGACATCCGAGCAACGGCAAACAGTTGCCGGCAGTGCTGATCAACCTCGCGGAGTAGGAGAATAACATGACCAAGCTTTTCGCACGTTTCGTCAAGGACGAGTCCGGCGCAACCGCAATCGAATACGGCCTCATCGCCGCCCTGATTTCCGTTGCCCTGATCACCGGTGCAACGACCCTCGGCAACGCCCTGAACACGCAGTTCCAGGACCTTTCGACGAAGATGAACTCTGCCGCTGCGGTAAACTGATTCTTTTCGTCTCTTCAGAGTGAAAAAGCCGCCTTCGGGCGGCTTTTTTGTCTTGATGGCCGCAGATTGGTGGCCTCGTTTGCGATTTGGCAAGGCCTCGCCGCTATGGTGGGTTCAAGACGGGAGAGTTCAGGATGCTTACCGCAATCGTATTTATCGTACCGCCCGTTTGTCTTGTGCTAGCGGCGCTGACCGACTTCCTCGAGATGACCATCCCAAACCGTATACCGGCTATACTTCTTGCGACGTTCCTCCTGATCGCACCCTTCAGCGACATCACTGCCGTCGAATTTGGCTGGCATGTCGCGGCCGCTGTCAGCGTCTTCGCCGTCTGCTTTGGACTGTTCGCCTTGAACGTCATGGGCGGCGGCGATGCGAAGATCCTGTCTGCTGCAGCGATCTGGTTCGGCTTCAACCACTCGCTCTTCGAATTCCTCGCCTATACGGGATATCTCGGCGGTGCGCTGACGGTCATGGTCATGCTCCTGCGAGCGAACTGGGACAAGTTCGCGACGATCGGCGTCAAGCTTCCGCAAACCTTGATGGTCGCGAACAAGATCCCTTATGCGATCGCGATCGGGGCGGCCGGGTTGATGGCCTATCCACAATCCCCGTTGATGATTTCCGCCGTCGCAAGCCTACGCTGAGACTGTAGAAACCTTGCGTTAACCACGTCGGTAAGCGGCTTATTAACCATAAGTACACCATTTCCTGATCAACCTTGGCGATAGAACTGCTGCGTCGTCCAAGGATCGCTCATGAAACCCGCCCGCATCATCATACTCGCCGTCGCCGTCGTGGCAGCCGGTATGGCCGGTCTCCTGGCCATGCGCCTGACCGGCAACCAGACCGTGGTCGTGCAGGAAAATGCCGCGGTCGAGAAGCAACCTACCGTCGACGTCCTCGTATCTGCCAAAAACCTTCCCGTGGGCGCCCGCCTCGACGACACTGCAATGCGCTGGATGCCCTGGCCCGCCGACAGCGTGGTCGACGGTTTCATTACCTCTTCGACACGCGCCGATGCCATCACCGAACTGCAGGGCGCCGTTGTGCGTCTGCCGCTCTTCGAGGGCGAACCTCTGCGCCGCGAGAAAATTGCCGACTCCTCGTCCCGCATCCTTTCTGCTCTGCTTCCATCTGGAAAGCGCGCCGTATCGACCGAGATCTCAGTCGCCACAGGCGCCGGCGGCTTCATTCTGCCGAACGACCGGGTGGACGTGATCATGGTGCGCAAGGGCGACCAAGACAACTTCCTGACGGAAACCGTCCTATCCAACGTCCGCGTGCTCGCGGTCGACCAGCAAATCGAAGAGGCGCCGGATGGTTCGAAATCGGTGATCGGCACGACCGCCACGCTGGAACTGACGCCGGACCAGACCAAGGTGATGGCCGTTGCCCAGCAGATGGCCGATCGCCTGTCGCTGGCACTGCGTTCAGTCGCCGACGCCCAGGAAGAGGATACGAGTTCGGCCGACTATCTGCTGAGTGGTGGCGACGGCCAGCCCACGATCCAGGTCATCAAGTCCGGCGAGGTGGTGAAGTCATCCGCCCCTGCCGCCAATTCCATGAAGTGAGTGGGGACGCATCGTGACAAACCTGACCAACAAACTTCGTGTTTCCTTCACCGGCGGATTGGCCGTCGCCATCGCGGTTTCGGGTAATCCGGCACCGCTCAGCGGCACATTATTCGAGCTTCCCGCCGCCCAGGCCGCGCAGGAAAGCGTGTTGCGGATCACCGATTCAGGCCCGGGGAAACGTCGCGCAGTCAAGCTCGGCCTGAACAAGGCTCTGGTAATCGACCTGCCCGCCGATGCGCATGACATCCTGGTTGCCGATCCGAGCATGGCCGATGCCGTCACCCGCTCCTCGCGCCGCATTTACCTGTTCGGCAAGACCGTCGGACAGACGAACATCTTCATCTTCGGTGATGATGGCCAGGAAATCGTCAGCCTCGACATCGATATCGAGCGCGACATCGTCGGGCTCGAGGGCAATCTCAGGCGGTTCATTCCGGAATCCGACATCAAGATCGAGATCATTTCCGACAACATCGTTCTGACCGGAACCGTCCGCACACCGCAGGACGCCGCACGGGCGCAGAGTCTCGCCAAAGCCTTCCTCCAGGGCGGTGAAGCGACGACGCGCAACACGACGGCAGCCAGCAGCCAGGAAGGCGGCGACGTCGCCATCTATGCGGAAGAGCGCCAGGAATCGCAGATCGTCAACCTGCTGCAGATCGAGGGCGAAGACCAGGTGACGCTGAAGGTCACCGTGGCGGAAGTCAGCCGCCAGGTGCTCAAGCAGCTCGGCTTCTCCGGCAGCATTTCCGACGGCGCGAATGGGATCAGCTACGCCAATCCGTCCAACCTCGGCAACGCGATCGATCCGACAGGCACGGCTACGATCTCCAGCACGGTCGGCGGAATCGGCATCAACGCCTATGTCAATGCGATGGAGCAGGCGGGTGTCATGCGGACGCTTGCCGAGCCGAGCCTGACGGCCATTTCCGGCGAACCAGCAAAATTCTATGTCGGCGGCGAATACCGCCTGGCCGGCGAGCAGGAGATCAGCGTTGAGGATGGCCAGGCGACGCTGAGCCGGACGCTCAATACCGTTGACTACGGGATCGAACTGAATTTCCGGCCCGTGGTGCTCGCTCCCGGCCGCATCAGCCTCAAGATCGAGACCAATGTTTCGGAACCCACCTGGGAAGCGAGCGCCGTTACCGGCAATACGGCGCCGAGCGTGCCGGGCTCGACCTATATGTCGATCCGCAAGCGTGAAGCGTCGACGACGGTCGAACTGCCATCTGGCGGATCAATCGTGATCGCAGGCCTGGTTCAGGACGATATCCGCCAGGCAATGACCGGCCTGCCCGGCCTTTCCAAGGTGCCGATCCTCGGCACCCTGTTCCGGAGCAAGGACTTCCAGCGCAACGAAACGGAACTCGTGATCATCGCGACGCCCTATCTGGTGCGCCCCGTCGCCCGCAGCGCCCTGTCGAGACCCGACGACAATTTCAATCCCGAGGGCGATGGCGCAACCTTCTTCCTGAACAGGGTGAACAAGGTCTATGGCCGCCGCGAAACCAATGCTCCGGCCGGCCAGTACCATGGTGCCGTCGGGTTCATCTACAAGTGAGCGAGGTTTGACGAGAGACATGACGACCAAGACGCTCCATTCCAGCGAAAGCCAGAAAACCATGGCCTCTGCCACCCGCACCGTTCATCGCCTCGTCATGGCCGCGATAATCCTCGGCACCTCGTCCGTGCTGGCCGGATGCGGCAACATGAACAAGGACGGGATGTCGACATCCGCCATCCCCGACGACTATCGCACCCGCCATCCGATCATGCTGAGCGAAGTCGAGCATACGCTCGACGTGCCGATTGCGAGCGGCGACCGCAAGCTGACCAATGGCCTACGCGATTCGATCGGCGGCTTCGCGAACGAGTATCTGTCGTCCTCGTCGGGCACGATCCAGATCATGCTGCCCCAGGGATCCGCCAATGCCGGTGCGGCTTCTGCCCTTCGCAGGCAGATTCGCGACGTGCTGACGACACGGGGCGTTAAGGCCAACAAGATCATCGAGACGAGCTACCATGCCCAGGCCAGCGGTGACGCAGCGCCCGTGCGCCTGAGTTATGTGTCGATGACCGCCATGACCAATCCGTGCGGCGAGTGGCCCGAGGACCTGACGAACAACACGATGGCCAACAAGAACTACCATAATTTCGGTTGCGCCACGCAGAGCAACCTGGCGGCGCAGATCGCCAATCCGATGGACCTCGTGACCCCCCGGGCAATGGCGCCGATCGATGCGACACGCCGGTCTACGGTCATCGGGCTCTATCGTGCAGGCGCCGATACTTCGACAGAGTGACGGACAACGCGTCCTCAAGGACAGGAAAGCAGCATGAACGCGATCGACTACGAATTCGAGGACGGAGCCAACGCAGCGCACGCATCTGCCGACACGTCTGTCGCCGGTGACGTCGAGGCGCTTCGCCCCTTGCCCCGCATATCGGTTCACGCCTTCTGCATCAGCGAGAGCGTGCATCACGTGATGCAACAATGCGCGAGCGATCGCCGGATGGCGCGGGTCAGCCTCAGGGTCACGCGCGGCAATATCGCGGCGGCGGCGACGATGTTCGCCTCGACACCGACACCGAACCTGATTATCCTCGAGACAGAGGCCGGTCCGCGCGACCTGCTGACCGAACTGGCACCGCTTGCAGAGGTTTGTGACCCCACCTCCCGCGTCATCGTGGTCGGGAGGCACAACGATATCTCGCTCTACCGCGAACTGATCCGCAGCGGCATTTCGGAATACATCGTCTCGCCGTTCTCCATGGCCGAGATCATGGGTGCCATCTCCTCCATCTTCGTCGATCCGGAAGCCGAGCCGCTCGGTCGCAGCATCGCCTTCATTGGCGCAAAGGGCGGCGTCGGGTCGTCGACGATCGCGCATAACTGCGCCTTCGGGATCGCCTCGCTGTTTTCCACCGAGACCGTGCTGGCCGACATGGATCTTCCCTTCGGCACGGCGAACATTGATTTCGATCAGGATCCTGCTCAGGGCATGGCGGAAGCCGTGTTTTCACCAGAGCGGCTGGACGAGGTCTTCCTAGACCGCCTGCTCACCAATTGCGGACACAACCTGTCGCTGCTTGCAGCCCCTTCGCTGCTGGACCGCGGCTATGACTACGAACAGGGCGCTTTCCAGCCGATCCTCGATCTTCTGCAGCGAAGCGCACCCGTAAGCGTGCTCGACCTACCGCATACCTGGGCGGATTGGACGCGGGCCGTGCTCTCGGATGTCGACGAGGTCGTGATCACCTGCGCACCCGATCTCGCCAACCTGCGCAATATGAAGAACATGCTGGACGCGCTGAAGAAGCTAAGACCGAACGACAAGCCGCCGCATCTGGTGCTCAATCAGGTCGGCATGCCCAAGCGGCCTGAGATCGCATCGCAGGATTTCTTCGAGCCGCTCGAACTCGAGCCGGTGGCGATCATTCCCTTCGACGCCCAGCTCTTCGGCACGGCGGCCAACAGCGGTCGGATGATCCACGAAATGGACGCCCGATCGCCGACCGCCGAGACGTTTAGCCAGCTCGCCCATCTCGTCACCGGACGGTCGGCGATCAAGAAGCCGAAAAAAGCCGGTCTCGGTTCGCTGCTCGAGAAGCTGCGGAAGAAATAGACCCTAGACAGGAACGGGTGCAACTCATGTTTGGCAAACGCGGAAACGATGGTTTCGGCAAGAGCGGTTCGGGTGTCGGGACAGTGCCCACACCCGTTACGTCCGTGCCTGCGGCGCGCTCAAGCACGAGCCTGATCGAGCCGGGCAGCCCGGAAGCCAGCAGTCGGATGCAGGTGACACCGCCGCCCATGGCCGGCGCCGGGCGCAAGAAGGCGCCTCGCAACGACGACTACTACGACACGAAGAGCAAGGTTTTTTCCGCGCTCATCGATACGATTGATCTGTCGCAGTTGGCCAAGCTCGACGGCGAAAGCGCGCGCGAAGAAATCCGCGACATCGTCAACGACATCATCACGATCAAAAACTTCGCAATGTCGATTTCCGAGCAGGAAGAGTTGCTCGAGGACATCTGTAACGACGTTCTGGGTTACGGTCCGCTGGAACCGCTGCTGGCACGGGACGACATCTCCGACATCATGGTCAACGGCGCCGGCCAGACCTTTATCGAAGTCGGCGGCAAGACCATCGAGTCTGAAATCCGCTTCCGCGACAATTCCCAGCTTCTGTCGATCTGCCAGCGGATCGTGAGCCAGGTCGGCCGCCGCGTCGACGAATCCAGCCCGATCTGCGACGCTCGTCTTCCCGATGGTTCGCGTGTCAACGTGATTGCGCCGCCGCTTGCGATCGACGGGCCGGCGCTCACCATTCGTAAGTTCAAGAAGGACAAGCTCAATCTCGCGCAGCTCGTCAAGTTCGGCGCGATCACGCCCGAGGGTGCGGAGGTGCTGCAGATCATCGGTCGCGTTCGCTGCAACGTGGTCATCTCCGGCGGTACAGGCTCGGGTAAGACGACGCTCCTGAACTGCCTGACGGGGTTTATCGATTCCGACGAACGCATCATCACCTGCGAAGACACCGCCGAACTGCAGCTGCAACAGCCGCATGTCGTGCGCCTCGAAACGCGCCCGCCGAACATCGAAGGCGAAGGCGAGATCACGATGCGCGACCTTGTCAAGAACTGCCTGCGTATGCGCCCCGAACGCATTATCGTCGGTGAAGTGCGCGGACCTGAGGTCTTCGACCTTCTCCAGGCGATGAACACCGGTCACGACGGCTCGATGGGCACGATCCACGCCAACACGCCGCGCGAATGCCTGAGTCGTATGGAATCGATGATCGCCATGGGCGGTTTCTCGCTACCGGCCAAGACGGTGCGCGAAATCATCTCCGGCTCGATCGACGTCATCATCCAGGCCGCCCGCCTGCGTGACGGCTCGCGCCGTATCACCCACATCACCGAAGTCATTGGCATGGAAGGCGACGTGATCATCACGCAGGACCTGATGCGCTACGAGATCGATGGCGAAGATGCTGCGGGCAAGATCATCGGGCGGCATATGTCGACTGGTATCGGCAAACCGCATTTCTGGGATCGTGCACGCTATTACAGCGAGGATCGCCGGCTGGCGGCCGCACTCGACACCATGGAACAGAAATCGAAGGGACTCTGAACAGATGGACCCGATGATCCTCGGCATTGTCTTGCTGGTCGCGGTATCCACGGCGGCAGTCGCCTATGGCCTGCTGTTCAACCGCATGGAGACCGACAAGAAGACGGCCAACCGGATCAACCGGGTCAAGGCCGCCGAGACCGACATGGGCCAGGTGAAGGCCGCAAGAGACCGCGTCCAGGAAATCTCCAAGCGCCGAAAGTCGGTTCAGGACTCTCTGAAGGAGTTGGAAAAGAAGCAGCAGGAGAAATCGAAGAAGGCCAACCAGACCAGCCTCAAAATGCGGATCGTGCAGGCCGGTTTGTCGCTGACACCGCTGCAATTCTATCTGTTCAGCGGTTTTTTGGGCCTTTTCGTCCTGGTGGCCACTCTGCTTGCCGGTATGCCGCCCCTCGTTATGTTCGGATTGACCTTCGTCTCGGCAGTCGGACTGCCGAGGTGGGTGATCAATTTTCTGGTGAAGCGCCGCCAGAAGAAATTCCTGGAAGAGTTTCCCAATTCGCTGGACGTCATGGTGCGGTCTATCCGGTCTGGCCTGCCGCTGAACGATGCCATCCGGATGATCGCGGCGGACGGACAGGAACCGGTCAAGGGCGAGTTTCGACGCGTCGTCGAGTCCCAGCAACTCGGTCTCAGCGTACCGGATTCGGTCGAACGCATGTCCCTGACCATGCCGCTGTCCGAAGTCAGCTTCTTCGGGATCGTCATCGCGATCCAGGGTCAGGCGGGCGGCAATCTGTCCGAGGCCTTGTCCAACCTGTCGCGCGTGCTGCGCGACCGCAAGAAGATGAAGGCGAAGGTCCAGGCGCTGTCGATGGAAGCCAAGGCCTCTGCCGCCATCATCGGCGCGCTGCCGTTCATCGTCGCCCTGCTCGTCTATTTGACGTCACCACAATACATCATGGTCCTTTTCACCGATTCTCGTGGTCACCTGATCCTGGGCTTCTCGGCGGTCTGGATGAGCATTGGCCTGATCGTGATGCGCAACATGATCAACTTCGACATCTAGGACGGGACCGTCATGACGGAAGACTGGGCAGCCCAAATCGCCAATCCGGCGCTGATCCTGGCGGTGCTGGTGTCGCTTGCGGTATTTGGCACTTTCTACACGCTGGTCATGCCTTACTTCGAAAAAGGCGACCTCAACAAGCGCATGCGTGCCGTCTCGACGGAACGCGACCTCATCCGAGCGCGGGAGCGGGCCAAGCTGAATTCCGAGGCGGCCCAAAGCCGCGCGACGCTTCGTGCGACCAACAACCAGTCTGTTCGGCAACTCGTCGAACGCTTCAACCTGCGCAAGGCGCTGGTCGACGACAAGACGGTCGACAAGCTCAAAGCCGCAGGTCTGCGCTCGCAGAATGCACTGAACATCTTCCTCTTGGCGCGGTTTCTTTTGCCCTTCGCCACGCTTCTTTTGACCGCATTCTGGATTTTCGCGCTCGGAAACCTGGCCGAGAAGGCGCTTCCGGTTCGCATCTTCGCCACGATCGTTGGCGGCTATGTCGGCTTCTATCTGCCGAACATCTATATCTCCAACCGGATATCCAAGCGCCAGCACTCCATCAAACGGGCGTGGCCGGATGCGCTCGACCTGATGCTGATCTGCGTCGAATCGGGTATCTCGCTGGAGGCGGCCATGCGGCGCGTATCGGACGAGATTGGCGAACAGTCTCCAGAACTCGCGGAAGAAATGATCCTGACGACGGCAGAGTTGTCATTCTTGCCAGATCGCCGACAGGCTCTGGAGAACCTGGGAACGCGCACGCAGCTGGACAGTGTGAAGAACGTCGTTCAAGCGCTGATTCAAGCAGACCGCTACGGTACGCCCGTGGCCCAGGCGCTCCGTGTCCTGGCACAGGAAGGCCGCGACGAGCGGATGAACGAGGCGGAGAAGAAGGCCGCCGCCTTGCCACCGAAGCTGACGGTCCCGATGATCCTGTTCTTCCTGCCCGTCCTGATCGCCGTCATTCTAGGGCCAGCGGGCATCCAGGTGTCCGACCGGTTCTGATCAACCGGCCGAAAAGTTCAGTGGACGGTCGAAAACTCTTCGTCCAGTAGCTTGAGTGCATCCTGAAGTGCTTCCACCAGAATGTCGGTCAGTTCGTCGGACTTGTTCTCGATCAGCATCAGCTTCACGGCCATGTCCTGCTGGTCAAAATAGTGATCCGGTCCCTCGTTCATCGTCATGTCCCCTTCTCGCCGAATCATCTCGGCTGGACCCAGAGTGGGGTGACAGGCTTGCGCAAGGCTGTCACGCGGCCGTTGCGGCACGCGTCATGCCGAGGCTTGCGAATGTTCTGCGCCGACGGCAGCGCTGAAGTTGGAGAAGAATTCGGCCGCCAACTTCTTCGATGTCGAATCGATCAAACGGCTACCCAGTTGCGCGATCTTACCGCCGACCTCGGCCTTTACGACATAGGTCAGGACGGTCGCAGAGGGGCCGTCACTCTCCAGGGAAACGTCGGCGCCACCCTTGGCGAAGCCGGCCAGACCTCCCTTTCCTTCGCCAGAAATGGTATAGGAATGCGGCGGATTGAGGTTCTGGAGTTCCACCGAACCCTCGAACTTGGCCTTGATCGGACCGATCTTCAAAACGACTTTGGCCACCATGCCGGTTTCCGAGGTTTTCTCCAGGCTTTCACAGCCTGGGATCGACTGCCGCAGGATTTCGGGGTCGTTGAGCGCCCTCCAGACGGCATCTACGGGCGCCTCTATACGTTCGCTTCCCTGCATATCCATGATCTGGCTCTCCCTT
Source organism: Rhizobium sp. (assembly GCA_029865825.1). Taxonomy (GTDB): domain Bacteria; phylum Pseudomonadota; class Alphaproteobacteria; order Rhizobiales; family Rhizobiaceae; genus Allorhizobium. The sequence goes on from JARXAQ010000203.1 coordinate 14,782, forward strand.
GCCCGACGGGCTCCCTCCCGCCTTTGCCAAGAGAGCATGGCGCATGGCATGCATGCAAGCCGTCCATTGAACAGGGCTGTCCACGTCAGACCAGAACGGCCTGCTCCACACGGTCCTGCGACCCGAAGAATTGGAGGTAGCGTTCCACCTCCGCTGGATTTCCTGTGGCCTTTCGAGGGTTATCCGAAAGCTTGACAGCAGGACGACCGTTCGCCTCGGATACCTTGCAGACGATGGAAATCGGTTTCAGACCCTCGATTTCGAGCGGTGCACAGCCGGCAAAATCATTCGTCAGATTGGTGCCCCAGCCGAAACTCATGCGGACGCGGCCGGCAAAATGGCGATAGGTGTCGACGATCGCATCCACATCGAGGCCATCGGAAAAAATCAGCAGCTTTTTGCGCGGATCGCGCCCCATCTTTTTCCACCAGTCGATGATCTTCTCGCCGCCCTCGATCGGGGGGGCGCTGTCCGGACGGAAACCGGTCCAATCCGCCACCCATTCCGGCGCGTCACGCAGGAAGGCGGTTGTACCGAAGGCATCCGGCAGGACGATCAGCAGGTTGCCGCCGTAAAGCCGGTTCCAGTCCTTGAGAACGCGATAGGGTGCCGCAGCGAGTTCTTCGTCATTCCGCGCCAGGGCCGCGATGACCATCGGCAATTCGTGCGCGTTGGTACCTACCGCTTCAAGGTCCGAATCCATAGCCAGCAGGACATTGCTCGTGCCCGTGAATGCCGGACCGATGCCTTCCTTCAAGGCTTCGACGCACCAGCGCTGCCACAGGAAGCTGTGACGGCGACGTGTGCCGAAATCGGAAATCCTAAGACCAGGCAATTCCTTCAGCCGCTCGACCTTGGACCACATCTTCGCCTTCGCCCTGGCGTAGAGTACGTCAAGGGTGAAATAGCCCAGCGACCGCATGGCGGCGCGAGACCTCAACTCGTTGATGATGGAGAGCGCAGGGATCTCCCAGAGGGTCGTCTCCATCCACGAGCCGTGGAACGTCAGTTCGTACTGGCCGTCCCGCTTGGTCAGCTCATATTCCGGCAACTGCACATTGCCGAGCCAGGCCAGAAACTCGGGCTCGAAGATCTGGGCGCGACCATAAAACGTGTTGCCGGCGAGCCAGATCATTTCCTTCTTGCTGAGGCGCAGAGAGCGGGCATGATCCAATTGCTCCCGCAGTTCCTGCTCATCGATCTCGTCCGCCAGCCGGACGGCGGTCGTTCGATTGATGAGCGTAAAAGTGGCGTGCACATCAGGATAAAGCTTCCAGATCATCTGGAGCATCAGAAGTTTGTAGAAGTCCGTGTCGATCAGGCTGCGGATGATCGGGTCGAGCTTCCAGGCATGATTGTACACTCTGGTCGCAATGTCAGTCTTGGTCATTGGCCGCTGCCTTCTCGATCGCCGCCCTCAGGACACGATCAGCGGACGCAAAGACTGCGACCGCTTCCGCTGCATGTTATCGGCAATCGACAAAAGCTTGTCCAGAGACCACTTCCGATCACTGACCGGGCGTCGGGTTGGACGGCGGCATGTTCTGGCCGGCGGATCCATCCGCATTCGGGGCAGGTGCCGTCTGCGTCGTCGGCTCGTTGGCGGGATCGTCGGGTGCAATCGAATTGCCCCACCATTCCGCCGGGATCCAGACCAGCATTGCGAGGACGAGGCCCGCGAGGAGGACGATGAGGACCGGTTTGCCGCGGAAGCCCTGACGAGCCTCTGTCGGTGTCATCGGCTCGGGCTTCATGCCGCGTGTCCTACGGTCGGTCGCATCGGGAAGGTCGGTTCTGCTGCTCATGATTCTCTCCCTGTCTTTCTGGCGGGGGCATCTTCGGGACGCCTTTGTGCTAGGCAAACGGGAGGGGACGGCGATTGTTCCGCAAGGTTTACGCGGTCAGTAGCCCAAGATCTTGTCGACGACGAACTGCGGGGGCTTGCCGCTCTCCAGGCGACCCACCTGCTCCTCGACATGGCGGAACAGGGCGCGCACGTCGGAGGAGGCTGCCGCATGCGGCGTGACAACCACATTGTCCATTCCCCAGAGAGGGCTTTCCTGGTCGAGCGGCTCTACCGTGAAAACATCGAGCGACGCCGCCTTCAGCGTGCCGTCCGCCAGGCAGGCGATCAGGTCGGGTTGGTTTTGGCTTCCGCCACGCCCGGCATTGAGAAAAACAGGGCCGCCCAGAGCGCCGGATCGGGAAAGTCTGGAGAACAAGGGCCTGTCATAGATGCCCCGCGTCTCGTCCGTCAGAGGCAGGAGGCCGACGAGGATATCGGTCCGGCTCAGGAATTCATCCTGACCCGCGGCGTCAAAGGTCTCGATGCCTGCGATCTCCTTTTTGCTGCGCGACCAGCCGATGACCCGAAATCCCATGACTTTGAGCTTGGCTGCGGCATCGGCTCCCAGCACGCCCAGACCCATGACGCCGACCGTGACGTCGCAGGCTTCCGGCTGATCCGCGATCTCGCTCCAGATGCGTGTCCGTTGCTGGATCGCATAGGCGAAGCCGTTGCGAAGATGATGCAGGCATTGCCAGACTACCCATTCGCTCATGCGGTCCGTCAGGCTGCGGTCGACGAAGCGGATGATCGGAAGATCCGGCAATTCATAGGTTGTCAGAATGTGGTCGACCCCGGCCCCGCCGGAAAAGATCGCCTTTAAGCCCGTTGCGCGTCGGAAGAGGTCGGGATCCGGCTTCCAGACGACTGCATAGGCGACGTCCGACAGATCCCGTTCGCGGTTGGCGGGATCACCCATGTCGATCACGTCACGGCCCGGGAATGCATTGGGCAGGGCTCGCAGGACAGCCTCGCGGTCAAACCGGAGGTCGATGAGTATGGAGTTTTTATCGGTCATGACTGTCTTCCGTTACTGACGGATTCCGCCGATCTCGGCGGCCTCGAGATTGAAGGCTGCTGCCATGAGGGCGCGCGTGTAATCGGCCTTGGGCGCCGCAAAGATCTCTGCCGCCGGACCCTGCTCGACCACCTTGCCAGCCCGCATGACGATCAACTCGTTGGCGAGCGCTTTCACCACCTTGAGATCATGACTGATAAAGAGATAGGCGAGTTCATGCCTGGCCTGCAGGTCGCGCAGCAGATCCACCACCTGCGCCTGCACGGTCATGTCGAGGGCCGAGGTTGGCTCGTCCAGCATGACGAAGCGGGGCTTGAGCACCATGGCGCGTGCTATGGCAATCCGTTGGCGCTGGCCGCCGGAGAATTCGTGCGGATAGCGCCAGCGCGTTGCCGGGTCGAGCCCCACCTCCTCCAACGCCCAGCAGACCCGCCCGTCGCGTTCCGCCGGTGACAAAGCACGCTCGTGGACCTTGAGGCCCTCGGCGATGATTTCGCCGATCGACATGCGAGGGCTGAGTGACCCGAAGGGATCCTGAAAGACGATCTGCAGGCGGTCGCGCAGGGGGCGCATGTCGCGGTGGGAGAAACTATGGATATCCTGGCCGATGAAGCTGATGCGACCCTTGGACGAAATCAATCGCGCCAAAGCCAGGCCCAGCGTCGTCTTGCCAGAACCCGATTCCCCGACGACGCCCAGTGTCTGGCCGGCCCTCAGGGTGAGGTCGACGCCATCGACCGCTTTGACATGATCGACCGTCCGGCGCAGGAAGCCCGCCTTGATCGGGAACCAGACGCGAATGTCATCGCCCTGCATGACGATGGGCTTAGTGCCATCATAGGCCGGGGGTTCGCCGCGTGGCTCCGAGGCGAGAAGCTTTCGCGTATAGGGATGCGCCGGGCGCTCGAAGATCTCGCCGACCGGCCCTGCCTCGACGATCTCTCCCTTTGTCATGACGCAGACGTGATCGGCAAACTTGCGAACGATCCCGAGATCATGGGTGATGAAGAGCATGGACATGCCGTGTTCCGCCTTGAGGCGTCCCAGCAACTCCAGGATCTGCGCCTGCACGGTGACATCCAGTGCCGTCGTCGGCTCGTCGGCGAGCAGCAGCTTGGGGCGGTTCGCAAGGGCCATTGCGATCATCACGCGCTGGCGCTGGCCACCGGACAATTCATGCGGAAAGGCCGAGAGACGCTTTTCCGGCTCACGGATTCCGACCTGATGGAGCAGTTCCAGGATGCGTGCCCGGGCTGCCGTTCCCGTCAACCCCTGGTGCAATCCAAGTATCTCGCCGATCTGTCGCTCGATAGAGTGCAGAGGATTGAGGGAGGTCATCGGCTCCTGGAAGATCATGGTGAT
>JARXAQ010000208.1 GCA_029865825.1 Rhizobium sp.
AAACGCAGCTCGGCATCGACTTGCGCTCGCTCGGCTTCAACATCCTGTCCTTCTGGGGCCTGACGGTCACCTATCTCTTCTTCCAGATCCCGCTGATGATCCTGATCATCACGCCGGCGATCGACGGACTGAAGCGCGAATGGCGCGAGGCGGCCTCGATCCTCGGCGCAACGAATTTCCAGTACTGGCGCCTCGTCGCCTTCCCGATCCTTCTGCCCTCGATCCTCGGCACGATTGCCCTTCTCTTCGCCAATGCCTTCGGCGCCGTCGCAACCGCGATCGCCTTGACCGGCTCTTCGCTGAATATCGTCCCGATCCTGCTGTTTGCGCAGATCCGGGGTGACGTGCTCGGCAATCCGCATCTCGGTTATGCGCTCGCCTTCGGCATGATCGTCGTCACAGGCGTTGCAAACGCCCTCTATATCTGGCTGCGTGCCCGCAGCGAAAGGTGGTTGAAATGAAGCGGTTCTGGGCCTGGGGGGCCCTGATCTTCGGCCTCCTCTACTTCCTTCTGCCGCTGATCGGCATGACCAACTTCTCGCTCAAGATGCGCCGCGGGGAATACTCCTTCGACGCCTATGCCAAGGTGTTCGCAGACTCGCGCTTCCAGGAGACATTTACCTATTCGGTGACCATGGCGCTGATGACGATCATCTTCGGCGTCTTCCTCGTGGTGCCCACAGCCTATTGGGTCCGCCTGAAGCTGCCGCGCCTGCGCCCCTATATCGAGTTCGTCACGCTGCTGCCGCTGGTCATCCCCGCGATCGTCATCGTCTTCGGCTATATCCGTCTCTACAACACCTCTAGCTGGCTGCCGCTGACGGGTTCGGCCTTCGGCACCGACGTCCTCTTGATGTTCGGCTATACGACGCTGGCCCTGCCCTACATGTACCGCGCCGTCGACACGGGTCTTCGCACCATCGACATCGGCACGCTGACGGAAGCCGCCCAAAGCCTCGGCGCGGGCTGGTTCACCATCATCTCGAAGATCATCCTGCCGAACGTCCTGGTTGCCGTCTTGTCCGGCGCCTTCCTAACCTTCGCCATCGTCATCGGCGAGTTCACCATGGCTGCCCTTTTGAACAAGCCGGCCTTCGGTCCCTATATGCAGCTGCTCGGGGCCAACCGCGCCTATGAACCGGCCGCACTCGCCGTCATCGCCTTCGGCATCACCTGGGGCTGCCTCGGTCTGATCCAGCTCGTTTCCCGCCTCCAGAAAACAGCCCCGCGCCAGGCTTGAGGATTTCTTTTCATGACCTTTTTGAAACTCACGCATCTCAAGAAATCCTTCGGCGCCACCCAGGTTGTGCACGACTTCAACATGGCGATCGACAAGGGCGAATTCATCTCGTTCCTCGGCCCGTCAGGCTGCGGCAAGACGACGGTTCTGCGCATGATCGCCGGCTTTGAAACACCCTCGGCCGGCACGATTGAAATCGCCGGCAAGGACCAGACGAGCCTGAAGCCGAACCAACGCACCATCGGCATGGTTTTCCAGGCCTATGCGCTGTTTCCCAACATGAACGTCGCCGACAACGTCGGCTTCGGCCTGAAAATCGCGGGCATGCCGCGCGCCGACATCGATGCCCGCGTCAAGGAAATGCTGGCTCTGATCCACCTGGAGCATCTGGCGGAACGTTACCCCTACCAGCTCTCCGGTGGCCAGCAGCAGCGCGTGGCGCTGGCCCGTGCCCTGGCGCCGAAGCCGCAGGTCCTGCTGCTCGACGAACCGCTTTCGGCCCTCGACGCGAAGATCCGCGTCTCGCTACGCGAGGAAATCCGCCACATCCAGCAAAAGCTCGGCATCACCACCGTCTTCGTCACCCATGACCAGGAAGAGGCGCTGTCGATCTCCGACCGCATCGTCGTCATGAATGCCGGCAAGGCCGACCAGATCGGCACGCCCTTCGAGATCTACAACCGCCCGACCACTCGCTTCGTCGCCTCCTTCGTCGGAACCTTGAACATCATCGATGCCGTCGTTACCGATCAGGCCGCCGGCCTCGTCCGCATCGGGGACAAGACGCTCAAGATCGAGGAACAAATCCCGGCCGCGAACGGGACAGCGCTCCAGCTTGCCATGCGCCCGGAGGCAGGTTCACTTGCGGAACCTGCTGACGCGACCATCGCCGGCACCGTAACCTCCAGCCAGTTCCTCGGCTCGGTCATCCGCACGCGCGTCGATGTCGGCGGCAAGTCCGTCTCCTTCGACACCTTCAACGATCCGGGCAGCGCACCACCCGTCGTCGGCGCCCCGGTCGGCATCAAAATCGACCCGTCCGCCTTGATCCTGCTCGCCGAATGAGGCGATAAGCAAACCTGCCAGCGAAGCAGAGCCCGGATTGAGGAGTCACCCATGCGCGCCATGTATTACGAGACCTTCGGCGCCGTGCCCGAAATCCGCACCCTGCCCGATCCCACGCCGACACCGAGCGGCGTGGTGATCGAGGTGAAGGCCACAGGCCTTTGCCGCAGCGACTGGCATGGCTGGATGGGCCACGACCCGGACATTCACCTGCCGCATGTGCCCGGCCACGAATTCGCCGGCACCATTTCCGCCGTCGGCCGCGAAGTGAAGCGTTTCAAGGTCGGCGAGCGGGTCACAGTCCCCTTCGTCTCCGGCTGCGGCCACTGCCAGGAATGCCGCTCCGGCAACCAGCAGGTCTGCGAAGAGCAGTTCCAGCCGGGCTTCACCCATTGGGGATCCTTCGCCGAATACGTCGCGATCGACTATGCCGACCAGAACCTCGTCCACCTGCCGGAAGAAATCGCCTATGAAACGGCAGCCGGCCTCGGCTGTCGCTTCGCCACATCCTTCCGCGCCGTGGTCGACCAAGGGCGACTGAAGGGTGGAGAGTGGCTGGCCGTGCATGGCTGCGGCGGTGTCGGGCTCTCGGCGATCATGATCGGCAAGGCGCTCGGCGCCAATGTCGTGGCGATCGACATCGCCGAGGACAAGCTGCAGCTTGCCAGGGAACTCGGTGCGAGCACCGTCATCAACAGCCGCGAGGTTCACGATACGGTGGAAGCGGTGCGTGACATCACAGGCGGCGGCGCCCATGTTTCCGTCGATGCGCTCGGCCATCCGCAAACCTGCTGCAACTCCATCACAAACCTTCGCCGCCGTGGCCGCCACGTGCAGGTCGGCCTGATGCTCGGCGAGCATTCGACCCCAGCTATCCCCATGGCCCGTGTGATCTCTCAGGAACTCGAAATCTACGGCAGCCACGGCATGCAGTCCTGGCGCTACGATGCCATGATGCAGATGATCCTGTCGGGAAACCTCGATCCCGCCCGCCTGATCGGCCGGCGGATCACGCTAACGGAGGGAGCATCCGCCCTCACTCGGATGGACCGCTTCGCCGAAAGCGGCATCAGCATCATCGACCGCATGATCTGATTGCCTCATGGCACCTCTCTGTCGACGTGTTGTCGACGCAGGTTGAGCTTTCGTTAACGCCTACATGCTTTTATGTCCCCGGTTCCGAACGAACGGGGAGTCTCCATGCGCAAGATGGTGCGACCGAACGGTCTCGATCGACAGAGCTTTCTGGATGCCTTCATGCGGCTGAAGCGTGGTTCCGTGACGCGCCGAGACTTCTTGTCGATCACGGGCCTCGGTGCGGCAACCGCCGTGCTGGCTGGAGCCCCAAAGCAGGCCTCCGCGACCAACACCGGGCTTGGCAGAAAGGTCACGCTTGCGACCTGGCCCAACTACCACGATCCCCAGACCTTCGAGAATTTCACCCGCATATTCGGTGTCGAGGTCGACGTCTCCATCATCGGCTCCAACGAGGGCACGATGCGGGCGCTGGAAATGGGACCGGGATGGGACATCATCGTCCCGACCCAATATGCGATCGGCCCCTATGTCGACCGGGACATGCTACAGCCGCTCGACCTGTCCTTGATCCCCAATTTCGACGCCGCCGCCCATGCGAAGCGTCACCTGAAACCTGCGATCATCGACAGTGCCCTCTATGCCGTGCCCAAGAATGCCGGCACGACGGGCATCGCCTACAACACCAATCATCTGTCGCCGGTTTCCAGCTGGCGCGGCTTCTTCGACATCGCGGTGAACGAAGCCTCGGGCCGCGTGATCGCCCATGACTACCAGCTGACCACGATCGGGGGAGCCCTCAGGGCGCTGGGGCACGGCTTCAACTCCTGCGACCCGGCGGAACTGGAAGCCGCCGAGAAGCTGCTGATGATGGTCAAGCCGCATCTACATTCGATCGACAGCGACTACCAACCAGCCATGCGGGCCGGAGAGGCCTGGTTGACCATGTGCTGGAGCAATGATGCTTTCCAGTTGACCCAGGACCACGACGACATTGGCTTCAGCCTCGGCACCGACGGCGGGGAAATATGGACGGATTTCTTCGCCATTCCCACCAAGGCGCTGAACCGCCGTGGAGCCTACGCGTTGATCAATCATCTCATGGATCCGCAGACGGCGGCGCGTGAACACATCTGCAGTGGTGGCACCGTGGTCGACAGCCGCGTCATGGCCTTCCTGCCGGAGGAAATCATCGCAAATGCGGTGACCAATCCCGACGAGGCAGCGCTGACGCCCCTCGAATTCGGTATCGCAAGAGTGATGACCGACCCGATCCGCGCCGACATCATGAACCGTTTCCGCAGCGCCGGCGGCTGACGCCGTTCCACCTCCGTGTTAGGCAGGGCCACAGCCAGAGTAACAGCTGAGCGTGCCCCAACCAACGGAAGCCCCATGCCCACGATTTCCATCATCGACACCCTTTCCGACCCTGGCAAGCAAGGCCGCCCCAATGAAGACAGGTTCGGCCACAATGCACACGCCGCCTTCGTCTTCGATGGCGCGACCGGGCTCGGTGACCGTCAGTTCATGCAGGGCTTCGGCTCGGACGCCGCCTGGATCGCCGAATTCGCGACGACACGTCTGGCTGCGCGCCTCGACGCGACGGCTGATCCCGCAACGATCCTACGACAGATCTCCTCGGAAGCCCGCGATGTTTTCCTCGCAACCGCCGGCGACCAGCCGCGTTATGCCTGGCCACTCTGCAGCCTAAGCGGGATGCAGATGACGCCGACCGGCTTCCGCTGGTTCGGGCTGGGTGACAGTTGCCTCTATATCCTGCACGACGACGGCCAGTCCGACTTCGTCATCCCGATCCCCGGCGCCTATGAATGGGAGCAGCATCGGGCCGCCCAGCACATCGCACGCCTGGGCGGGATCGGTGCTGCCGGCGTTGCCAATGATGATCCGCAGACCTTGGAAGACCTGCGCCGTGGCCGGGCCCTGCAGAATACCCCGGATGGCACCACCTGGACATTCGGCGTCGTACCGGAAGCCGCCGACCACCTCGTGATGGTCGACGTGCCGGTTCATGGCGGCGGCGCCACGGCCATTCTGTGCTCCGACGGTGTGGCCGATCTTGTTGCGCTTTACAAACTCTACGACCCCGCCACGCTGATCCAGCGCGCCGCGACTGCGGGTTTGCAGTCGCTGATCACGGATCTGCGCCACTACGAGCGCAAGGTCGACCCCGATGGTCTGAAATTTCCCCGTTACAAGCAGAGCGACGATGCAACGGCGATCCTGTTCAGGCTGGAGCCGTGAAGGCAATTAGGAATATGCCTCAATGACTTATCGCCGAATTTGGAATCGATCTGCGAACAGGGTGAGGCAAAGGGTGAACCCGTCATCCGGCTCCTGAGCTCGCTGAAGCGCTGACCTTCTCATCGCAGCGAGGAGAAGGTCAGCCTCATCCTCAGACATCGGCCTTTGGCACATAATTCAGCACCGACCCCAGCCAACGCTCGACCTCCCGCACCGCCATGCCCTTGCGGCCGGCATAATCCTCAACTTGGTCGCGCTCGACCTTGGCCACGCCAAAGTAATAGCTGTCCGGATGGCCGATATAGAGACCGGAGACCGAAGAACCCGGCCACATCGCATAGCTCTCCGTCAGCGTCACACCGGTCGCCTCGGTGGCATCGAGCAGCGAAAACAGCGTCACCTTTTCCGTATGGTCGGGCTGCGCCGGATAGCCGGGCGCTGGCCGAATGCCGGCATAGGTTTCCGAGACCAATTCCTCGGGCGTGAAGGCCTCATCCGGAGCATACCCCCAGAACTCGCGGCGTACCCGTTCATGCATGCGCTCGGCAAAGGCCTCGGCGAAGCGGTCGGCCAAGGCCGTGACCAGGATCGAGGAATAATCGTCGTTGGCCCGCTCGAAGCGCTCGGCGATCGCTACCTCCTCGATGCCAGCGGTGACCACGAAGCCGCCAACATAATCCTGAAGCCCTGTTTCCAGTGGTGCGACGAAATCGCTGAGCGCGACATTCGCCCGGCCCTCGCGCTTGGCGATCTGCTGGCGCAGCGTGAAGAAGGTTGCGAGCTCCTCCTTGCGGCTGTCGTTCGTGAACAGGCGGATATCATCCCCCACCGCATTGGCCGGCCAGAAGCCGATCACCGCGCGTGGCCGGAACCAGTTCTCCGCAATGATCTTCTTGAGCATCGCCTGGGCATCGTCAAACAGCTGCCGCGCCGCCTCGCCCTGCTTCTCGTCTTCGAGGATGGCCGGATAACGGCCCTTTAGCTCCCAGGTCTGGAAGAAGGGCGTCCAGTCGATATAGCGGGCGAGCTCGGCAAGGTCATAGGCCTCGAACACCTTCGTGCCGGTAAAACTCGGCTTCGTCGGCTTATAGATGCTCCAGTCGATCTTCACCGCATTGGCGCGCGCAGACGCCAGCGGCTGGCGTTGCTTTTCGGCCTCGGCTCGCGCATGGGCGTCTGCCACCTTGGCATATTCGCCTTTGATACCCTCGACATAGGTCTCATTGCCGTCCTCGGCCAGCAGCGCGGAAACCACGCCGACCGCGCGGCTGGCATCCGTCACATAGATCGCCTGCCCCGCCTTGTATTGCGGATGGATCTTCACCGCAGTGTGCACCCGGCTCGTCGTCGCCCCGCCGATTAAGAGCGGCACGGTAAAGCCCTGCCGCTGCATTTCAGCGGCCACATGCACCATCTCGTCGAGCGACGGCGTGATAAGGCCAGACAACCCGATGATGTCGACATTTTCAGCTTTCGCCACCTCAAGGATCTTGGTTGCCGGCACCATGACGCCGAGATCGATGATCTCGTAGTTGTTGCAGGCGAGAACCACGCCGACAATGTTCTTGCCGATGTCGTGCACGTCGCCCTTCACCGTCGCCATCAGCACCTTGCCGGCCGCCTGACGCTCGCCGGTGCCGCCGTTCAGCCGCTTCTCTTCCTCCATGTAGGGAAGCAGAACCGCCACCGCCTGCTTCATCACGCGCGCCGACTTCACCACCTGCGGCAGGAACATTTTTCCCGCACCGAAGAGATCACCGACGACATTCATGCCCGCCATCAGTGGCCCCTCGATCACATGCAACGGACGATCCGCCCGCAAACGCGCCTCTTCCGTATCGATCTCGATGAATTCGGTGATGCCGTTGACCAGCGCATGCTCCAGGCGCTTCTCAACCGGCCATTCCCGCCACGTCATGTCTTGGGTGCGGACTTTGGCTTCACCGGTGCCGCGATAGCGTTCGGCGATCTCGAGCAGCCGCTCGGTCCCATCCTTGCGACGGTTGAGCACCACGTCCTCGCAGGCCTCGCGCAGGTCGGCATCGATGCTTTCATAGACCGCCAGTTGGCCGGCATTGACGATGCCCATATCCATGCCCGCCTGGATGGCGTGATAGAGGAAGACAGCATGCATCGCCTCGCGCACCGGCTCGTTACCGCGGAAGGAGAAGGAGAGGTTCGACACACCGCCCGAGATATGCACCAGCGGCATTTCCCGCCTGATGGTGCGCGTCGCTTCGATGAAGTCGACACCGTAATTGTCGTGCTCCTCGATTCCGGTCGCGACCGCAAACACGTTCGGATCGAAGATGATGTCTTCGGGCGCGAAACCCGCCTCTTCCGTCAGGATCTTGTAGGCGCGCCGGCAGATCTCAACCTTGCGATCATAGGTATCCGCTTGGCCCTTCTCGTCGAAGGCCATGACCACGACGGCCGCGCCGTAATTGCGGATCAGCTTGCCCTGGGCGACGAAATTCTCCTCGCCCTCCTTGAGCGAGATGGAGTTCACCACCGCCTTGCCCTGCACGCATTTCAGCCCCGCCTCAATGATCGGAAACTTCGACGAGTCGATCATCACGGGCACGCGGGCGATATCAGGCTCGGCCGCGATCAGGTTGAGGAATTCGACCATGGCCTTTTCGGAATCGATCAAGCCTTCGTCCATATTGATGTCGATGATCTGCGCGCCGTTCTCCACCTGGTCGCGGGCAACCACGAGCGCTGCCGTAAAGTCGCCAGCGGTGATCAGCTTGCGGAACTTGGCCGAGCCCGTGACATTGGTCCGTTCACCGACATTGACGAACGGAATGTCCTTGGTGAGCTCAAAGGGTTCGAGGCCCGACAGCGACATGAAGGGCCGATGTTCGACCGGCTGGCGCGGTGCCCTGCCCGTCACTGCCTCTGATATCGCCGCGATATGCGCAGGCGTCGAGCCGCAGCAGCCGCCGACGACATTGACGATGCCCTCCTCTCCAAACCCCGCGACCAGCTCGGCCATCTCTTCCGGGCTCTGGTCGTAGCGCCCGAATTCGTTCGGCAGGCCGGCATTCGGATAGGCCGAGATGAACGTGTCGGCGACGCCGGACAATTCCTGCAGATGCGGCCGCATGGCGTCTGCCCCGAGCGCACAGTTGAGACCAACGGCAAAGGGCCTCGCATGGCGCACCGAATTCCAGAAGGCCGTCGGTGTCTGGCCAGACAGCGTGCGGCCGGAAAGGTCGGTAATCGTGCCCGATATCATCAGCGGCAGCCGAATGCCCTTGGCGAGAAACCGCTCCTCGCAGGCGAAAATCGCGGCCTTGGCATTGAGCGTGTCGAAGATCGTCTCGATCAGGATGAGATCAGCGCCGCCATCGATCAGCCCGTCGATCTGCTCGCCATAGGCCGCGCGCAGGTCATCGAAGGAGACGGCGCGATAACCGGGATTGTTGACATCAGGCGAAATCGACGCCGTGCGGTTGGTCGGCCCGATGGCGCCGGCGACGAAGCGCCTCTTGCCGTCTTCGCGCTCGGCACGCCAGGCCGCCCGACGCACGAGTTCGGCGCCATGGCGGTTAAGGTCATAGACCGCGCCTTCCATCTCGTAGTCGGCTTGCGCGATGCGGGTCGAAGAAAAGGTGTTGGTTTCGAGAATGTCCGCACCCGCCATCGCATAGCGGAAGTGGATATCTTCGATGGCATGCGGCTGGGTCAGGATCAGAAGGTCGTTATTGCCCTGCTGATGGCAGGCGCAGCCGAGAAAGCGCTCGCCACGAAAATCGTCTTCCGTCAGGCCGAGCCCCTGGATCTCCGTGCCCATCGCGCCGTCGAGGATCAGGATGCGTTCGCGCGCGGCCTGCTGCAGAGCTTTCAGGATCTCGGCTCCGTCCCGGTTTGCACCCTCACGGCCGAACAGTTGATCGAGCATCTGCGAACTCTCCTATTGCGTATGCGACATCACCAATTCACATAAAGATATCTTTATGTCAACATGCGAGCCTGTTGTGCGTGACGATCCTGGAGCGGTGGCAGCAGCGCGGGCGATCGGCTATAGAAGCTGCAACGATGCCGCCAGGGAGGAAGAAATGTCGGAAAATCAATCGCAGCAGTCGCCATCCAGCCCCTGGAGCGCCCGACCCTATCATCGCAAATGGCTGCTGGCTCAGGCAGACGGCCTCTTCGATTTCTTCCAAGGCCCAGCCATCAATCCGAAGGGCGGCTTCTACGATCTGTCGCGTGACGGCACGCCGCTGTCGACCGACAATCCTGCCCGCGGCATTCATGCCAGCGCCCGCATGGTGCACTGCTACGCCATCGCCCACCTGCTCGGCCGCCCGGGCTCGGCCGACATCGTCGACCACGGTATGCGTTACCTCTGGGAACGCCACCGCGACCAGACAAACGGCGGCTATTTCTGGCAAGCCAACGACACCGAAGCGGCGGACGATTCGAAGCAGGGTTATGGCCACGCCTTCGTCCTGCTCGCGGCCTCCTCGGCCAAATGCGCCGGCCATCCGTTGTCAGACGCCATGCTGGCCGACATCACCCAGGTGATCGAAGAGAAATTCTGGGAAAAGGACCACGGCGCCATCGCCGAGGAATTTTCCGCCGACTGGCAGCCGGTGCCCGGCTATCGCGGCCAGAACTCCAACATGCATCTGACCGAAAGCCTGATGGTCGCTTTCGAGGCGACCGGCGAGCGGCATTATCTCGACAAGGCGGAAAGCATCGCAGACCTGATCATCAACCGCCGCGCTCGCGAAGAAGCCTTCCGTGTCGCGGAGCATTTCAATGAGGATTGGATTGTCGACCGTAGCTACTATCATCCGAACGAGATGTTCCGCCCCGCCGGCACCACACCCGGCCACTGGCTCGAATGGACCCGCCTCCTCCTGCAGCTCTGGGTGCTCGGTGGCAAGACACACGCCTGGATGCCGGAAGCGGCGCGCGGCCTCTTCTTCCAGTCCATGGCTCTCGGCTGGGATAAAGACAAGGGCGGCTTTTTCTACACGCTCGACTGGGAAAACGCCCCAGACAAGCGCGCAAAACTCTGGTGGCCGCTCTGCGAAGGTGCCGCCGCCGCCCATTTCCTGAACCAGCACCAGGAAAGCGATTTCCACGAAGAGAGCTACCGAAAGATCTGGAACTACATCGCAAACAACAGCCTCGACCGGGATTTCGGCGGCTGGCACGAGGAACTGACCGAGGACGGCACCCCCTCAAACAGCCTATTCCCCGGCAAGGGCGACATCTACCATGCCCTGCAGGCCTGCCTCATTCCATTGTTCCCGGCAGAGGGCAGCCTGACCAAGATGATCGCAGAGCACCCTAGGCTCATCTGAACAGGTCGTCGACAAGGACGCTCAAACGACAAAGGGCCGGCGCAAACG
>JARXAQ010000063.1 GCA_029865825.1 Rhizobium sp.
CTCGAAGGCGATTTTCACACCCTTGTCCGCAGCACGCTTGGCAAGCTCGCTCCAGATTTCCCGGTAGCGCGGCAGGCTGTCGGTCAGCGGCTTGTTGCGAATACGGCCGGTAAAGCCGGCGACGCAGGTCGCACCGAAATGATGGGCATTGTCGATGCAGTCCTTCCAGCCCTGAAGGGTCTGCAGGTCCATCTCGGTCTCTTCGAGCGGATTGCCGAACATGCCGAGTGTCGAGATGGTGATGTCACGCTCGCCGATGGCGTCGACGCAGCGCTTGCCAAGGTCGGCCAAATCCTGGCCATTGGTCGTCTGCCAGAAGAAGGGTTCGAAGCTTTCAAAGCCCATGTCGGCGATCTGGCCGATACGTTCGGCCGCCTTGCCGCCGCTGGCGCTGACCATGGTTCCGATACGGATCGAGGATGCGGGGTTGCTCACGGGGCTAGTTTCCTTGTGAAGATATGTCGATCGCCAAGCCGGTTCGCGCGCTCTCGATGGCGCCGAAGACCATGGCTAGGCTCTTGATGTTGTCGGTGCTGACGGTTTCGGGCGTGGTGCCATCGCGCACGGCGCGGATGAAATCCGCGAGCACGCTGCGATGCCCGTGCGTTTCCTCTTCGAACGGCGCCTCCGGCAAAGCGAGGGTCTCGACGCCGCGCAAGAGGCCAGGTTCGGAACCTGCCACCGTAACGTCGAAAGTGTCTTCGCCGTCCCAGGTCAGCATGCCTTTCGACCCTACCAGGCGCCATGCACTTTCCCAGCTGGTGCGGCGTCCCTCGGCACACCAGGAGCCGCGATAAGTGAAGACCGCGTCTCCCGAGAGCCGAAAGATTGCATTGGCAGCAGCGCCATGCGCGTACCACGAGCCGGAAGGATTGGTCTCGACGCAGTAGACCGACAGCGGCTGCTTGCCGGAAACAAAACGGGCGGCATCGAAGGTGTGGATGGCCATATCGAGCAGCAGGACATTGTCCATCGCCTCACGAAACCCGCCAAAATGCGGACCGATGAAGAAATCGCAATGCAGGCCAGTGAGTTCGCCGATCAGGCCTTCCTCGATGGCGCGCCTCAGACGGCGAATGCCCGCGATGAAGCGGCGGTTCTGCACGACGGCGTGGACGCGACCGGTGTCAGCCGCCAGCCGCAAAAGCATAGCGCCCTCCTCCAGCGAGGTTGCGAGAGGCTTTTCGGACAGGACGTGGCAACCATGGTTCAGCGCTGTGGAGACGACCCTGGCGCGGGCTGCAGGTACGACGACGTCAAACAGCATGTCGGCGCCGGTTTCGGACAGGACGGCCCCCAGATCCGTACCGATGACAACATCGGTCAGGCCGAATTCGGCGGCCAGCGCCTCGGCAGTCGACCGGTCGAGATCGACGAGACCGACGAGCTCGACCTCACCCTCGATTTCGGTGGCTGACCGGAGCGCCTTCAGCCAGCCTCGGGCCATGGCTCCGCATCCGCATAAAACGGCTCTTGATGTCACTGCTATCCTCCCAAAGGATGAGCGAAACTCCTCTTTCGCACATCCCGTAAACGTTTACGATACTAGGAACAGCACCTGCATTGTGTCAATAGATTTTTCGTGAACGGTTACGGAGCGAATTTCCGGGGGCAAGGGGAGCATTCATGAAGGGCATCCGGCAACTGGCAGATCATCTCGACATCTCGATCGGGACGGTTTCGCGCGCGCTCAACGGCAAACCTGATGTCAACGAAGAAACCCGCCAGCGGGTGCTGGAAGCTGCGGAAAAACTCGGCTACGTCGCAAACCAGGCCGGGCGCTCCTTACGCAAGGGCGCGACCGGCATCATCGGCTTCATGATGCAGACCGGCCATGATATTACCGGACAGGGCGACAGCTTTTTCATGCGCGTTTTCGACGGTGTTCAAACCGTTCTTTCACGTCACAAGCTCGATCTCGTCGCCCTGCTCTGCTCCTCGGAAGAAGATCCTGACGACTATCTGAAACGAATCGTCGCGCGCGGTTTTGCAGACGGTATCATCCTGTCTGCCACGCGGTTCCAGGACGCCCGCTTCGAGCTTCTGCACAAGACGAAAATTCCCTTCATTACACTCGGGCGAAGCCAGACCGATGTCGGCCAGCCCTGGTACGACCTGGACTTCGAGGGCATGGCGGATATGGCCCTGGAGCGACTGGTGGCAAAAGGCCACACGAAGATCGCCATCAGCCGGCCTTACGGCGAGATCAATCTCGGCCACGTCTTCGAGAACCAATGCCGCGTGGTGCTAGCCCGTCACGGGTTGGAACTGGCGCAGAGCCATGTCTATCGCTCCAGTCCGAACGAGGCTGGCGGTTATGCCGTGGCGCAGGCGGTGCTCGCCACCCGGGATCGACCGTCTGCGGTTGTGCTGTTGAATGAAGCGACCGTGGTCGGCTTCTATCGCGGGCTGCAGGAAGCCGGCCTGAAACCCGGCCGGGACATCGCCGTGATCGGCCAGTACAGCCCGCAGGCGCAATTCCTCCATCCGGTGCTGACATGCTTCCGACCAGACCTGCGCTCATTGGGCATTGCACTTGCTGAAAGCCTGCTCGCCACCATGCCGGACTTTGCAACGCATTATCCGGAAGCCGTGCGCCGTCGCCTCTGGCCAATGACGCTGATCGAAGGCGAGAGCGACTGAGGCCGACGACGACCAGTCCCTCCGCACACCTTCAAGCGGCGCTGGAAAATCACATCCGCCTCAGCCCTTGCGAGACGCGATGTAGGCGCGCCAGCCGCCGAGCTCCGTCACCTCGTGTGCGCCTTCGATAGCATAGGGTTCGCAGAGGAAGCCGGAGACCTGGCTGCCGTCGTCCAAGGTCACCTTGCCGATGCCAAGCGGTGCCGGGATGTTCTGGACGAAGCGGCCGAAGGCTGATGGCGTCACCTTCCAGACCTCGACCTCCAGCCCCTTGCCGGCAAAACCGGGCTCGCGAAGGAGGCCAGGCTTCGGCGGTGTGGTGTTGGGCAGCACGAAGAGCCGGTAGTCACCCGCCGTGCGGCAGGTCTTGACCAGCTTGCCGCCGGGGCCAGTCAGTTCGTGGTTGAGCGGCATGCCGGTCAGATGCGCACCGACCACCATGATGGTGACAAGGCCGTCATCCGGTTCCGCAACCTTGGAGGCTTCCGGCAGGGAAACCGCCTTGTCCTTGCCCATGCCCGCAGCCACTGCGCGATGCATGGCGTCGGCGAAGGGCGCAAGTGCATCGTCCGAGAAGGGGGGGCCGAACAAGGTGACGCCGCTTGGCAGGCCGTCGGCACCAAAGCCGCCGGGTACAGCGATCGCCGCATAGCCGAAGAGATTGGCGAAGTTGGTGTAACGACCGAAATGACTGTTCTTGACGATCGGATCGGCGAGCATGGCTTCCACCGTATAGGTGGTCGGCGAGGTCGGCAGCATCAGCATGTCGAGCTTTTCCCATTCGACGCGTGCTGTCTGTCGCAAATGGCCGAGCTTATACTGACCTTCGAAAGCATCGACGGCATCATAGGACTTCGCACCTTCGATGATCTTTCGAACCGTCGGGTCGAAATCATCGGCATTCGTTCCGATGAACTCCTTGACCGCCGCCAGGCGCTCGGCAACCCAGGGGCCGTTGTAAAGGAGTTCGGCAGCCTGCCGGAACGGCCCATAGTCGAAAGGCACGATTGTGGCGCCGAGCGATTTAGCCCGCTCGATCGCCGCGTCATACAATGCCTCGACGGCATCATTGCCGAAGAATTCGCGCTCTGCCCCGTCCAGGACGCCGATGCGCAGGCCGTTTGCCGAAAGCGTCACGGACACGGCTCTGCGCGAATAAGGATCACCCGCATCAAACCCATCCATGACCTTGCGGATCGCCACGCCATCGCCAACCGTCGCGGCAAAAACCGTCACCACATCGACGCTGCGGCAGGCCGGCACGACGCCAACATTCGGAACGAGGCCCGGAGTCGGCTTGATACCGACGAGATTGTTGAAGGCGGCCGGCACACGGCCGGACCCGGCCGTATCCGTGCCGAGCGCAAAGCTTGCGAGACCCGAAGCCACGGTAACCGCCGAGCCGGACGACGATCCGCCCGAGACATAGGCCTTGTCGAACACAGAACGCGGTGCGCCATAAGGCGAGCGCGTGCCGTTAAGCCCAGTGGCGAACTGGTCGAGATTGGTTTTGCCGATGACGAGTGCGCCGGCGGCCTTGAGCCGTGCAACCACCGTCGCATCCGTCTGCGGCTGATAGGCAAAGGCCGGGCAGGCTGCGGTGGTCTGCAGGCCTGCGACGTCGATATTATCCTTGACCGCGAAGGGGATACCCCAGAGCGGCAGACTGTTGGGCTCTGGCGAAACCTCCATCAGCGCTTCGGCCGCAGCGCGCAGGTCATCATCTGGCGTCTCGGTGATGAAAATCGCCGGATCGTCGGAGGCCTTGCGGCGAGCGATTACCTCTTCCACGAGGTCGAGGGGTGTCAGGCCAGAGGCATAGGCAGCCTTCACGGAGGCGAGGTCGAGAATGACGGGCAACATTTAAAGATCCTCCAGAACGACCAGCACATCGCCGGCTTTCACGTTGCGGCCTGGTCCGGCGCGCAGATCGCGCACCGTGCCTGCGGCATGGGCGGTGACATTGATTTCCATTTTCATCGATTCGATGATGGCAAGCGTATCGCCGGCCTTCACCGTCTGGCCTTCCTCGACCAGCAGTTTCCAGACATTGCCCGGGACCGCACTTTCAACCCCAAAGCAACCCTCTGGAATGTCGCCACCGAGTCCGGGGCCTGCCGCTTCGTCGGTGACGAAACTGTCGAGTCCTTCCTCTTTCCAGCGTTTGCGCTCCGCCTCGAAGGCCGCCTGCTGGCCCTGCTTGAAGACCTGGATACCGGCGGCGTTGCGAGCGAGTTCCGCCTCGTACTCGGCATAAGAGAAGGTGCCTTCCTCGATGCGGATTGGATAGCCGCCATGCGGGAAGGCGGCTCGCGCCTCCATCAGCTCGTCATGGGACACGGGGAAGAAGCGGATCTGGTCGAAGAAATCGAGCAGCCAGGGTTTCCCCTCGGTGAAAACAGGGGTCTGCCGCCAGGTGTTCCACACCTGAATGGTGCGGCCAAACAGCTGGTAACCGCCCGGCCCTTCCATGCCATAGATACACATATAGGCGCCGCCAATGCCCACCGCGTTCTCTGGCGTCCAGGTGCGGGCCGGATTGTATTTGGTCGTCACCAGCCGGTGGCGCGGATCAAGCGGGGTGGCCACTGGCGCGCCGAGATAGACGTCGCCAAGACCCATCACCAGATAGGAGGCGTTGAATATCGTGTCCTTCACCGCCTGCTCGTCCTGGAGACCATTGATGCGGCGGATGAACTCAATGTTCGATGGACACCAGGGCGCATTGGGGCGCACCAGCTCCTGGTATTTTTGCATGGCCAGTTCTGCCTGCGGATCGTTCCATGACAGCGGCAGCCAGACGGTGCGGCTCGGCACCTTGACCTCGGAGACCGACGGCAGG
>JARXAQ010000268.1 GCA_029865825.1 Rhizobium sp.
GATGGCGTTCTTCGTCACGATGCCCATCAGCATCAGGATGCCGATCAGAACCGGCATGGACAGCGCGTTGTTGGTCAAGATCAGGCCGACCGCGACGCCGCCGATGGCGAGCGGTAGCGAGAACAGGATGGTGAAGGGCTGGATCACATCCTTGAAGAGCAGGATCAGCACCGTCAGCACCAGCAGCAGGCCGAGAATCATAGCGTTCAGGAAGCCCGCCTGCATTTCCGCCTGCACCTTGGCGTCGCCGCTTTCGGCAAGCCGAACGCTGGCGGGAATGTCGGCGTTTTGCACCGTTTCGCGGAAGGCGGCCGTGGCCGTGTCCAAGGCGACGCCCTGCGGCAGGCCGGCGCCGATGGTGACGACGCGGTTGCGGTCGTTGCGCTTGATCGAGGAGACGCCTTCCGAATAATCGATATCGGCGACGCTCGACAAGGGAACGGTGGCACCCGAGGCAGTCCGGACCTTGAGGGCCCGGAGTGCGGCCAGGTCCGTCCTCAGATCAAGCGATGCCTGGACGCGGATCGGGATCTGGCGGTCGTCGAGCGAAATTTTCGGCAGGGCGGCATCGACGTCACCAATGGTGGCGACGCGGATGGTCTGGGAGATCTGCTGAGCGGTGATGCCGAGCCGGGCTGCCTCATCGGCGCGCGGCCGGATCTGCAGTTCCGGACGGGGCAGCGCACCTTCCGAGCTGACATTGGCCAGAACCGGCACGGCGCGCAGCTTCGATTCCAGGATGCCAACCGCCTGGTTCAGTTCGTCCTCGTTCTTCGAGAGGAAGTTGAACGAGATGTCGCGTTCGCCGCGGTCGTTCAGTTTCAGCACGCGGATGTCGGCGACCGAGGCGAGTTTCTGGAACACCTCTTCTTCGATATTCCACTGCGGACGCTGGCGGCCGTGCTCTTCCATCTTGGGCAGGGACGGGCCGATCAGCGGCAAGCCGCCGAGACCCTTGTTGACGAGGGTCTTGAGCAGGGAGTGTTCGATGCGGTCGAGGTTCATCGTGACGCTTGCACGGCGAAGCTCAAGGTCGCCCTTGGGCGAGGCGCCGCCGAGAATGAAGATGCTGGCAACGTCCGGGACGTCCTTGATCGCAGCGTAAATCTCGTCCGTCTTGCGCTCGGTTTCTTCAAGGGTGGCATTCGGCGGCAGTTCGACGGAGAGCGAGATGCGGCCGGCGTCTTCCGGCGGCAGGAAGCTGCCGGGAACCTGTGCGAGGAGTGCCAGAGACCCGATCAGAAAGGCGATTGCCGCAGCGAGCGTCAAGAGGCGCGACACCCAGCCGAAGCCTACCCGGGCAAACAGGAAGTGAACGCATTTGCCGGATGCGTCCGTAGCACTTTCGGTGCGCCGCGTGACGCCTGCCGCCCAACGGCTCAGGAATTGCGGAGCCCAACCACCCGTGGTCGCGCGGACGACGCGGGTGTAACCGCGCATGAACAGGCCGTCATTGTCGATGTGGTCGTCCATCGCGTCTTCGGCGCGCATCAGATAGGCCGCCATCATCGGCGTGATGAGGCGGGCGACCAGAAGCGAGAAGAAGACGGAGAAGGCAACGGTCAGGCCGAACTGGATGAAGTACTGGCCCGGAATGCCCGGCATGAAGGAGACGGGCACGAAGACGGCGATGATGGTAAAGGTCGTCGCGATCACGGCGAGGCCGATTTCGTCTGCCGCCTCGATCGCCGCGCGATAGGGCGTCTTGCCCAGTTTGATGTGGCGGGCAATGTTTTCCACCTCGACGATCGCGTCGTCGACGAGGATACCCGTTGCCAGCGTCAGCGCGAGGAAGCTGACGAGGTTGAGCGAAAAGCCCATCAGGTCCATGACCCAGAAGGTGGGGATGGCCGACAGTGGTAGCGCGATGGCGGAGATCAGCGTGGCACGCCAGTTGCGCAGGAAGAGGAAGACCACGATGACCGCGAGGATCGCGCCTTCGATCAACGTGTGCATGGCGGCTTCGTAGTTGCCATAGGTGAAGTAAACGGAATCGTCGATCATTTCGATCTGGACGTCCGGATTTTCGGTGCGCACCTGGGCCAGGCTTTCAGCCACCGTTTCGGCCACCGTCACTTCGCTGGCGCCTTTGGCGCGGAAGACCGCGAAGGAAACGACCGGCTTGCCGTCATGCCGGGCGAAGGATTTTGGTTCCTGATAGGTGTCCTTGACCGTGCCGAGGTCGGAGAGCTTGACGAAGCGTCCGCCGGAGAGCGCGATCGTGGTGTTGGCCAGGCTCGTCACATCGCGGTTGTCGCCGAGCGTGCGGATCGACTGTTCGGCCCCGGCGACCTGGCCACGGCCCGAGCCGAGGTCAACGTTGGTGCCCTGCAATTGGCTGGAGATGTCGGAAGCGGTGACGCCGAGGGCGTCGAGGCGGTTGGGGTCGAGTTCGACGCGCACTTCGCGGTCGGCGCCGCCGAACCGGTCAACCTTGCCGATGCCCGGCTGGCCCTGCAGGGCACGCTTGACGGTGTCATCGACGAACCAGGACAGTTCCGCGAGGTTCATATTCGGCGAGGAGACGGCAAAGCTCTGGATCGCCTGGCCTTCGACATCGATCTTGGTGACGATCGGTTCCTCGACCGAGGCCGGCAGATCGCCACGGATCTGGTCGATGGCGTCCTTGACATCCTGCACGGCCTGTTCGGTCGCCACTTCCATGCGGAACATGATGACCGTCTGCGACTGGCCGTCCGTCACAGTCGAGTTGATTTCGTCGACGCCGGTGATCGAGGCGACGGCGTCTTCGACTTCCTTCGTCACCTGGCTTTCGAGCTCGGCCGGCGAGGCACCGCTCTGAACGACCGTGACCGCAACGAGGGGCACGTCGATATTCGGGAACCGGGTGATCGGCAGTGCGTTGAAGGACTGGATGCCGACAACGACCAGCAGGAAAAACGCCAGAATCGGCGCGATCGGATTGCGGATGGACCATGCGGAGAAGTTCATGGCGAGGTCGTCCCCTAGTTGGATACGCTGCTGGTGTCTTCCACCGGATTGATCCGGTCGCCGTCACGGACGAAAACGCCCGCCTTCGCGACGACCAGGTCTCCGTCTTTCAGGCCCTCGGTCACCTCGATGTAGGCGCCGTCCTGAATGCCGGTTTTCACCGGCTGCATCTTGACCACACCATCCGCGACAAGGCGCACCGTCGTGACGTTCTGTTCGCTGGTGATGGCCGACAGCGGCAAGGCGATGTCGTCGGCCTGGCCGATGGTGATCGCTGCATTTCCATACATGCCGGCGCGGGCCGATGCATCGTCATCGATGGCGATATGCACCGAACCCAGGCGGGTGACAGCGTCAACCACAGGCGAGATCAGCCGGATCGAACCGGAGATTGGCGTCTTGCTGCCGGCAACCGAGATGACCGCCGCCTGGCCAAGCTTGAGCCGTAGTATATCACTTTCCGTGACATCCGCCACGAGTTCGATCTGTCCATCCCGGATGACGGTGAAGAGCGGCGAGGCGCTGCCCGACGCAATCGCTCCGATGCGTGCGTCGCGCGCGGACACCGTGCCTGCGACGGGCGACTTGATTTCGGTGCGTGCCAGCCGAAGATCGATATCGGCAATCTGGCTCTCGACGACCTTGATGTCGGCTTCGGCGACGGCGATCGACTGCTTGGCGGTCTCGACTTTGGCCGTGGCGCTGGCGAGCGTGGTCTCGGCCTGCTCGCGCTGCGAGGCGGAGACCGAACCGCTGGTTGACAAACGCGTGGCGCGATCGAACTGGCGCTGCGCTTCCTTGAGGCTCGCTTCGGCTTCCACGACTTGAGCCCGATATTGGGCGAGGGCGGCTTCTGCCTTGGCCTGGTTGGCAACCTGCTGGCTGCGCTCCAGCTTCAGCGTGTCATCGCTGAGGCGGGCAACCACCTGACCTGCGGTCACGGTGTCACCGACATCAGCCTCCAGCGACTTGATTTGCAGGCCTTCGACCTGCGGCTGGACATAGACATCCTCGACGGGCTTGACGGTGCCAGTCGCCACGATCCGGTCTACCAGATTGCGGCTTTCGGCCTTGGTGACAACGATCGAGGGCAAAGCGGGAGGCGGTGCGGGTGCTGCAGGCGTTTCCTGCGCAAAGGACACCGAGGCCAACAGTGTCAGCGATGAGGCCAGGATAATGGCCTTGTGGCTCGATTTCAAAAGCATGAGTCCCTTCCCAAAGACGATCGTCAGTCTGATTACACTACGCGGGCGGGGCCTGCTTGGCTCACCGCAAAACATGCATCATCAGATTTCCCAGCGCACGCAGGCGCAGCCATTCCCCAGATTACGAAAGAGGTGGGCGATCGCGTGAGGGCTTGCAAGGGGCGGCTGGCGCGATTCCCGACCCGGCCCAAATATTGTTCAAGATAGAACGGTGGTGTTGCCGAAATGCAAGCCTGTAATGGCAGTTGATCAGTATGACCTACAAAATTAAAGGGGCGCGGAGATAACACTCCACGCCCCCTTTGTTTCGAAGATGCTTTGAAACCTATTTCAGGGCAGCGTCGGTGATCTCGGTCGTGAAGGCGCCGGTTGGCTCCTTGGAGATGACCGGGTCAGAGCCGCCGCCGAGCAGGGTCTTGACCGTGCGGTCGTAGTCGGCCTTGTCGAGTGCGCCGGCGGAGCCTGCGGTCAGCTTGGCGACTTCGCTCATCATGCGCTTCTGATGGGCTTCGGTCTGGGCGCCGGAAGCGTCGTTTTCGAGCACGATGCCAGCTGCTTCATCGGAGTTCGCTTCAGCATATTTCCAGCCCTTCATCGAGGCACGCACGAACTTGACCATCTTTTCCTTGAAGGCCGGATCGGCGAGCTTGTCTTCGAGGACGTAGAGACCGTCTTCGAGGGTGGCCACACCTTCGTCTTCATACTTGAAGGTGACCAGTTCCTCAGGCTTGATGCCGGCGTCGATGACCTGCCAGTATTCATTGTAGGTCATGGTGGAGATGCAGGCTGCCTGCTTCTGCAGGAGCGGGTCGACGTTGAAGCCCTGCTTCAGAACCGTCACGCCGCCTTCCGAACCGTCTGTCTTGATGCCGAGCGTGCTCATCCAGGACAGGAAGGGATATTCGTTGCCGAAGAACCAGACGCCGAGCGTCTTGCCCTTGAAATCTTCCGGCTTGGTGATGCCGGTTTCCTTGAGGCAGGTCAGCATCATGCCCGAGGACTTGAAGGGCTGCGCGATGTTGACGAGCGGAACGCCCTTTTCGCGGGTGGCGAGTGCAGACGGCATCCAGTCGACAATCACGTCGGCGCCGCCGCCAGCCAGTACCTGCGGAGGAGCAATGTCCGGGCCGCCCGGCTTGATTTCGACGTCGAGGCCTTCTTCTTCGTAGAAGCCCTTGTCTTTCGCGACGTAATAGCCGGCGAACTGGGCTTGCGTCACCCATTTCAGCTGCAGAGTCACCTTGTCGGCGGCGGCAGCCTGCATCGCGGTCAGCGAGACCGCGGCTGCGAGCAGCAGGGATGCGAGTTTGATAGTCATGTCAGTTCCCTCTTTTGTTTTTGGTTCAGTTCACGACCGTCCACCACGGACGGACGGATGCCAGAAGGTGACCCGGCGTTCTGCCAGTGCCACCAAACCGTAGAAGATCGAGCCGGCGAGTGCGGCAACCGCAATCTCGGCCCAGACCATGTCGACATTCGAGCGTCCGACCTCGGTCGAGATACGGAAGCCCATGCCGACAATCGGGGTGCCGAAGAATTCTGCAACGATGGCCCCGATCAAGGCCAGTGTCGAGTTGATCTTCAGCGCATTGAAGATGAAAGGCCAGGCGGCAGGCAAGCGGAGCTTGACCAGCGTTTGCCACCAGGAGGCGGCATAGGTGTGCATCAGGTCGCGCTCCATGTGGCTTGCGGCCGCCAGTCCCTGGACCGTGTTCACCAGCATCGGGAAGAAGGTCATGATGACGACGACCGCGACCTTGGACTGCCAGTCGAAGCCGAACCACATGACCATGATCGGCGCGATGCCGACGACCGGAAGGGCCGAGACGAAATTGCCGATCGGCAGGAGGCCCTTCTGCAGGAAAGGTGAGCGGTCGATGAGCAGTGCCACGACAAAGCCGAGGCCGCAGCCGGCGACGTAACCCGTGATCACCGATTTGAGGAAGGTCTGGCGGAAATCCGCCCAGAGCGTCGGGACCGATGTGGTAATGCGGGCCCAGATCATTGAGGGGGCGGGGAGCAGGATCGAGGGGATCTCGAACCCATGGACCAGGCATTCCCAGATGACCAGCAGTGTGACGCCGAATATCAGCGGAACGGCGAGGCCAATGGCGCGGCGTGCCGATGGATTGCGCGGCCGCTGGCCGACGAGCCAATGGTTGATGCTCCAGGCGGCGAGCCAGAAGACGAGGGCAAAGACGATGTAACCGTTCATGGCTTCACTCCCATGCGCTTCAGCACCCGCGTATGGGCCATGCCGACGATCGAGACGAGGAGGGCGGCAAGGCCCGCCGCCATGAAGAGGGCCGCCCAGATCTGGATAGTCTGGCCGTAATAGGAACCCGACAGCAGACGGGCGCCGAGGCCGGCGACGGCGCCTGTCGGCAATTCACCGACGATGGCCCCAACGAGCGAGATTGCGATCGCCACCTTCAGCGAAGTGAAGAGATAAGGCATGGCGGCCGGCCAACGCAGCTTCCAGAAAGTCTGGGTCTGGCTGGCATTGTAGGTGTGCATGAGGTCGAGCAGCAGCGTATCGGGGCTGCGCAGGCCCTTCACCATGCCGACGACGATCGGGAAGAAGGAAAGATAGGTTGAAATCAGGGCTTTCGGCATCAATCCGGAGATGCCGATCGAATTCAGAACGACGATGATCATCGGCGCGATGGCGAGGATTGGAATGGTCTGGGAGGCGATGACCCATGGCATCAGCGACTTGTCCATGGCGCGGTTGTGGACGATGGCGATGGCGAGCACGATGCCGAGAACGGTCCCCATGCCAAAGCCCATGAGCGTCGCGGAGAGCGTGATCCAGGCATGGTAGACGAGGCTGCGCTTTGAGGTCACGGCCTTGTTGATCACGGTATCCCAGAGTTCGGCGACGATCTGGTGCGGTGCCGGCAGAATCGGGCGTTCCTGGGCGAAGGTGCGCTCGACGAGTTGGGTTGTCGTGATCGTCTCACCCGCCCGGGCGGCCTGGTCGCGGACGAAGGGTGCGTTCAGATAGACGACGAAGACATGCCAGATGACGAGGATCGCTAGCAGTACGGTCAGGACCGGCAGGATGCGGTCACGGAAGGTGGAGGGCTGGGTCATGCTCAGGCACCTCCCTTGGCCGGAAAGAGCATCAGGGCGATGGACACGACGCCGAGTGCTACGCCGACCGATTGCTGGGTTGTCAGCCGCTCACCGAATAGGAAGAAGGCGATGACGTTGATCAGCAGAAGCTGGGCAACGGAGGAGGCGGAGATGGCCAAGCCCAGGCCACCCTCACGCATCAGCTTCACCATCATCAGGTTGCCGAGGCAGTAGAGCAGTAGCGAGACGGCGAGCACCCAGAGCTTGCCGTTGTCGACATAGGCGCGGGAGACCGTGGCGGCGGCGAGGAATGTCACCATGGCGCTGCCGAGCCAGAGGAGGAAGGTGGGGTTCATGGGGTGGGTGCCTCCTTCAGAAGATGTGCGATGGAGGCTTCGATTGTCAGATAGACATAATCGGGATTGTCGATCACCAGATCGTTGTCGAAGCGCAGCACCTTGAAACCTTGGGATGCCATGAAGGCGTCGCGGCGCAGATCGTGTTTGCGTCCAGCATCGGTTTCATGGCTGTCGCCATCGACTTCAACGACGATGCGCGCTGCGAGCCAGGCAAAGTCGGCTATGTAAGGGCCAATCGGCGTTTCCCTGCGGAAACGCGCGCCACGCGAGCGGAAGTCACGCAAAATGTCCC
>JARXAQ010000274.1 GCA_029865825.1 Rhizobium sp.
ATCTTGACGGGGACACGCATTTCCCGGAAATCGATCCCGCTCTCTTCGAGCTTGTCGAGGAAACGGCGGTCCCAGCCGGCGAAAAGGATAATTTCCCCACGCGCTACGCGATATACCGTCGCAGGACGGGCCGATAACGCAAAATTTGCCCTTTCGCATGAAGAAGTTGACCCCTTCGCGTTGAAAGGCCGGGCTCCGATACCTATAACGCTCTGGAACCTTTCGTGATGCGGCTCTCAACCGTCGCGACCGCAAGGACATGGGAGCGATTTACAGTAAAGAGGTATGAATGCCCTGGAGCAATCAGAACGGCGGCGGCGGTGGTCCTTGGGGCGGCGGCGGCGGTGGCGGCGGTGGTAACAATCAGGGCCCCTGGGGGCAGGGGCCGAACCGGCCGCGTGGCGGCGGTGGCGGTGGCGGTGGCGGCAATCAGCCCCCGGATCTGGAGGACCTCATTCGTCGCGGTCAGGATCGGCTGCGCAACATCGTGCCCGGCGGTTTCAACGGCGGTGCCTTCGTCATCGTCGGCCTCGTGCTGGTCGCCTTCTGGGCGATCCAGGCCATCTACACCGTGCAGCCTGACGAACGCGGCGTCGAACTTCGCTTCGGTAAGCCGAAGGACGAAGTGTCAATGCCTGGCCTGCATTTCCATCTCTGGCCGGTCGAGTCGGTCGAGATCGTCAAGGTCACCGAACAGCAGCAGAATGTCGGCAGCCGCGCGACGTCGAACAATCCGGGCGCCGGCCTGATGCTCTCGGGCGATCAGAACATCGTCAGCGTGCAGTTCTCTGTCCTGTTCACGGTCTCCGATCCGCAGGCCTATCTCTTCAACCTCGAAGATCCCTCGCAGACGCTGCAGCAGGTCGCTGAAAGCGCCATGCGTGAAGTGGTCGGCCGTCGTCCGGCACAGGATGTCTTCCGCGACAACCGCGAAGACATCTCCACACAGGTGCGTGACATCATCCAGGGCACCATGGACAATTACGGCGCCGGCATCGCGATCAATGCCGTGCCGATCGAAGACGCCGCACCGCCGCGCGAAGTGGCCGAGGCCTTCGAAGAAGTGCAGCGTGCCCAGCAGGATGAAGACCGTTTCGTGGAAGAATCCAACCAGTACGCCAACCAGCGTCTCGGTCAGGCCCGCGGTCAGTCGGCCCAGATCCGCGAAGAGGCAGCCGCCTACAAGGATCAGGTCGTCAAGGAGGCCGAAGGTGAGGCGCAGCGTTTCATCTCGATCTATGACGAATACGCCAAGGCGCCTGACGTGACCCGCCAGCGCATCTACCTGGAAACCATGGAGAACGTCCTGCGCAATTCGAACAAGGTGATCATCGACGAGAAGCAAGGCGTCGTGCCGTATCTGCCGCTCAACGAAATCACGCGTCAGCCGGGCACACAGCCCGCCGGCCAGTCGACAACGGGAGGCAACTGATATGATCAATCGTTTGCCCTATTTCGTCGCAGCCTTCGTCGTCGTGCTGTTTTTCGCCTACTCCTCGATCTTCGTCGTCAATGAACGCGAACAGGCGATCGTGCTGCGTTTCGGCCAGATCCAGGACGTGAAGACAGAGCCCGGCCTGTATCTGAAGCTTCCTTTCGCCTTCATGGATGCAGACCGTGTTCAGTATGTCGAAGATCGTGCCTTGCGGTTCGACCTCGACAATATCCGCGTACAGGTTCGCGGTGGCGCCTTCTACGAAGTCGACGCCTTTGCCGTTTATCGGATCAACGACGCCCGACGCTTCCGTGAAACGGTGTCCGGTGACCGGGATGCCGCCGAATCGCGTCTGCGCACCCGTCTCGATGCGGCCTTGCGCCGGGTCTACGGTCTGCGCAACTTCGACGCCGCTCTTTCGGAAGAGCGTGGGTCCATGATGTCGGATGTTCGAAACGATCTTCAGGCGGCTGCGGGAAGCCTCGGCCTGCAGGTAACCGACGTGCGCATCCGGCGGACCGATCTGACGCAGGAAGTGTCGCAGCAGACCTTCCAGCGGATGAAGGCCGAGCGTCTGGCGGAAGCCGAACTGATCCGCGCCCGCGGTAACGAAGAAAGCCAGCGTCGCCGTGCTATCGCCGATCGTCAGGTCGTGGAGTTCCAGGCGGAAGCGCAGCGTGATTCGGAAATCCTGCGAGGTCAGGGTGATGCCGAGCGGAACCGGATCTTCGCCGATGCCTTCCAGCGCGACCCTGATTTCTTCGAGTTCTACCGCTCGATGCGTGCCTATGTTGCCTCGATGAGCAACCAGGGTACGACCATGGTGCTGTCGCCGGATTCCGACTTCTTCCGCTTCTTCAACAGCGGTGCGGGTCGGGGCGGTGCGGCAGGGCCGGCCCCTGTCTCTCCGGCTCCGGCCCCTGTCGCTCCGGCGCCGACCGGCAACTGACGCTACGGTAGGTCCGCGAGGACTTGCCGTTACGGAATACAGGAGGGTCGGCCGCAAGGCCGGCCCTTCGGCGTTGAGGAGTGGTCGTTCACGCGACCGAGCACTCGACCAGCCCCGACATGGTTGCCCTCGAGGCGGGAATCGTGTGGTAGCTGTGGCGTCGACAAGATCTGGTCGCAACTCGCGGCTATGAGGGTTCCGGGAAATGTGATTTTCCGTTTCTCCATTCCGCCCTATGTTCACAGTCGCCCTGACATTCCCAGCGAGGAAGCCGATGACACACCCCGCCCGCCCGTCGCGAAAGATCCTGCCGGCCCTCCTGGTCGGAAGCGCCCTGGTGATGGGTGGTGTCGGCGCGCCGTCCGTCGTTGTGGCCCGTGGACCGGATTCGGTTGCGGATCTGGCGGCGGGCCTGCTCGGCGCGGTGGTCAACATCTCGACTTCGCAGAGCGTCAAGCAAGAGGGCGAGGGGCCGGTGCCGCAGGTGCCGGAAGGCTCACCCTTCCAGGAGCTGTTTGACGACTTTTACAAGAATGGCGAAGGCGGTGACAGCAACAGCAAAGTCAATTCCCTCGGGTCCGGCTTCGTCATCGATCCCACCGGTTTCATCGTCACCAACAACCACGTCATCGAGAACGCTGATGACATCGAGGTGATCTTCTCGGATGGGTCGAAGCTGAAGGCCAAGCTGATCGGCACCGACACCAAGACCGACCTGTCCGTGCTCAAAGTCGAGCCGCCGCAGCCGCTCACCGCCGTCAAGTTCGGCGATTCGCGCACACTCCGCATCGGCGACTGGGTCATGGCGATCGGCAATCCCTTTGGTCTGGGCGGATCTGTGACTCTCGGTATTGTTTCGGCGAGCGGGCGCAACATCAATGCCGGCCCCTATGACAACTTCATTCAAACGGATGCCGCGATCAACAAGGGCAATTCCGGCGGCCCGCTGTTCAATATGAACGGCGAGGTGATCGGGATCAACACGGCGATCATTTCGCCGAGCGGCGGCTCTATCGGCATCGGTTTCTCGGTGCCGACAGAGCTTGCCGAAAATATCGTCAACCAGTTGATCGAATTCGGCGAGACCCGCCGCGGCTGGCTCGGCGTGCGTATCCAGCCGGTCTCCGACGAAGTCGCCGAAAGCATGAAGATCGGTCGCGCGCGCGGCGCAATGATCAGCGGCATCGTCGAGGATGGACCGGTTGCGAAGGGCCCCATTGTTGTTGGTGACATAATTGTCAGCTTCAATGGCCGGCCGATCACCGAAACGCGCGACCTGACGCGCATGGTAGCGGAAAGCCCGATCGGCGAGCCGCTCGACGTGGTGATCTTGCGCGATGGCAAGGAGCAGACCGTCAAGGTCACACTTGGCCTGCTGGAGGATGATGAGGTGGCGAGCGAAGACGCCTCAGAGACCCCAAACCAGACGGTCGAGCCCGAAGACGAAGGCGAGGATCCGGGTTCGCAGGATCCGACCGATCCGACGCCGGATACGGATGGGGGCGAGGGCGAAGACGGGCAACAGGACATGCCCGGCGAAACACCGCAGGCGGCACCCGTGACGGAAGGTCTGATCGGTGTGGAGATCGCTTTGCTCGACGACGCCCAGCGCAAGTCTTTCGAGATTGCAGAGGGCGTTGAGGGCGTGCTGATCACGCGCGTGCTGCCGGGGTCAAAGGCCGAAGGCAAGGGCCTGAAGGCTGGCGACGTGATCGTTGAGGTGGCGCAGGAGTTCATGCGCACGCCCCAGCAGGTGGCCGAGAAGCTGACCAAGATCAAGAGTGACGGGCGCCGAAGCGGCTATCTGATGATCGCCGACAAGCAGGGCAACCTGCGCCTGGTCGCCGTTCCCCTGGAATAGGCGTCAGGCGTACCGTTTCTCGGTGCCGGCTTCGTTGGCGATCAAAAACGCGGCGAAGGCGTCGGCAGACATGGGCCTTGCGACGAGGTAGCCCTGGATTTCGCCGCAACCGAGCTGGCGCAGCATGGTCAACTGGCTCTGGGTTTCCACTCCCTCGGCCGCCACGCTCATATGCAGGTCCTTCGCCAGCCGAATGACCGCATCAACGATCGCGCGGCCATCGTCGTTTGTTTCCATGTCGGAGATGAACGACTGGTCGATTTTCAGCTTGTCGAAGTGGAACCGCCGCAGGTAGCTCAGTGACGAGAAACCGGTGCCGAAATCGTCCAACGCGATGCGCAAGCCGAGCTTACTCAGGGTCCTGAGGGTGTGCTCGACGGCCGGCGTGGAGTTCATTAGCAGGCTCTCCGTCACTTCCAGTTCGAGGCGTCCCGGTCGCAGATTATTGGTCTTCAGGGCATTTTCGACCATCGGGACCAGACCCGGACTGAGGAATTGCCGCGAGGAGAGATTGACCGCCACCCGAATATGGTCAGGCCAGCCCTTGGAGACGCGGCATGCCTCGCGCAGGACCCAGGCGCCGATGCTGGTGATCAGCCCGGTTTCTTCGGCGATCGGAATGAATTCGGCGGGACTGATCGGTCCCAGACGCGTGTGGTTCCAGCGCAGCAGTGCTTCGGCGCAGACGACCGTGTGGCTCTGGGCGTCGATCAACGGCTGGAAATGCAGGTCGAGCGTTCCGAGGCTGACAGCGAGCGCCAGTTCCTGCTCTATGAGATTGCGGCGGCGGGCCGTGGCATCGAGGGAGGAATCGAAATAGCGATACCGGTTGCGGCCATCCGCCTTGGCCCGGTAGAGCGCCAGATCGGCGTTGCGCATCAACTGGTCGGGATCGTTGCCGTCGACCGGGGCGCAGGCGAGTCCGATGCTGACCCCGATATGCGCCGTGCCCGAGCGCAGATGGAAAGGCTGAGCCATCCGCTTGATGATGCGAGCGGCGAGGTTTCCAGCACTTTTCGGATCATCTCCCGACATGTGCAGGATGACGAACTCGTCGCCGCCGAGCCGTGCCAGAGTATCCCCCTCTCCACACATTTGCCGCAGAAGGCCCGCGACGTCGCGCAACAATTCGTCGCCGCCGGCATGGCCGTGATTGTCATTGACCTGCTTGAACCGGTCCAGGTCGAGAAGGATCAGCGAGAAGCCATCGCCGAAGCGTTCGAGGCGGGAGACGGCACGGGCCAGATCCTCATTCAGCAGCACGCGGTTGCCGACATCGGTCAATGGATCGTGGCGCGCCATATGCTCGATGCGCAGGCGGGTCTGGCGATTGGCGGTAACGTCGCGCCCGACCCCGCGGAACCCTGTGAACCGACCGTCCTCGTTGTGGATGGCTTTTGCGGTCAGTGACCAGATGCCGAGTTCGCCTCCCTGCTCGACGCAGATGTCGATGTCACGGAAGGATTGCCGTGTCTCGAGTTTCCGTCGGAAGCTCTCGCGATCCTCGATCTGCTCGTTCTCCGCCAGACAATGCGCTGCAAAGGGTATGGCGTCGACCATCAGCTTGCCGACGATCAGACTGTCGGGGGCGGCCAATTGCTCGCAGAACCGGTTCGATGCGCGTTCGAGGCGCAGGTCCTGATCGGCGCCCCAGAGCCAGTCGGCCGTGTTTTCCTCGAAGTCGTTGAGCAGCAGGTTGATGACGTCGCGCTGTTCGTCGGCGGCCATCTTGGCGCGGACCTTCTCGGTCAGGCTCTCGCAGACGGCGAGCGAAGAGCGAACGATGATGGCCGCGAAAATGACGTAGAGGGAGAAAAGGTAGAGGCCCACAGCCGATGCATTGCTTCCGAGCGCGATCGCCGCACCCAGGCCCATGATCGTGCAGAAGACGATCGAAGCGGGAGGAACGGTCGCCAGGGCAAAGCCTCCACCGCCCGCCATGCCGATGGTCAGTGCGATCAGGACCATGCGCTGCGTCTCGGTCGCGTCGGCATAGGCGACCATGGCAAGCGACGCCCAGAGGCTGCTGAGAATGGCGGCATGCAACACGGCTTTACGAGTGCCGCGCATGCTGGCGCGCTCGCGGGCCGGTCGGGATCGGGCTAGCCACCACCTGACGCAGGTGATGAGCGCCAGGATGATCAGGCTTGCGCAGATGAGGTCGACGGCCAGGGTTGTGGGCCCACCCCAGAAGGCGAGCGCGGTGAGCCCCGCATTGCCGATATTGGCAGCCATCATCCATGGCGTGCTTGCGCCGACGATCCCTAACCGTATGGCGCGAATGTACGGAGCTTCTTCCGCCGTCTGGCCACCTTCGCCCAGGCGCCAGAAGCGGTCGATCCAAGAGGCCCTGGGGGCAGTTTGATGCGCCGAGATGAGATCTGTCATACGATCCATCATAGGCGCTACGCTTTAAAGGCACGTAAATTGCTGAATTAGGCTTGTCTGCAAATGTCTGAATTTGCTGCCGTCAAGTTGCTGTTGCGCAATAGAGAACGTGTGCCTTCAGGTGCGGATGGCTGTCCGGTACCGTCGGGTGGTCGAAATCCCGATCGGTGAGCCTTTGCATGCCCAGCCGCTCCATGACGGCGATCGAACGCTGATTGTCCTTCACGGCGAGGGCGTAGATCTCGTCCAGCCCGCGTCGCCTCAAGCCCAAATCCAGCAGGGCCCGTCCCGCTTCGGTGACGTAACCCTTGCCCCAGAATCGTGTGGCGAGCCGCCAGCCGATCTCAACGGCGCCCGCGGGCAGGATGCCGGGAAGGCTTACCCTGGCAATGCCGCAAAAACCCATGGCCTCGTCCGTTTGTCGGTCGGCGAGCGCATAGAAGCCGTAACCCGTCTCCTCGATCATGGCATGGAGCCGATCCAGGAGTTCGTCGCATTCGGCATGGCTGCGCCGCATGGGGAAGAATTCCATTACCTTGGGGTCGCGGTTGATCTCTCGAAACAGATCCCTGTCTTCGTGTTGCCAGTTGCGCAATGTCAGCCGCTCGGTCTCGAGGATCATCGCACGGAACCTTACTTCTGCAGGATATCGGACTTCCGGTAGCCCTGGAGATAGAGCAGGGCGGTGAGATCAGAGTGGTCGATACGGATCTTCGCCTCTGCGGCGACGGATGGCTTGGCATGCAGGGCGACACCCGCGCCCGCGATGCCAAGCATGCCGAGGTCATTGGCACCGTCCCCGACGGCCAGCGCATCCTCCGGCGTGACGCCGAGAGTTTTGGCGATGTCGAGGAGCGAATCGACCTTGGCTTGGCGGCCGAGGATGGGTTCGGCGACTTCACCGGTCAGAAGACCATCCTGTTCCAGAAGAATGTTGGCTCGGTTTTCATCAAAGCCGAGTACGGCGGCGATCCGGCTGGTGAAGACGGTGAAGCCGCCGGAGACCAGTGCGGTATAGCCCCCTTGTGCCTTCATGGTGGCGATCAGTTCGAGACCGCCGGGCGTGAGTGTGATGCGTTTGGCGATCACCTCATCGACCACGGAAATCGGCAATCCCCTGAGCAGCGCGACACGTTCGCGCAGCGCTGGTTCGAAGGCTATCTCACCATTCATGGCGCGTGCGGTGATCGCCGAGACCTTGTCCTTCAGCCCCACTTCGGCCGCGAGCTCGTCGATGCATTCCTGGCCGATCATGGTCGAATCCATGTCGGCGATCAGAAAACGCTTGCGACGCGTTTCAGCGACCTGGACCGCAACGTCGACGGGAAGGCCTTTGATCGCGATGCGCAATTGACCTTCCGCAGCGACCGCATCCGATCCATCGGTGAGCGGAATGTCACAGGCCACACCGTCGGCCAGCCAGTAGAGCCGCGAGGAGCGGACGGCTTCGGCCGCCCTTTCGGCGACGTCGGGCGTGAGGATGGGATTTGACGGATTGGCGACAAGCGTGGCAACCAAGGCCATGATGCAAGATCCTGGAAAGACGACAGAGGCCATCCTGATAACCGGGCCGACCGCCAGCGGCAAGTCCGCACTCGCCTTGGCGTTCGCGCGGCTGCATGATGGCGTGGTAATCAATGCCGACAGCATGCAGGTCTACGACACGCTGCGGGTGGTCACCGCAAGGCCCGACGAAGGGGATATGGACGGAATTCCACATCGCCTCTACGGGCATATTCCGGCAGGTTGTCCGTATTCTACCGGCGACTGGTTGCGCGAGATAGCCGGGCTGCTCGACGACTTGAAAGCGCAAGGCCGCATGCCGGTCGTCGTCGGCGGTACGGGGCTGTATTTCAAAGCGCTGACCGGCGGTCTTTCCGATATGCCGGTGATTCCGGAGGATGTGCGTGCGGGACTTCGTGCCCGATTGCTTGCCGAGGGGCCGGAGGCTCTGCATGGGGAACTCGCGTCCAGGGATCCTGCGGCGAGTGAAAGTCTCAATGCAAAGGACGGGCAGCGGATCGTGCGCGCGCTGGAGGTGCTTTCCGTCACCGGACAGTCGATCGAACACTTCCGTCGGCAATCTGGGCCGATGCTGGTCGATCCGGCGCGGGCGAAGAAACTTGTGGTGTTGCCCGAACGCAAGCTGCTGCATGCGCGCATCGACGGGCGGTTTGCGCAGATGATGGATGAGGGCGCCGTTGAGGAAGTCGAGGCGCTGCTTTCGCTAAAGTTGTCGCCACAGGCACCGGTGATGAAGGCGATCGGGGTGTCCCAGATTTCCGCCCTGCTGTCGGGGGAGATGAGCCGCGATCAGGTCGTCGAGACCGCATCCGCCGCCACCCGGCAATATGCCAAGCGTCAGATGACCTGGTTTCGCAACCAGATGGACGAGAGCTGGGAGCGAATCGACCCGGTGTCCTACAGGGTCGATCCAGGCTAATTCGCCTGCCGGAAGGTCAGTCGCGTTTGTAGAGGCTCGACAGCGGTTTCTTCAGGATGCTTTCCCGGAGTGAAGACCCTCCACCCTCGCGCCGAATCGGCTGGGCGCCGAAGGCGGGACCCGGCATTTCGGCCTGGAAGGCAGGTTGAGCCGGTTCGGTACGCCGCAGGATGTCGGTCTCGCCGGTGCGCGGCAGCATGTCGGGCCGATAGGGCTCGATGGCCGGGGTCTGCGCCGCCGTGAAGCTTTGGCGCAAAGGAGCCGGCTCGTAATCGGGCCTCGTCGTTGCAGGCGTCGCACTTGCCATGGAGGGAAAGCGGTGGGACAGCGGCGGGTCGTCGCCCATGCCATCCTCGTCGAACTCCTCGTCGTCATAAAGGCCATCCGGGGCCATCGGGATGTCACGTCCACCCATGCTGCTGTCGAATTGCTGCTGGAAGGCCGAGATGTCGGGGCCGGCAATGGCCCGCATGCGGGTCACAATCGAGCGCAGATCGACGGTGTCAGGCGTTTCCTCTGTCGCCTTGGCATTGACGCCATTGGCCTTGGGCAATTGGCTCTCTTCGACGCGCGTAAAGCGCATACGCATGGGCACCGCGATTGCCTCGCCGAAGGCAATCGCCTCGCCGTTGCCGATCGACGAGATGAAGCTTGTCGTCGAGATCGAGCTGTCGGGGATGGCCGAGCGAATGATCTCCTGGTCGCGGTCGTTGGAGAGGCGCATGGCAAACAATGTGGAGCACTGCGACAGGATCGTCTGATCGAGCTCGCCGGGGCGCTGGGTGATGACACCGAGCGACACACCGTATTTACGGCCTTCCTTTGCGATGCGGGCGATCGCCTGGCGGGTCGGGAAGAAGCCGAGGTTCGGATCGGCGGGCACGTAGCGGTGCGCTTCCTCGCAGACCACCAGCATGTGGATGGCGCCGTTCGACCAGAGCGCGATCTCGAACGCCATGCGGCAGAGCACGGAGGCGACGGAATTCACAACCTCGGACGGAATGCCTGACAGCTGAAAGGTGGAGATCGGGCGGTCGTCTCCCGGTATGCGGAAGATGTGGGCGATCGTCTCCATGATCGTGTCACTGATCGTGTTGTTGGAGAACATGAAATGGTAACGAGGGTCGTTGATCGCGGCCATGATGCGCATCTTCAGCGAGCGCAGATAAGGCTTTTCGCCACGGCCTTCCAGCCGTCCGATGCGTTCGTCGATCAGCGCCATCAGGTCGGCGATACGATAGGGCACCGGCGTGTCTGCCGTCATCGAACTCTTGTCCGACATCCGGCGCATCAGCGCGCTCTCGTTGCCACGGAAGGCGCGCTTGGCCTCCGGCATCAGGTCGCGCAGGATGTCGAGTTCCTCGGCGACCGGCGGGCGGCCGCGGAAGAGGACTTCGGCAAACTCCTCCAGCCGCATCAGCCAGAAGGGAAGGTCCAGCGTGTCGGTGTCGATAACGACGGCCAGATCCGGAAAGGCCGCAGCAAATTCGTTGTGCGGGTCGAGGATCAGGATACGCAGCTTCGGGTCGCTCTCGATCGCCTTGCGCAGGAGAAGCGATACGGCGGTGGACTTGCCAACCCCGGTCGAACCGACGACGGCGAAGTGCTTCGACAGCATCGAGGGGATGTGGATGGCCGCATCGATCGTCTCGTCCTGCGTCAGCTTTCCGATGACGGCGACATCACTGTGATGCGTGTCGTAGATGCGCAGGAGGTCGGCGGCCCTGATCCGGTGGGCAATGGCGCCGAGATAGGGATAGCAGGAGATGCCGGTCGAAAAGACTTCCTTGCCGGTTTCGCTGACATGGACTTCTCCCAGCAGCTCGACCTCGATCAGGAACTCGTTGTCGTCGCCTTCGCCCCAGTTCTTCGAACCCGTCTGCATGGAATAGGCAAGCGCCACGACGCGGTTGCGCCCGACGGTGATTGAGATCAACCGCCCGACCGACCAGAGTTCGGTGAGATCCGTACCGCCATCCTCGGCGACGGCTGCGATCGTTGCCCGCGCGCCGTTGCACGCGACGACGCGTCCGAGCATTCTGTTGCCTGGCCGCATACCATCGCGGCGCTCTTTGTCTCCGGCGTCGCCGGACTTGTGAAGATCATCGTTCGACAAGCGCATTCTCCCTGCTCGCGCGAGCGTATGAACAATCGCTTAAAACTTTGTGTAGGTCGGTAGCCCGATCGTAACGGATGTGATGTCAACGCAAGAAAACTGCGTCGAAGGCGATGAAATTTGTTAAATGATGCGTTGACGCTCAGCGCCTTTCTGGCTAACACTTCGCGCATGAAGAACTCGATCGCACTTATCGTGGTGGGAAGGCGCATGGGCAGGATGGTGTAACCATCCGGCGATAGCCACCCATGCGCTAGATGACAGGCTCCCTCAAGGGGCCTTTTTTTGTGCCCTAAACCGGGCTATCAGCCCCAAAAAATCCAGAAGCCAGATGGAAACACAGCATGACGGGTAAAGACAATCAGATGACCGGCGCCGAGATCGTTCTGCGCGCGCTGAAGGACAATGGCGTCGAGCACATCTTCGGTTATCCCGGCGGTGCCGTGTTGCCGATCTATGACGAAATCTTCCAGCAGGAAGAGATCCAGCACATTCTCGTTCGCCATGAGCAGGGCGCCGGCCATGCGGCCGAAGGTTATGCCCGCTCGACCGGCAAGGTCGGCGTCATGCTGGTCACGTCCGGACCTGGTGCCACCAATGCGGTGACGCCGCTGCAGGACGCGCTCATGGACAGCGTGCCGCTCGTCTGTATTTCCGGTCAGGTCCCGACTTCGCTGATCGGCTCCGATGCCTTCCAGGAATGCGACACCGTCGGCATCACGCGCCCCTGCACCAAGCACAACTGGCTGGTCAAGGACGTCAACCAGCTGGCGAGCGTCATCCACGAAGCCTTCCGCATTGCCCAAACCGGCCGCCCGGGTCCGGTTCTCGTCGACGTGCCCAAGGACATCCAGTTCGCCACCGGCACCTATACACCGCCGGACGCGCACAAGACGCTGAAAAGCTACCAGCCGAAGGTCACAGGCGACGCGCGCGCCATCCAGGCCGCCGTCGAGCTGATGGCATCCGCCCGTCGGCCGATCATCTATTCCGGCGGTGGTGTCGTCAATTCCGGTCCGGAAGCGACGAAGCTGCTGCGAGAACTGGTTCAGCTCACCGATTTCCCGATCACCTCGACCCTGATGGGTCTCGGCAGCTATCCGGCATCTGGCAAGAACTGGCTCGGCATGCTGGGCATACACGGATCCTACGAAGCCAACATGGCGATGCATGACTGTGACGTCATGGTCTGCATCGGCGCGCGTTTCGACGATCGCATTACCGGCCGCCTGAATGCGTTTTCGCCGAATTCGAAGAAGATCCATATCGACATCGATCCGTCGTCGATCAACAAGAATGTCCGCGTCGACGTGCCGATCACCGGCGATGTCGGCCGCGTTCTCGAAGACATGGTCCGCGCCTGGCGAGCTTTGCCGAAGAAGCCTGAGGCGCCCCAGACGGCCGAATGGAATGCAAGCATCGCCAAGTGGCGAGCGCGCAAGTCCTTCGCGTATACGCCGTCGAAGGATGTCATCATGCCGCAATATGCGCTGCAGCGGCTCTATGAGCTGTCCAAGCATCGCGACACCTACATCACGACCGAAGTTGGTCAGCACCAGATGTGGGCGGCCCAGTATATCGGCTTTGAAGAGCCGAACCGCTGGATGACCTCGGGTGGTCTCGGCACCATGGGCTACGGCCTGCCGGCTGCCATCGGCGTGCAGGTCGCACATCCTGACGCGCTGGTCATCGATGTCGCCGGCGACGCCTCGATCCAGATGTGCATTCAGGAAATGTCCTGCGCCATCCAGTACGAGCTGCCGGTCAAGGTGTTCATCCTGAACAACCAGTATATGGGCATGGTTCGCCAGTGGCAGCAGCTGCTGCATGGCAACCGTTTGTCGAATTCCTATACCGAAGCCATGCCTGACTTCGTCAAACTGGCGGAAGCCTATGGCGCCGTCGGCATCCGTTGTGAAAAGCCTGACGATCTCGACGGGGCCATCCAGGAGATGATCGACGTGAAGAAGCCTGTCATTTTCGATTGCCGGGTTGCCAATCTCGCCAACTGCTTCCCGATGATCCCGTCGGGCAAGGCACACAACGAGATGCTGCTGCCGGACGAAGCGACCGACGAAGCCGTCGCCACTGCCATCGATGCCAAGGGTCGTCAGCTCGTCTGACCGGGAGGAAAAATCATGAACGCACACCTTCAACCGACCGGTTCCGCCTATTTCATCGCCAAGGAAACGGCCGCCATCGAAAGCCATACGCTCTCGGTTCTCGTCGACAACGAACCGGGCGTTCTTGCCCGGGTCATCGGCCTGTTCTCCGGCCGTGGCTACAACATCGAAAGCCTCACCGTCTCCGAGACCGAGCATGAGGCGCATCTGTCGCGCATCACCATCGTAACGCGCGGCACGCCGAGCGTGCTCGAGCAGATCAAGGCGCAGCTGGAGCGGATCGTGCCGGTCCATCGTGTTCTCGACCTGACAGTGCGGGCGCGCGAACTCGGCCAGGAGCGGCCGATCGAGCGGGAAGTGGCGCTGATCAAGGTGGTCTCTTCCGGCGAGATGCGGGCGGAAACGCTGCGTCTGGCGGATGCCTTCCACGCCAAGGTCGTCGATGCCACGGTCGATCACTTCATCTTCGAGCTGACCGGCAAGTCGTCGAAGATCGACCAGTTCGTCTCGATCATGAAGCCGCTGGGCTTGAACGAGATCTGCCGGACCGGGATCGCGGCGATGAACCGCGGCTCGCAGGGCATGTAAGGAATTCGGTTATTGCCGAATTAAGAAAAGGGCGATCCTTCGGGG
This sequence comes from Rhizobium sp., assembly GCA_029865825.1. Classification (GTDB taxonomy): domain Bacteria; phylum Pseudomonadota; class Alphaproteobacteria; order Rhizobiales; family Rhizobiaceae; genus Allorhizobium. The sequence goes on from JARXAQ010000274.1 coordinate 13,949, forward strand.
TCGCCCTTTTTCGTCCGACTTTCTGCTTAGGTGTCCATGCCGAGCAGATCGAGCAGGCCCATCTGCTGCGGCGGGGGTGGGGCTGGCTGTTCCGCCTTCTTCGGTTTTTCGGCTTTTGCCTTAGCGGGCTTGCTGAGCTTTTCGGCCGTGACGTCCGCGTCGTCTGCGGAGGTCTTGGGGTTTGCCTTGCCCTTGGTTTTCACCTGTCCCTTTGCCGTGCGCTCGTTTGCGGGCTCGCCTTCGTTGTCGCTTGAAACCGCGATCGTTCCCAGCATGGCCGTGAGGGCGTGTCGAAGCGCATCGGGTTTCAGGCTGTAGTGAATGTACTGCCCCTTCTTCTCGCCCTCGATCAGCTCGGCATTTTCGAGAATCGACAGGTGCTGGGAGATCGAGGGTTTTGCCATGTCGAAACGGGCGGCGATCTCGCCAGCCGTCAGGGTCGATTGCGACAGGTGCACCAGCATCATGCGGCGCGGATCGGAGGCCAGCGCGTGGAACACTCGTGACGCGATCTTGTCCATCGCCGGATGGATCTGCGTCTTGCTCTTCTTCGCCATTTTGCCCCCGCAATCGCAGCTTTCTCTGGATTGTTCCAGAATTAGGAAATCTCCTAATTTCCTGAGGGGCTGGCGTAAAGGCCCTGTGCTTCAGGGCCTGTGGATAGACCACGGGTCGATAGCACTCAGATCATCTCCAGCGGCATCTTGCGCTCCGGTGGCGGGAAGGCGGCGTCGAGCCTCTCCCAATCCTCGTCAGAAATGTCGAGGTCGACAGCGTCACGGTTTTCCTGCAGTCGGCGCAGGTTGGCGGTCTTTGGAATCGGTATGACACCATCACGCTCCAGCAGGAAGGCAAGCGCAACTTGCGCCGGCGTCGCCTGATAGGCCTTGGCGATGTGGACGAGTTCGGGGTGGTGCAGGATGCGGCCCTGTTCGATCGGCGAATAGGCCATGATCGGGATCGCGTGCTCCTGGCAAAAGGGTAGGAGGTCGAATTCGATGCCGCGACGGGAGAGATTGTAAAGCACCTGATTGACTGCGCAGTTCGGGCCGTCGGCAACAGAGAAGAGGTCCTCCATA
>JARXAQ010000301.1 GCA_029865825.1 Rhizobium sp.
AAGCCGGAAACCGGCGCTTTTTTCCCGCGTGATCGATCGGTGCATCCGCCCGGCCTGACGCCAGGTTACAAGACGTCCGTCCTGCGCTCGCCGCAAAAGGCACTGCTGTCGCTCGACGGCACCAAGTCCGAGATCACCGGGCCGGTCTTCGGCCATTCGATCCTCGGTGAACTCGACAACGATCTCATCCACAATTTCGCCAAGCCGGGGGAAAGCGCGATCGGGGAGCGCATCATCGTGCATGGGCGCGTGCTCGACGAGCGCGGTCGCCCGGTCCCAGGTGCGCTCATTGAATTCTGGCAGGCCAATGCTGGTGGTCGTTACCGGCACAAGAAAGAAAGCTATCTGGCGGCGCTCGATCCGAATTTCGGCGGATGCGGCCGCACGATCACCGACGAAAATGGCTATTATGCCTTCCGCACGATCAAGCCCGGCCCCTATCCCTGGCCGAACGGTGTCAACGACTGGCGTCCGGCCCATATCCATTTCTCGGTGTTCGGCCATGGTTTTGCCCAGCGGCTGATCACCCAGATGTATTTCGAGGGCGATCCGATGATTTGGAAATGTCCCATCGTGATGACCATTCCGGATCGGGCCGCGATAGAACAGCTGGTCGCTGTTCTCGACTGGTCTGCGACCATCCCGATGGACGCACGTGCCTACAAGTTCGATATCATTTTGCGCGGTCGCCGCTCGACGCTGTTTGAGAACCGGATGGAGGGGAACTGATGGTCCAGTCGCTCGGCTACCTTAAGGAAAGCGCGTCGCAGACGGCAGGCCCTTACGTCCATATCGGCCTCACTCCCAATTTCGCCGAGATCAAAGGCGTGTACCCCGCCGATCTCGGGACGAGCATGGTCAACGACAAGACGCGTGGTGAGCGGATCATCGTGACGGGCCGTGTCATCGACGGAACCGGCACGCCGTTGCGCGATGCGCTGATCGAGATCTGGCAGGCGGATGCCGATGGGCTTTACAACAGCCCGTCCGAAACGCGCGGCAGCGCCGATCCGAACTTTACCGGCTGGGGGCGTTGTCCCTGCGATCTGACGACGGGCGAGTACCGGTTCGAGACGATCAAGCCCGGCCGCGTGCCGTTCAAGGATGGCAGACTGATGGCGCCGCACATCTCGTTCTGGATCTTCGCGCGCGGCATCAACCTCGGGCTCAATACCCGCCTCTACTTCGGCGACGAGGAGGTGGCGAATGCCGAGGATCCGGTGCTTTCGCGGATCGAGCATCGGGTGCGCGTAGCGACGCTGATTGTGCCGCGCGACGGATCGACATATCACTTCGACATTCATCTGCAGGGAGAGAAGGAAACGGTCTTCTTCGACATCTGAGACCGCTTCCATAACACGCCATGACAGCATCCGTCTCCGATCATCCGATCCTTTCCGGCCTCTTGGGCGATGTCGAGGTGTCGGTGCAATTCTCCGCTGCTGTCGAACTCCAGGCGATGCTGGCTTTCGAGGTGGCTTTGGCCCGTGCCGAGGCGGATGAGGGGCTGATTCCGGCCGATGCCGCCGATGCGATCGCCGGGCTTGCGGAACAGTTCGTTGCCGATCTCGACGCGCTGAACCAGGCGACCGCTCGGGATGGCGTCATCATCCCGGAGCTTGTGCGCCAGTGGCGCGTCGCGCTCGGCGAGCATGCGTCTCATCTGCATTATGGTGCGACCAGCCAGGACGCCATCGACAGTGGACTTATGCTGCGCCTTTGCGAGGTGCTGCGGATCCTTGCGCAACGGCTTGGTATGCTCATTCATGCGCTCGACGCGCTGGCGAGCCGCTTCGGTCCCCAGCCGCTGATGGGGCGGACACGGATGCAGGCGGCCATCGAGATCACGGTCGCGGATCGGATCGCGTCCTGGCGCTTGCCGCTCGTCGAGTTGCGCGATGCGGTTGCGGCGCTCTCTGCTGCCGGTCTTCCGGTGCAATTCGGCGGTGCGGCTGGGACGCTGGAGAAACTCGGGCCATCCGCTGTGCCCGTGCGGTCCCGTCTTGCCGCAGCGCTCGGTCTTGCGGACCGATCGCAGTGGCACAGCCAACGCGGCATCATCACAGAGCTCGGCGGGCTTTTTGCACGCATCACCGGCAGCTTGGGCAAGATAGGTCAGGATCTCGCGCTGATGGCCGATGCCGGCAGTGCGGTCCTTGGCGGTGGCGGCGCATCTTCCGCCATGCCGCACAAGCGCAATCCGGTGAAAGCGGAGGTGCTCGTTACGTTGGCGCGCTTCAATGCGGTGCAGATTTCGGGCTTGCACCAGGCGATGGTGCATGAGCAGGAGAGGTCGGGGGCGGCCTGGACGCTCGAATGGATGCTGTTGCCCCAGATGGCGGTGGCTGCCGGGGCCTCGACCCGGATCGCGGCGGAGCTTCTCGGCTCCGTCGAGCAATTGGGCGAGGGTTGATCACTCCTCGGCACGCCCCGAACCGTCGGTTGCCACATAGGCACGGCTGATGCGACGGATCGCTTGCATCTGCCGGCTGAACCGGGTGCATTTGTCGCAAGCCAGCAGATGCAAACGCAAGGCAAGACCTTCACGGATGGAAAGGTTTCGGTCCAGCCGGTCGGATACCAGCTTCGTCGCCTCATCGCATTTCATCATGCGGTCGTCTCCTTCGGTGCGAACCAATGTCCCTCAAGGCAGTTGCGCAGCCGCAGGCGTGCCCGATGCATCAGCACGTGGAGATTGGTGACGGTGATCTCGAGTTCGGCGCAAATCTCCGACGTTTCCAACTCGACAAACTCACGCATCATGAAGACGCGCCCCTGATCCGGCGGCAGATGATCGAGGCAGGTCTCGAAAACGCGCCAAAAATCCTTGCCGAGCAGATCCACCTCGGGATTGCCCCAGTGGCTCGGCTGGTGTTCGACCGACCAGGCGCCCCGGGCATCGAAATATCCCACGTCCTCGTCGTCTGCGTTGCCGGGCGGAATGGAAATTAGGCTCGCGGCTCGGCGTTTGTGCCGCAACTGGTCGGCAATCTTGTTGCGCAGAATGGCGAAGACCCAGGTGCGAAAGGCAGAGCGGCCGGCAAAGGCGCGGGCATTGCGTAGGGCACCCGCCAGCGCCTCCTGCACGGCATCCTCGGCCATTTGCGGATCGGAGAGCTGCAGGATGGCAAATTTCAGCATGCGTTCCCGCAACTGGCCGATGTAGAGGCCATCGGCCAGGAAGGCGGCCGCCTGTCCGTCGGGACGGTTCATCCCTTCGCTTCGTCGCTGCATGCCAGCCCCTTATTCACTCGCCAACACCCATGGTCTGCAAAACCATAGTCGCAGAAGCTGCCGGCTTCTTACAGTCTGGTCGGCAATAATCACCCGGTTGCAATCGCGATCCCGTAGGCCACCACGACGATCACAGTGACATTGCGCCGGAGCCCGAAGTACCAGCCTGGCTGATCACCACCGCGAAAGATCCGGTAATCGGCCAGCAGCAGCAGAGGGAAGGTCGCCGCCTGCAGAACGAGGGCGGTAGTGGAAAAGGCTGGGTGCAGAAGCAGCGCGGCGATGGCGGTGAGCGCCACGCCGTTGCTGAAGAGCAGAAGGCCAAGCGGACTGCCCGTCCGGACCTGGGCCTGGCTCCAGATTGTGCCTGCCATGAAGCAGGCGATGCCGGTGCCGTAGGCGAGGAAGGCGCTCATGGTCCAGGTGGGGTCGAGGCCAACGAACCGGCCGAGCGCGAGCGCCCAGAAAGGCATGGCCCCAAGATAGGCGAGGAGGCCGGATAATCTCTGGTCGCGATACAAAGGTCAGCCTTTCTGCAGGAGGGGTGTGATGGTGTCGGCCAGCGACGATGCACTCTCGAATGCTGCCTCGACCCGATTGCCGATGCACCAATCGCCGCAGGCGCCGAGGCCGGTCTCGGGATCAAACAGAAACCGCTCACCAGCCGTCTGCTCGACGTTGGCAAAGCGCCAGCGATGGAGATCGATCCAGGGTGCTTCGCGGAAATCGCGGCCGGTGCATTTGGCCAATGCGGCCAGCATGCGCTCCGTCACGTCCGCACGATCGGTCTCCAGATTGACTTCCGCCCAGTCGTTGCGGCTGTGTACGACGAGGGCCGGCTTTCCAGCGCGGCCCGGTTTGGTCGTGTCCACGGCAACGAAACTCAGGGTCTCGTCCTCGATGCGGGCTGCGTCGAAGCCGAGATCGGGTTTGTCATCAAGCCCGATCATCAGGGTGAAGCAGCCACTCATGCGGGTGTGGGCGAGCGCATCGTGGCCTGAGAATGTCGGCGGCATGAGGCGGGCGGTCTGCGGGGCAGGGGCGGTGGAGAGCACGATGTCGAAAAGGCCGAGGTCGCCGTGGTCGGCATCGCTCAGCCGCCAGCGGTTTTCTTCCGAGTTGATCGAGGCGACGGTGGCTTCCTTGCGGATGTCGAGGCCTGCGCACAGATGGTTTGCAAGACCGGTCATGCCGGGCGCGCCGACATAACGGGTTTCGCCGGCTCTCGCGTCTGCAGTCGTTGCGCCGGCGCTCGTGAGTGTCGGGACCGCCTGAGGCCAGATTGCAAGGCTGCCGGCGGCCAGAGCCTCCGTCACGACCTTATTGAAGCCCTCGGAGCGAGCGGTGAAATACTGGGCGCCGTGGTCGAAGGCATACTCTCCGCGACGGCGATTGGCCATGCGCCCGCCCAGGCCCCGGCTCTTTTCAAACAGCGTGACGCTGGCCATGGGCGCCAGTCTCTGCCCGAGCGTCAGGCCGGCAATGCCCGCCCCGATGATGGCGATGGATGTTGGCACGCTGTCCCCTCTGCGTCACATGTATTCAGGATGTTACCACATTCACTACGCGGCTCAGGCCCGATCGGATCGGGTGCCCTGGTTCGCTTCGAGCAACGGGCGGATCAGGGGATTGGGGAAGCGGCGCCTGGTGGTGACAGCATAGAAATTCTCGATCATGCCGGGCAGTGCGTCGAATTCGACGAGACTGCCGTTTTCCAGTTCGCCCTTGACGACGATCGGCGGCAGCACGGCGAGGCCTGCGCCTTCACGGGCCAGAAGACGCATCATCGCCATGTCGTCCACTTCGGCCGCGACCTGCGGCACGATGCCGAGCCGTTCGACCAGTGCCTCGAACTGCGAGCGCACACCGCTTTCCAGTGTGGGCAGGATGACGGGATGGCGGGTGAGCAGACCGGCCAAATCCGTGCCGGCGTCGCCATAATCAGGCTTGCCGATCAGGCTCACCCGCTGTTGATAGACATGCTGGGCAACAAAGGACGTCACGCTGTCCGTCATCGGTGCCTGATTGAGCAGGACGACGTCCAGATTGAGGCTTTCGAGCGCGCCTAAGAGTTCGCTGGTGCTGCCGGAGCGCAGGATCATGTCGATATCGGAGCGGCCGAGGATCGGGCGCAAGAACTCCATCTGGAAATTGCGCGAGAGGGTGGCGAGCGCTCCGATCCGGATCGCCCGGCGGGTCCGGCCGGTTTCTTTCAGCGTCTCCACCAGTTCCTCGCCGGCCGAAAAGATCGTGTCGGCGTGGTCGAGCGCGATGCGCCCTGCTTCGGTCAGATAGAGCTGGCGGCCACGTCGTTCGAACAGTGCATGGCCCAACCGTTCTTCCAGGGTCTTGATCTGGATGGACAAAGCCGATTGCGAGAGGTTCAGCCGTTCTGCCGTGCGTGTGAGGTTGCCGTCATGGGCAACGGCGCGGAAGTAGCGCAGGTGGTGGTAATTCAGCTCCGACATAGTTCTATTTTATAGAACGAATTCCCGAAAACAATGAATTTTTATTGAAGCATTGTCGCTGCTACCTGATGCCTCGAAGTTTCCAGCCGGCCATCCAAGGCTGCCAGACCGGAGATGTCCCGTGATCCACGCCCTACCCCTTCTCGCCCCGTTGCTCTTGCTCATCGCCTCGCTGGTCAGCTTCCTCAATCCGGGCCAGCGTCCGCGCCGCACAGTCAGACTGGCCCAGGTCGCCGCCCTCGGCAGTCTTCTGGTCGCGCTCGGCTCTGCTCTCGTGCTTTGGCATTTCGGTGCCGGGAACAGCCCGGTGATCGGCTTCGGCGTCGTCACCTTGGGCTCGCGTCTCGACCTCGTCAGTCTCGTGATGCTGGTGCTCGTGTCCTTCATCGGCTGGGTGGTCTTGCGCTATGCCGGCACCTTCCTCGACGGGGAAGCCCGGCAGGGCGCGTTTACCGGCTGGATGACGGCGACGCTGGCGGCCGTTCTCTTGTTTGTCCAGTCCGGGACCCTGGCCCAGATGGTCGTTGGCTGGATCGCGACAAGCCTGTTGCTCCACCAGTTGCTGCTCTTCTATCCCGAGCGGATCGCGGCGCAGCGCGCAGCCCGCAAGAAGTTCGTCGTCTCTCGCGTCGGCGACATCGCGCTCATCGCTGCTGCCGTTCTGCTCGGATTTGCCTATGGGACCGGCGATATCGCTGCGATCCTGGCCACCGCCCGTGACGGTGCTGCCCAACCCCTGGCGATCGCCGCTGCGGCTCTGCTGGCGCTTGCAGCGCTCCTCAAGTCGGCGCAGTTCCCCACCCATGGCTGGCTCACCGAAGTGATGGAAACGCCGACGCCGGTTTCGGCGCTGTTGCATGCCGGCGTGGTCAATGCCGGGGGCTTTCTGCTCATCCGCTTTGCCGATGTCCTGCTACAGGCGCCGGGGGTGCTGGCGGTGCTGGTCATGATCGGCGGGTTCACGGCGCTGTTCGGCAGTCTGGTCATGCTGACGCAATCGGCGGTGAAGACCTCGCTTGCCTGGTCGACGGTCGCCCAGATGGGCTTCATGATCCTGCAATGCGGATTGGCGCTCTTTCCGATTGCGCTCCTGCATATCGTCGCCCATTCCCTCTACAAGGCGCATGCGTTCCTCGCCTCCGGCTCGGCGATAGAGACGGTGGCCGCCGCGCGCCGGCCAGGTCCCGTCGCTATTCCGAGTGCCAGGGCGGTCGGCCGCGCCTTCCTGGTGGCGCTTGCCATCTATGCGGTGATCGGCGTGTTGTTCGGCTTCGCTGACAAACCGCCCCAGGCCCTGGCTCTCGGCGCGATCCTCATCTTCGGAACGGCCTATCTGATTGCCCAGGGGCTGGCGGATGCGGCGCCATGGGCGCTCACCTGGCGCACCTCGCTCTATTCCATCTCGGCTGCGACCGCCTATTTCGCCCTGCAGCGCGGCGCCGACAAGGTGTTGATCGGCACACTGCCGGCGGCGCCACAGCCGGGGCCGCTCGAATGGACGCTGATGGTGCTCGCCGTCGTCAGCTTCGGCGCGGTTGCCGTCGCCCAGGCGCTCTTCCCGCTCTGGGCCTACCATCCGGCTGCCGCGGGCCTTCGGGTGCATCTGGCCAATGGTCTCTATGTGAATGCGCTGGTCGATCGGCTGTTCGGCGGCTGGAGGCTGCCGCGGTCACGCAGCGTCTCGCGAACGTCCCGTTCCGCTGCCTCCACCGCCGCCTCTGACGCTTAAGTCCAGGAGAGAACCGATGACCGACACGACCTCCATCGATACCCTGCATGGTGATGTTTTGGCGCGGGCGGCCGAACAGGCGATCCGGGCCATCCCGCCGGCCTGGCCGCTGACGGCGACCGTTGCTGTCAATCCTTTCCTCGGCCAGATCGGTGAGCGCCTTGAAACGACGGCATCCCGGCTCGCCCGGATTGCCGGTGTCCGGCTGGCGCTGCCACGTCGGCACTATCGCGAGCAGATCGCTGCTGGTGAGATCCTGGATGCGGATCTGCGATCGGCGCTGGCGTCGACCGCGTCCGGCCTGGATCTACCCGCGCTCAAGGAGGCCATCGCCGGCGATGTGACGTCGCGGCCTGCCTTGCCGACGGTGGCCGATCTCGTGGCCCGCAACTCGGGTCAGGATTGGCCGGCGTTGATCGCGGACCGGATCGGCAGCTTTGCATCCGGCTTCTTCGACCAGGGCCAGGCGCTCTGGGCTGCATCGACGCGTGGGGGGCTCTATGCCGCCTGGCGGGCGTTTGCGACGCATGACCTGACGCCGGAAATCCACGGCCTTAGCGGCTTCGGTGCGCTTGTCGCAGAGACACCGGAGACGGCGCAGGGCGCAATCGAGCGGGCTGCGGTCCGGCTGGGCCTTGCAACGGATCCCGGCACCTATTTCCAGCAGTTGCTGCTCGGCCTTGGCGGTTGGGCGCAGTATGCCCGGCATCTGCAGTGGAAGGCCGAGCTCGATGGACGAACCGACAAGACGGCGCTCGACATGCTGGCCATAAGGCTGGTGTTCGAGGAGGCGCTTTACAGTCGACACCAGCCCGCCATCGCCAATGCCTGGCGCGGTGTCCGGCGCGTGCATGGCGAGGCGCTTGTGCCAGACCAGGAGACACTCATTGACGGCGTCCTGCAACTGGCTGCCGAACGGGCGGCCCAACGTCGCCTTGGCCAGACGCTTGCGCAGTCGGCTTCGACGGCGACCCTGAGCAAGACGCGGCCTTTCCTGCAGGCGGCGTTCTGCATCGATGTGCGCTCGGAGGTCTTTCGCCGGGCGCTGGAAAGCGTCGATCCGGGCATCCGCACTCTTGGCTTCGCCGGCTTCTTCGGTCTTGGCGTCAGCCATCGCGGCTTCGCCTCCGATGTGACCGAGCACCGGCTTCCGGTGCTTCTCACGCCATCGGTCTTCAGCTGCACGGCCATCGACAGCGACGAAGAGCAGGATCGGCAGGCCCGTTTCAGCGCCCGGGCGATCCGCGCCTGGGGTCGGTTCAAGCTGGCTGCCGTGTCATCCTTCGCCTTTGTCGAGGCGATGGGGCCTGTTTATGCGACGAAGCTCCTGCGCGACGGACTCGGCTTTGGAAAGGGCAGGCGTCCCGATAAAGTGCAACCGCGATTTTCGCCGAGCCTCGATCTTGAGACGCGCGTCACCATGGCCGAAACGGTGTTGCGCGCCATGTCGCTGACCGACGATTTCGCGCGCTTAGTCCTGCTCTGCGGCCATGGGGCGAACGTCGTCAACAATCCCTATGCCGGCTCCTTGCATTGCGGCGCCTGCGGCGGTTACGCGGGTGACGTGAACGCGCGGTTGCTTGCCGGCCTCTTGAACGACCCGGTCGTTCGGCAAAGGCTCGTGCACAAGGGGGTGGCGATCCCCGCCGACACCGTGTTCCTGGGCGGCCTGCACGACACGACCACGGATTCCGTGAGCCTATTCGATGACGATCTCGCCATCGAACCGGATGCTGCGGATCTGACGACAATCCGCCGGTGGCTGAGGCAATCCGGTGCGCTGGCCCGGGCCGAACGTGCCGGCCGGCTTGCCGGGGCGTCGGCGCAGTCGATTGCTGGGCGGAGCCGGGACTGGTCGCAGGTGCGGCCGGAGCTCGGGCTTGCCGGGTGCCGCGCCTTCATCGCCGCACCCCGGTCGCGGACGCAGGGCCGAGTGCTCGAAGGCCAGGCTTTCCTGCATGATTATGTCTGGCGGCAGGACGAGGGCTTCAAGATCCTCGAACTGATCCTGACAGCGCCAGTGGTGGTGGCGAGCTGGATCAGCCTGCAATATTTCGGATCGACCGTTGCCCCCACGCTGTTCGGTGCGGGCAACAAGCTCCTGCACAATGTCGTTGGCGGTATCGGTGTCGTCGAGGGTAATGGCGGCAATTTGCGGGCTGGCCTGCCCTGGCAGTCAGTGCATGACGGATCCCGCTATCTGCACGAGCCGCTTCGGCTGACGGTGGCGGTCGAGGCGCCCAGGGAGGCAATTAGCGGGATACTGCAGCGTCATGACGGTGTTCGGGCGCTGTTCGACAATGGCTGGCTGCATCTCTTTGCTCTCGACGAGCAGGGGCGGATGGCTTGGCGATACGATGGCAATACCCAATGGGTGGCCGTGTCCGATGGCGCCTGCCATCCGGAAAACGCACTCGCTCGGGCGGCCCGGGCATCATGAGTGCGAATTCGGTGAGTTTCTAATTAAGTCGATATTAGTGATCCGCATTCATTCTTCGCTGATTGTTTAAGATGTCCGCAGGCATTCGGTGCTGCGGCGTCGGAGGAGATTGAAATAGTGTTCATTGACCGCATCCTGTCCCGCTTCAACATTCAGACGAAGGTGCTGATCTTCATTCTGCCTTTCGTGATCAGCATTTCGGCGGTGGGGTTCACCGGCCTTTATGCCTCGGGATTGCTGCAGGGCCGGATCGAGATCTCCAACAGCGTGTTGCAATCGCTGAGCGGCTTCCGTGACGTTTCGGCTGCCATGACCGATTTCCTCGAGAACACCACGCCCCAGTCGCGCGATGACGTCACGACACGGCTGAAACAACAGCAGCATGATCTACAGACCACGGTCTCGCAGCTGGCTGCCGATGCCGATGGACGTGCCGAACTGGAACAGGCCCGCGGCTTGGTCGACACCGTCGTCGCACGGATCGACGAACTCTGGCGCCTGCACGAGACGGAAGCCGGGCTGATCGCTTCGCTGCAGACGGGCACCGGCCAGGTGGTGGCCGCGCAGCAGACGATCACGGCTGCGATGACCGATCTGGAGAAGTCCGTGCAGGCCGATGATGCTTCGGCGAAGTCCATGCTGCGCGACGCAGAAAGCATTCGCAGCTCCGGCACCTTCCTCAGCGAAACCAATTCCGCCTTCACCAAGGCCAAGACACCGGACGAAAAATTCGCGGTCATCTCGACGCGTCTTCCCGAGATCGTGTCGCGTCAGCAGATGCTGGCCTCGGTTCTGCCCAAGGCGAACAAGTCGGCGGCCAACACGCTCGACAAGATCGCCGGCCAGCTGAAGACTATCATCGATGCGAATGACCGCTCCGACGCTGTCATCACCGACATGCAGGGCACGCTGCGCAACTTCACCCAGCTGAATTCCTATCTCGGGCTGGCGGCCCAGCAGAAGATGAAGGACGCGACCATCAAGTTCGGTGAGCTCGACGCGCCGCTCGCCAAGGCACAGGCCGTGATCAACGACGGTCGCCAGCTGATGTCGGCCGGTTATGGCCTGCAGATCATGATGGCGCGCTTCCTGCTCGAGCCGACGGACGAGAACCGTGCTTTGCTCGACCAGCAGTTTGCTGCCTTGAAGACCGCCCTGGATACGCTCGGCACGAGCGCCGCCGATCAGCCCATCCTGATGCAGGTGAAGGCAGAGCTTGCGCCTTCGATCGAGACGATGGCTGGCGCCAGCGCCGAACTCGTCAAGGTCAGCCTGGCGCGCAAGACCAGCTATGATCAGGCGGGCTCCGACCTCAACGTGATCTGGAAGCAGCTCACGACCTTTGCTGAAATGCAGAAGGTTTCGGCCGGCGAGGAACGCCGGGACGCGAACTCGATCTCCATCGGCGCCACCGGCCTCGGCATCCTGATCTCGATCTTTGCCGGCATTGGCCTGGTGCTGACCTTTAAGGGCCCGATCGGGCAGATCACCGGCGCCATGCGTCGTCTTGCCGAAGGTGGCCTCGACACCAAGATCAATGGTGAGGGTCGCGTCGACGAGATCGGCGAAATGGCCCGTGCCCTCGGCGTTTTCAAGCAGAATGCGCTGTCGAAGATCGAGATCGAAAACCGCAGCGAAGCCGAGCGCGCCGAGGCGGAGGAAGAACGCCGTCGCAACGACCTCGAAAAGCAGGAGATCGACCGGCAGATCAACTTTGCCGTCAGTGCGCTCGCCTCCGGTCTCGGCCGCTTGGCCAAGGGCGATATTTCGGAGACCATCGATACGCCGTTCACCGGCCGTCTGGAGCAGCTGCGCACCGACTTCAACCAGTCGCTGGAGCATCTGCAGGATACGATGACGCAGATCCGCTCGAACACCTACATGATCCAGCGCAATGCCGCCGAGATGAGCAGCGCTGCCGACCAGCTTGCCAAGCGGACCGAGCAGCAGGCGGCGTCGCTCGAAGAGACGGCGGCTGCCGTCGACGAGATCACGGTGACCGTCAAGCAGTCTGCCGAACAGGCTGAACAAGCCAACACAATTGTCGCCGATACGAAGGGCCGTGCCGATACCTCATCCGCTGTCGTGGCGAGCGCCATTGACGCCATGGGCCGGATCGAGGACGCCTCGGGCCAGATCGTGCAGATCATCGACGTCATTGACGAGATCGCCTTCCAGACCAATCTTCTCGCGCTGAATGCTGGGATCGAAGCGGCGCGGGCTGGGGAAGCCGGCAAGGGTTTTGCCGTCGTTGCGCAGGAAGTCCGGGAATTGGCGCAGCGCTCGGCCGGTGCTGCCCAGCAGATCAAGGACCTGATCCACAAGTCGAGCACGGAAGTCTCATCCGGCTCCAAGCTGGTGCAGCAGACCGGCTCTGTGCTGGCCGAAATCTCGGCAAACATCATCACAGTCGCCGAACGTGTCTCGGTCATCGCTCTCGCAAGCCGAGACCAGTCGAACGCCCTGGGTGAAGTCAATTCCTCGGTCAACGAGATGGACCAGATGACCCAGCGCAATGCCGCCATGGTCGAGGAAACCAATGCCGCGACGCGTCAGCTCGCCGACGAGGCGGATGCCCTGATGCAGCTGGTCAATCAGTTCAAGCTTGCTCCAGAAGGACGCGGCCAAGCGTCGGGCGGGCATCGCCGCGCTGCCTGAAGCCAGGACGCCTCCACATGTCAGGAAGCCGTCGGCGGGACACTGCCGGCGGCTT
>JARXAQ010000308.1 GCA_029865825.1 Rhizobium sp.
AGGACACCCGGCAGGGAGGACGGATCATGGACCAGCAGTTCAAGCCAGACCTTCAGCGCCGCCTCGCTCGTCGAGGAGAGGAAACCGGCAACGTAGTCGCCATTGATCCTCGGCCCCAACCCGGCGGGTGAGAGAAGCGATAGCGAGCGCACCTGAAGGCTCCCGCCACCGGCGATGCTTGCGGCAACAGCGGCACCGAGCGAATGGCCGACGAGGTGGAGCCGATCAATTCCGCTGGCAGCGAGCGTGGCATGGACGGCTGCGGTCAGGCTGTCGAAATCGCTCACAGACGATGCTGCAGCCGCCCCATGACCGGGAAGATCGAGAGCCAGAATGGGATTGCTGACGCCGATATGCGCAACAAATGGCCGCCAGGCGGAGACATCGCCACCGAAACCATGAATGAGCACAACCGGATCGCCGGTGCCCGATTGAAGCGTCCGCAGAGGCAAAGCGCCGCCCGTGGCGCGAACCGTAGTGCCGCTGAAGGGCAGAACGGACGACACACCAGGCTTGCTGCGCTGGAAGGCTTCAACGTCGCGCTTGACCACGGCACCCCTCGGCCCCGTGCCCGGGATTTGCGCGATATCGACCCCGGCGCTGCCGGCGAGCCGCCGCGCCAGCGGAGACGATCCACCGGTCCCCGTCTTCAGAAAAGCCGTTTCCAGGTCCCTACCGCGTTCAACAGGCGTGACTGACGCGCTCTCAACGGCCGTGATAGCGGCCTCCTGGACGTTTACGCTGGCCGTGCTCGTGGCGGCGGCGGTTTCCAGCACCTCGCCCTCGCTGCCGACCATGATGATCGGTTCGAGCACGGTTGCCATATCGCCGACCTTGTAGCGGATTTCCAGAACCGTGCCGGTCTCGAAGGCTTCCACCTCGAACACGGCCTTCTCGGATTCCACCTCGGCGACGATATCGCCCTTCTTGACCTTGTCGCCGAGCTTGACGTTCAGGGCTGTAATCTTGCCTTCGGTCAGATCCTGCCCGACCTGCGGCATAAGAATGGGACGTGCCATCAGAGTGCTCTCTTTCTCAAGCGACTCGGCGCCGGACGGATTCAACCGACTGGGCGACGAAGTCCACGGTCTTTCGGGTCGCGGCTGCGAACTCGGCGGCCGTCGTGGCGAAGGCTCCGAACTGCGCGAATTCCTCCGGCTGCATGCCATCGAATTCATAGGCTTGCCGGAAGTATGGAATGCGCATCAGCTTCTCGATCGTTTCAGCGGGCGCATCTTCGTCGATGGCGCGCGGATCGAATTCGGGAAGCCTGTCTTCGGCCTGCATCAATTGCGCGATGTAACCGGGTGGGCAGGTGTAGACGAAATCACCGCCGGCCAGCTTGGAAATGTGCCAGCTGGAGGCCGTTCCGCCAGGACCCGCATCAGACACCCGCATGGAGCATTGCAGCATCTTGCTCGGGTGTCCGCGCTCCTTGCCATAGCGGTAGGCGCGCTTGAGCACGGCAAGTTCGCCATGCAGAATGTCTTCCGGAGACAGGGCAATGCCGCGCGCATCGGCCTGGGCCTTGAGATCACCGACATTGCCAAGCCGGGCAGACATGTGCGTGATGACGGAACGCCATTTCGACAGATCGACCCCATTGGCCTTCGCCCGTTCGAGACCACGGGACACGGCATCCATGCAGGCGACGTATTGAGGCACGGTGAAGGAGGTCGTGTTGTTGGTCGAAATGCCACGTGCCGTGAGCTCCTCGATGACTTCGTAACCTTCCTTGGAGCCCGGGATCTTCACCATCACATTCGGGGCGATCTCGGCAAGCTGCAGGCCCTGTTCGAGCATGCGCACCCTGTCGGTGACGAACCGAGGATCAACCTGGCCCGACACGAGACCGTATTTTCCGCCGGACACGTCATAGACCTTGCGGATCATCGCAGCCCCGCGACGAACGACGTCGAGATAGATGCTCCAGTAGATGCTTTCGATGTCGTCCGTTCCGCTGGCTGTCGCCAGATTACGGATTTCATCGGCCCAGAAAGCCGGGTCGGCCTGGATAGCCTGCAAGGAAAGCGGCGGGTTGGTGGTGACACCACGAAATCCCATCTCGCCGGTTGCCGCCACGTGTTCCGCATCGAACAGGCGCGTGAGTTGCGCTTCCCATTCTTCGCGTTTCTCGGCCGGTGCATCCTTCAGGACTGAAGCCTTCCATCCCGGATAGATCATGGGGGACGAATCCCACCAGATCTCACAGTCTGGATTGGTCGCCGCCAGTTTTTCCAATACGTTCATAGACATCGAACTTTCCTGTCTCGTTCGGAGAACCTCGGTCATTCAGCTGCAAGAGCGAAAGACGTGGCGTGCAATGTGCGACGGGTCGCAACGACAATGTCGTCGACCTGCGGAACGCTGGCCTTCTCAAGCTCGAGGTTGAACGGAACGGGGATGTTGAGACCGGCGACGATTTCAATCGGCGCATCCAGATCGTAGAAGGCTTCGGCCTGAATGATGGAGGCGATGTCAGAGGCGACGCCACCCCGGCGGACAGCTTCCTGGACGATGACAACCCGGTTCGTCTTGGCAACCGAGGTCAGGATCATCTCCTTGTCGAGCGGCACCAGAGTGCGGGGATCAAGCACTTCGGCATCAATGCCTTCTTCGGCAAGCTTTGCCGCAGCTTCCAGCGCGCGCGGGATCATGTTCGACCAGGCAATGATCGTCACGTCCTTACCGGCCCGCTTGATGTCGCCCTTGCCGAACTCGATGACATGCTCGCCGTCCGGCACCATGCCCTTGGTCATGTAAAGGTGCTTGTGCTCCAGGAACATAACCGGATCGTCCTGACGCAAGGCGTATTTCAGAAGCCCCTTGGCGTCGGCAGGCACCGACGGCATGACGACCTTGAGACCGGGAATATGATAGAAGAGAGCCTCAAGGCTCTGCGAATGCTGCGCTGCTACGCCGCCGCCTGTGCCACCCTGGGTGCGCATGACGAATGGGACACGGCCGTCGCCACCGGTCATCAGACGGAACTTTGCCGCCTGGTTGACCAGCATGTCCATGCCCAACATGGCGAAGTCGACATACAGGATTTCAACGATGGGACGCGCACCGGCAATGGCTGCCCCGACACCGACGCCGATCATGCCGGCCTCGGCGATCGGTGTGTCACGGACACGCTTTGCGCCATACTTGTCCAGCAGGCCCTCGGTCACCTTGTAGGACCCGCCACGCTCGGCAATCCCTTCACCGATGATAAAAACCGAACTGTCGCGCGCCATTTCCTCGTCGATCGCCTCACGCAGGGCGTCACGGTACATAAGCTCTCTAGCCATCTTCTTGTCCTCTCTCCCGGAAACTCAATAGGCGGCGGCGAATTCGCGGAATTCCGCGATCGTCACTTCACCGCTTGCCTTCGAAAACTCGACCGCAGCCTCGAATTCCTCACGGATCTCGTTTTCGATCGCATCGATTTCAGACTGGTCGATGCCGGACATTTCTGTCAGCGCGTTACGGGCACGATCGACCGGATCGCGCTCTTTGTAGTAGGCGAGCCGGTCAGCCGGCATGTACTTCCCGGGATCATTCACGTGGTGGCCCATATGGCGGTAGGTCTTGGCCTCGATGAGGATCGGGCCTTCGCCACGGCGGCATTTTTCCACGGCATCCTTCGTCATGTTGTAGACAGCCAGCGGATCGTTGCCATCGACCTGGTAGCTCTCGACACCGATGGCCAGGCCGCGCTTGTAGAGGTCAACTTCGCGGGTCGATTCCTCGATCTTCGTCGACACGGCGTACTGGTTGTTTTCGACGACCAGCACGAAGGCCAGGTTCCAGATCGCCGCGAGATTGAGCGATTCCATGAAGGTGCCGTTGTTCGAAGCACCATCCGTCGTGAATGTCACGGTGACCGCATCGGAGCCCTTGATCTGTGAGGCCAATGCCGCGCCAACACCCAGCGGCGTGCCTGCACCCACGATGCCGTTCGCGCCGAGATTGCCGGCCTTGATGTCGGCAATATGCATGGAGCCGCCATATCCACGGCAATAGCCGGTATCCTTCTGGAGGAGCTCGGCGACCATCTTGTTGATGCTGGCGCCCCAGGCGATGCAATGGCCGTGACCGCGATGAGTCGAGGCAATGTAGTCGCCGTCGCTCAGCGCGGCGCACACTCCGGTCGCAATACCTTCCTGCCCAAGATAGGGGTGGAAATAGCCGCGGATGAGACCCTGGCGATAAAGCTTGATGCCCTCGGTCTCGAAAACACGGATCTTATAAGCCGTTCTGAAAAGTTTTTCCAGAAGCTCCCGAGATGGGGCGTTGGCCTTGCTGGAGTGTGCTGACATGAATGCTCTTCTCCCCAAAATGGTTGGTTGTTTCTTGATGAGAAGCGTTCTAGCACCCGCTCGCAAAGCTGTCGAGAAAATTTTCTCCATAATTATCGAGGCGCTGAAAATTGCCAACATAGCGCAAACGTAGGCGAAAAATCTGCATAAATTACTGATTTTGCATTGCAAAATCGACAGTAGGCGCAGAAAATTTCTATCTTCCGGCTCATGCTGAGTAATTTCCCGCGATCAAAAGGTATAAAATTTTCCAGATTCAGAAAATTCCTTTCCTATTCTTGTCAGGCATTTTCACGGAACGCCGCCTGCCTGTCTTGCGCCTCCACAGCGCTCCCAATTGCCGACCTGTCGAGCAGAGCGCGTCAGCGGCGTAAAAGCACTTGGAAGTTTCGGGTGAAAACTTTTATTCTCAAGCGAAAAGTGCTAGAAACAGGACGCTGCCGCCAAGGCAGCGTGTATTGTGAAAACGGAATCCCGTATGACTGAGCCGCGCCAGCTTTCCGACCTGCAACAAAGTGATCTTCTTGAGCGGATCCAGGAGCGGTATGGCACCCTGCGGAAGTCCGAACGGATCGTGGCCGACTTTCTGCGCAATAACGCAGGCAAGCGCCTCGATTCATCGATTACGGAGCTCGGCCGCAATCTCGGTGTGAGCGAAGCCACGATCAGCCGCGTCAGCCGCGCGCTCGGCTATGAAGGCTATCCTGACATGAAACTTTCGCTGGCAGAGGGTGCCCGTGCGCGGCGATCCTTTGTCAATCTTCCCCTTGAGATCGATGACAGTGACTCGCTGATCACGACCAGCGGCAAGCTCGCTTCACTTTTGATTTCGGGCCTGGAAGGCACACACCGCATGCTGGATGCGCAGCGGCTGGAACTGGCCGTGGAAGCGCTGCGCAGGGCAAAGAAGATCGTCTTCGTCGGCGTCGGCGGCGCCGCCTCGATCTGCGACGAAGCTGCTCATTTGTTCATGAAGGCGGGTTTCGACGCCACCAGCTATCGCGACGGCTACACCCAGACGATCGTCGCAGCGACGCTGAAGGCCGATGACGTGATGATCGGGATCTCGCACACCGGCACGACCGAGACGGTGACGGATGCCCTTCTTCTGGCGGGCGAACGCTCCGCAACCACAATCGCCATTACCAGCAATGCCGGCTCGGAAGTGGCCAAAGCCGCCAGCGTCTCCCTCATAACCTGGGGGGCGAGCCAACAGCTTGTGCCCCTCCACGGGGACTTCCTCGAAGGGCGGATCAGCCAGCTCTTCCTGATCGACCTTCTCTATGTAAGCACTCTGTTTCGAACGGGAGAAAAGACGGTTGAGAGCCTGCGAACAACGGGGGCAGCTCTGGAAAAACGCTACCGTCACCGCAACCGAGACGAGACCTGACCGGCAGAGCCTGCCGCCGGTCAGGGCGATGCCGATCCGTCATTCGGCCTGAGATGCCATTTCGAGCACGGTGCGACAGGCCGCAATGTCGATACCCTGATCGAGATCGGCCACGACCCGGTCTGCAAGTTTGAATTCCTCCTCGCCGGTATAGGAAGACACCGTCACGATACAGCGCATGCCTGCAGCCTTTGCGGCGCGCAGTCCATTGTTACTGTCTTCGATGACGACGCAGGATTTGGGCGACAGCCCGAGTGTCGTGGCGGCGAGGTTGTAGATATCCGGCGCTGGCTTCTTGGCTGCCACCACATCTCCGGCAAAGACGCTGATCTTGGCGGACCGTTCTGGGCCGAGCATGACATCGACAACCGCCTGGACCGCCCGCTCGTTTGATGTCGAGCAGACCGCAAGCGTGACCCCGGCCGCCATGGCTTCATCCACGATCCGCTGAATTCCAGGACGCAAGGGCAGCGCACCGGCACTGATCAACGACATGAAGAGATCGGTTTTCAGCCTATGGATACGGTTGATCAGCCCATCCCGGTCAGGAAACTCGGATGGCCATCCGGCTTCATCGAAATGCCGCCGCATCCTTTCCTTGCCACCCGCCGTCAGAAGCAATTCCCCATAGCGTTCAACGCTCCACTCGCAATGGATACCGAGCTCCGCAAAGGCCTGGTTGAAGGCAACACGATGGCCGTCACGCTCGGTGTCGACAAGTACGCCGTCGCAGTCGAAGATCAATGCCTGCATCATCGCTCAACCCACCATATCGGCGGCCTGAGCCGCCTTGCCGCGAGAGCCGAAAGCGGTGATCATTTCGCAGACATCGCGCTTCATCGCATCATACTGTCCAACGATGAACGGCAGGGGCTCCTCCAGCTTCGGCTTCGCCTCGCGCACACCCAGAAAACCGTCGATGAAGCGAAGCTTGTGCATGGTGGAGATATTGACCTTGGCGCAACCGCCCGAGATGCAACGGTCGAACTGCTCCTGGCTGAGGCCCGTGCCACCATGCAGCGCGATCGGAATGCCGACTGCGCCGGAAATTCTTTCCAGCAGATCATAGGCAATCTTCGGCTGACCTTTGTACACGCCGTGCGCGGTACCAATGGCAGGCGCGAAAACTGCAAGGTTCGGCATATTCTTCACGAATTCGAGGCATTCATCATAATCAGCCAAAATGGCGGAATCCTCTGCGACAAACTTGTCATCCTCGACACCGCCGATGGCACCGATTTCAGCCTCCAGCCCAACGCCAGCCGATTCAGTCAGGCGATAAATCGCCTCCGATCGGGCGCGGTTCTCGGCGAAGGGCAAGGACGAGCCGTCGAACATCACTGACGTCCAGCCCGCATCAATGCAACGCTTGATGAGATCCTCGTCGGTGCAGTGATCCAAGTGGAGTGCGACCGGGATATCGACGTCTTCCGCCATCATGCGCACCCAAGTCGCAATCGGCTTGAAGCCCCAGTGCCGGATCGTCTTGACAGACACCTGAACGATAATCGGCGCCTGCAACTCTACCGCCCCGTCAACGATCGAACGCGCACTGTTGTAGTCAATCATGTTGAAGGCGGCGATCCCATAGCCCGCTGCCTGCGCCCGCTTCAACATCGGCCCCATCGTTACGAATGCCATGCTCCTGCCCATCCTGTGAATATCGTTGGAAACCTCGACTAGGCAGCTTGCTGCCAAGGGGCTACAGGTCAACAGCGACCCTTGATGAGATTGATATCAAATTCAGATTCTTTGTAAATAATTTTCTTCTTAAGCGCGGCCTTCGAATTCCGGAAAATCTCAACATTTACAATAAAACTTTGGCACATCACGATTTAAAAAACGCGGAAATTCAGCCTTTCAGACATGCGCATCATAAATTATCTGGAAATTCCTTCCCTGACAGCAAGAGATGCGAAAACGCCCGGAGGCATGGCTTCCGGGCGTTCTGGTTCAGATATCAATCAGGATCGCCGGTGATTACTGCCAGCTCTTGACGAGTTCGTCGTAGTTGACGGTCATCGGCTTTTCTTTTTCCTCAGCGATCTTCAGCTGCGGAGCGAGATTGCCCTTGGCAACAGCGTCAGCATTCCACTCTTCGAGGGTCTTTTCCTCGGCAAGTGCCGGACCGATGTCACCCTGGACGCCTGCACGCTCAAGACGCTGCAGGACCTTTTCCTGCTCGGCGCAAAGCGAATCCATG
>JARXAQ010000325.1 GCA_029865825.1 Rhizobium sp.
GGTTTCATCTCCCATTGCCAGCGCATTGATCTCGCGGCTGCGCAGGACCAGGAAGACGAGGCATGCGAACAGGGTGACCGCCGGATAGACAAGATGACCCCATTCTGCGAGGCCGAGGCCGCCCAGCATCCAGAAGATGACCGTATGGGCGGCGCGGGGATCGCCGAGGAAGATGGCGAGATTACCGAGCGAGGTGGCGATGAAGGCGACGGCGACCCCGGACAAGACAAGCCGGTCCGGCGCGGCGCCGGTCATGCGCGTGACCGCAACCACAGCCATGGTGGCAGTCAGTGCGCCGGCAAAGGCAAAGAGCGGCACCGTGATGGTTCCGAAAATCAACCCTGTGTGTAGCAGGGCGACGATGGCGCCGAGGGCACCGCCGGAGGACACTCCGAGGAGATGCGGATCGGCGAGCGGATTGCGGGTGATGGACTGGAGGACGGCGCCGACCACGGCAAGGCCGGAGCCGACAAGGGCAGCCAGAAGCACGCGCGGCAGGCGAACCTCCCAGACGATACTCTCGCGGCCGGCCGACCATGTCTTTTCGACAAGATCCGGCGCGATGCGGTGACCGAGGATGGACCACACCATGTCCAAAGGGATTCGTGCCGAGCCAAGCGACACGCCGAGGGTGACGCAAAGGAGCAGCAAGCCGAGGGGGCCCACTGTCCAGAGCAATATCCTGCTGCCATGCATTCTGTTTTTGCTTCCGTGATCGCGCCTGAGGGGCAAACCGCAGCCCCAGCTGCTGCGCGGGGCTGCGTCGCCGGGTTCACATGTTGCGCGGGTGGAAGGTGTCGGCGAGCCGTTCAATCGCGCCGACATTGCGCGGTCCCGGCGTCGCCTCGACATAGGCGAGTACAACAAAACGATCGGCCTTGACCGCATCGAGGTTCTTGAAAGCCGGGTTCTCTTTCATGAAGGCGATCTTCTGTTCGGCGGTGACGTCGCCATAGTCGACAATGACGATCACCTGTGGATTGCGGTCGA
The DNA here is from genome assembly GCA_029865825.1 of Rhizobium sp. Classification (GTDB taxonomy): domain Bacteria; phylum Pseudomonadota; class Alphaproteobacteria; order Rhizobiales; family Rhizobiaceae; genus Allorhizobium. Next base: position 991 of record JARXAQ010000325.1, read on the forward strand.
TGACCGGTTCCCAGGATACTTCTGTCCAGCTCTTATCGACATCATCCATGATGTTGATGCCGCCTGCGGCTTCGATCATGGCTGTCGGAATGCCAAAACGGCCTGAGGTGAAGGGCTTTTCCGTGCCCGAATCGTAGACGAAGACACGGACCGGTTCCTTGACGCTGCCGATGCGCTCCTGGATCTTTGCAAGCCCGCTCTTGTAGCCGTCGACCAGGGCTTCGGCCCGATCCTCGACGCCGAAGATGCGGCCGAGGTTGAGGAGATCGACGAACATGTCGTCCATGGTCGGCTTTGCCTTGGCCATGATGTGACTGCAGGATTCGGTCAATTCATAGACCTTGATGCCAAACGGGCTCAGCGTCTCGGGCGTGACTTCGCCGCCGACCTTCATGCCGTAGTTCCAGCCGGCGAAATAGAAATCGGCATCCGCCTCCAGCAGAACTTCCTTGCTGGGATATTTCGGCGACAGCTCGGGCAGTTCCTTCACCCCGTCTCGCAGGCTCGCATCCAGCGTCTTCCAGCCGGAGATGCCGGTATAGCCGACCATGCGGTCCTGCAGTTTGAGCGCGAGCATCATCTCGGTCAGATTGACGTCGTTCGAGACCGCCCGCTTCGGCGGCTCGTCGAAGGTCACATCGCGATTGCAGCTCTTGATCGTGACGGGAAAGGCGGCCGCGGTCGAGGCGGCAAGGAGAGCGGCGACTATCGTGGCCAGGGGTAGCAGACGGTGTGCGAACATAGTTGTTCTTTCAAATCAGAGATTGGCAAGAGAGAATGAGAAACGCGCCGGACCGGTGCCCGCCCGGCGCTGGCGCTCGGCCAGAACTCCGAAGGCTCCGGAGAGGGCATGATCGGTCAGGACGTCTTCGGGGAGACCGAAGGCCGTCATGCGGCCTGCCTGCATCAGGGCCACATGGGTGGCGAAGTCGGCGGCGAGATTGATGTCGTGTAGCGTGGTGACGATCGTGAGCCGAAGCGAACCGAGCAGCGCCAAGATTTCCAGCTGATGGCGGATGTCGAGATGATTTGTGGGTTCGTCGAGGATGACGATTTCCGGGTCTTGCGCAAGCGCCCTGGCCACCAGGGCACGCTGCTTTTCCCCGCCCGACAGCGTCGAGAACTGCCGTCCGGCCAGACCCAGAAGATCGAGATGGTCGAGCGCGTGGCGTGCTGCTTCGCGGTCCTGAGCGGTCCAGCCCGCCAGCCCTTCGCGCCAGGGGACGCGGCCCATCAGCACGACGTCCTGTACGGTAAACGGAAAATCCGCCGGCATTTCCTGCAGGACCACCGCCACCCGTCGCGCCAACTGTCGGGGCGCGAGAGCGCCGATGTTCTGCCCGGCGACCTCGACGCTGCCTTCAAGCGGCGTCACGCCCCGATAAAGACACCGCAGCAGCGTCGTCTTGCCGGCACCGTTCGGGCCGACAATGGCGAGCCGATCACCACCTTCGATGGCAAACGAGACATCCCGCACGAGAAATTTCGAAGGTTTCGGGCCCCAACCGAGACCGGTCGCCCGCAATGAAACACCCCTGGTGTCGCAGCTCATCGCGCATGGCTTCCCGACAGGAAGGCCGCGCCGACGTGACGCCTCACGCGCCGAGCCGTGCTCTCATCGCTGATGATATTTGGCATGCACTTTCCTCCACAGGACGTCTGCGGAGGCAAAATGGAACACATGACCGCGCGCCGGATGCGCGGCTTGCAAACCAGTTCGTATCCATCGGAACACCCCGTCCGCTACGTTTTTCTCTCATGTGACGGCAGGTCTCCTGGCTCGCGGATATCTGCTGTCCATCTGCCTTCCCACGATCGCTCGCAGTGGCCCGGCGCTTTCACGCCGCGAGTATGGACAGCAATCCGCTTACAGTTGCGGGGGCAGCCACGGTCTTGGTCCCTTATGGGTCTTCCGCACCGTGTTCCCTATTAATCCCCTCGGAGTCATCCGGAGAGGGAACCGTCCCGTCCTGCATAGAGCGTCGCGGACCGGGCCGTCAAGCATGATCCCATCGTCAGCCGATTTATTATGTAATAACATTACATTGGTCAAGAGGGAGAAGTGGCGGGTCTTTTCCCGGTACGGAACCCACACCAAAATTGTTCCGTGAGGATGGAACAATTGGAACATCGGCCCGTTAACGGATTGTCTTCTCCCCCGAACCTCCCCCGGCAGCCTTAGGGCGCCTACCTCGATCCCGCTCCGGCGGGATCATTTTTGTGCGGATATGCCGAAAGCGCGCATATGGCACAATCAATCGCCGCCGATCCAAAGTGGAACGCCGTTTCGCGATTGGACCTTGGTCCACGCCGGGATTTGACAGCCGGCAGCAAACTTGGCAGCACTGTGCGCAACGGGAGACGAGCAGCATGGCGCGGCGCAATGAAGGGCAGACACGGCTGGACGACGCGGCGCGTGCGGGCTGGCTCTATTATGTCGCCGGCCGCACCCAGGACGAAATTGCCGCTCTGATGGGCATTTCTCGACAGAGTGCGCAACGGCTTGTGTCACTCTCAATCGCGGAGCGACTGATCAAGGTGCGGCTGGACCATCCGATCGCGGCATGCCTGGAACTGTCCGAAGCGCTCAAGGCGCGCTATGGATTGAAGCAGGTGGAGATCGTGCCGTCCGATCCGGGGTCAGAGTCCGCCACGGTCGGTGTCGCGGAAGCCGGCGCCGCCGAGCTGGAACGATGGCTGAAGCAAACCGACCCGCTCGTGATTGCCATGGGAACAGGCCGCACGCTGCGCGCGATGATCGACCAATTGTCGCCGATGGAATGCCCGCAACATAAGATCGTATCCCTAACGGGCAATATCAGCCCGGACGGGTCAGCGGCCTATTTCAACGTCATCTTCTCGATGGCCGACGCGATCAAGGCACCGCATTTTCCCATGCCGCTGCCGGTCATCGTCTCCTCGCCCGAGGAGAGAATTCTGCTGCATGCCCAGCCACTCGTGGCACCGACGATCGCCCTGGGACAGAAATCCGATGTCGCCTTTGTCGGCATTGGCGACATGGCATCCAATGCGCCCCTGCAGGTCGACGGCTTCCTCAAACAGAACGAGATGGACGATCTCCTGACCGCCGGCGCGGTTGGCGAGATCTGTGGCTGGATTTTTGGTGCGGACGGCACGATTTTGGACCATCCGGTCAACGACCGGGTCGCTAGCCTCCATATCCCATCTCGCGAGCGCTCGACCGTGATTGGCATGGCGCGCGGCAAGCGGAAGCATGCCGCCATCCTCGCGGCCGTCCGTGGCGGGCATATCAACGGCCTCATCACCGATGAAGAGGCCGCCAGACTGCTTTTGGCGCGCTGAACTTTCGGCGATTTTTTCTCGCAATTTCATAGACTTGTAGGCTTCATGCGGCGATGCAGCATTGAATCCCGCTTGACTTTGTTCGCCCAAGAAGTGAGTAATTGCCCATGAGCAAAGCGAATGCTCATTTTTCTTCTGGGAGGAAGACATGACATTGAAGACGATTCTGCTGGGCGCCTGCTCAGCGCTGGCGCTTGCCGGCATGGCCTCGGCCGAAACGCTGACCGTTGCGACCGTGAACAACGGCGACATGATCCGCATGCAGGGGCTAACCTCCGAATTCACCGCCCAAAATCCCGACATCCAGGTCGAATGGGTCACGCTCGAAGAAAACGTTCTGCGTGAACGCGTTACGACCGACATCGCCACCAAGGGCGGTCAGTATGACGTGATGACGATCGGCACCTATGAAGTTCCGATCTGGGCCAAGCAGAACTGGCTTCTGCCGCTCGACAACCTCGGCGCAGACTATGATGCCGCCGACATCATTCCGGCCATCGCCGGCGGTCTGACCGTTGACAGCAAGCTTTATGCAGCTCCGTTCTACGGCGAAAGCTCGTTCATCATGTTCCGCAAGGACCTGATGGAAAAGGCCGGACTGACAATGCCTGACGCGCCGACCTGGGACTTCGTGGCTGACGCTGCCCGCAAGATGACCGACCGCGCCACCGGCGTGAACGGCATCTGCCTTCGCGGCAAGGCCGGCTGGGGCGAAAACATGGCGTTCCTGACTGCCATGTCCAACTCGTTCGGCGCCCGCTGGTTCGACGAGGCCTGGAAGCCACAGTTCGACCAGCCCGAGTGGAAGGCAACGCTTGATTTCTACGTCAAGCTGATGAAGGACGCAGGCCCGGTCGGCGCTTCCTCCAACGGCTTCAACGAGAACCTGGCGCTCTTCCAGCAGGGCAAGTGCGGCATGTGGATCGACGCAACGGTAGCGGCGTCCTTCGTGTCCAACCCGAAGGACTCCACCGTCGCTGACAAGGTCTCTTACGCGCTTGCTCCCGATACCGGTCTCGGCAAGCGCGGCAACTGGCTCTGGGCATGGTCGCTGGCCGTTCCGGCCGGCACGCAGAAGGCCGAAGCTGCTCAGAAATTCGTCTCCTGGGCAACCAGCAAGGCCTATCTCGAGCTCGTCGCGTCCAAGGAAGGCTGGGCCAACGTTCCTCCGGGCACGCGCTCCTCGCTCTACGCCAATCCCGAGTATCAGAAGGCCGCTCCGTTTGCGAAGATGACCTTGGACTCGATCAACGCTGCCGACCCGACCAAGCCGACCGTCAAGCCGGTGCCTTATGTCGGTGTCCAGTTCGTCGCCATTCCTGAATTCCAGGGCCTTGGCACGACCGTCGGCCAGCTCTTCTCGGCGGCTTTGGCCGAGCAGATGACCGTTGACGACGCGCTGAAGCAGGCACAGGACGTCGCGACCGCCACGATGACGGAAGGCGGCTACATCAAGTAGTCTTCCCGGAACTGAGAGCAGGGCCGCCGTCGACACGACCGGCCCTGCTCCGACCGCCCAGAATGGGCGCACATCTCTCTCAATGTCTGGAACGCGCAAAAGTCATGGCTGGTAGCAGCCTTACGACGGTTTCAGGCGTATCGGCATGATGGTTTAAAAACAGCAAGAGACCGAACGGTCCAGATCAATCGGGAGGGAACCATGGCTACGCGACAGACCCAAACGCTTGCCAGGCTGATGATGGCACCGTCCGTGGTGCTGCTGTTCATCTGGATGATCGTGCCGCTCGGCTTCACCCTGTGGTTTTCGTTCCAGCAGTACAATCCGCTGAACCCAATCCGCGACGGCTTT
>JARXAQ010000074.1 GCA_029865825.1 Rhizobium sp.
CAATATTCGTTCTCCACCGATCCGACTCTGCGCGGCGCGCCCGAGGGGCATGTCGTGCATGTCCGCGAGGTCCGGCTCTCGGCCGGCGCCGGCTTCGTCGTCGCGATCACCGGCGAGATCATGACCATGCCCGGGCTTCCACGCGTGCCGTCGTCGGAGCGCATCCGTCTGAACGATGCGGGCGCGATCGAAGGGCTGTTCTAGCCACCCCGGTTTTTCATCGGAAAACCGTGATATTTTCGTCACGGTGACGGCGATCACAATACATGATAAAAAGAATCATGTTTTATATGTTGACTCACATAATCATGTTTTATAGGGCGTGATTGCGGCGGATATTTCAACGCCGCCCCGGTTTTGACGCAATCACGTTCGGCCAGCCTGCACCCGTTTTCGCGGTGCGGGATCGCATCCCTCTGGCCTTTGAAAGGACATTCGCATGGGCTCCCGGTCTGTCAGACCCCTCTTGCTCGCCTGCACCGCCCTCGTGGCAGTCTCCGCCATTCTCCCAGCTTACGCCCAGGACGCCGCCACGACGTCGACGACGGCGGACGAGACGCAGCTGCAGACGATCGTGGTTAAGGGCAAACGTGTTCCGGCCGGATCGGTGGCCGATACACCGCTCGCAACGCAGACGACGGCGGAAGACTTGCGCAAGAAGGAAGTCAAGGATCTCAGCGATCTCGGCAATACGACCGAACCCGGGGTCGATTTCATTCAGGCCAAGCCAGGACGCGCAGGCGGTCTCTTTATTCGGGGTCTGACAGGCCCGCGCGTCGCGGTTCTCGTCGATGAAATCCCGATGCCCTTTCTGCAGAGCAGTGCCCGCACGAGCGCCGGTTCTCCGACGACTGGCATCAATGGGCAGCCGAACAGTTTCGATCTCAATTCACTGGCGGGGCTCGATGTCTTGAGGGGCGCCGATTCCAGCAAGGTCGGGTCGGGTGCTCTTGCCGGCGCGCTCTCGGCGCGAACGCTCGAGCCGGAAGACGTGATCGGCAAGGGCAAGGACTGGGGCGTTCTGACCAAGAGCGGTTATGACAGCGAGGACAAGAGCTTTAGCAACTCGGCTGCTGTGGCTAAGCGGGTCGGCAATACCTCCGTCCTGTTCCAGGGGTCCTATACGAAGGGTCAGGAGACCGACAACCAGGGGGCAGACGACATTTACGGAAACAGACGGACCGAGGCCAATCCGATGGACTTCGTTCGCAACAACCTGCTGTTCAAGTTCCGCCACCAGCTGGAAGGTGGCCACACCATCGGGCTGACGGCCGAGCGCTACGACTATACCAGCGACACCAATCTGAAATCGCTGCAAACGCAGACCTTCACCGGCGCCAATGCCGCGAGCACCTTCCGGGCGGATGGCTATTCCGGCTGGGACGATACGCGTCGCCAAAGGGTTTCGCTCGACTACACCTATGACGCGCCCTCCACGGATACGTTGATCCAGGCGGGAAACCTGCGCTTCTACTGGCAGCAACTCGACAAGGACGCCGGCTCCGACGGCTTCCGCAACAGCGGCACGCAATATCTGCGCGCCAACGAAGTGCAGGAAAGGGATCTGGGCATCATCGGTTCTGCCGTGTCCGAATTCGAGGCCGGTGGCCTTGCCCATCAGCTGCGCCTGCGTGGCAACATCGTGTCCTTCGAGACGGGGCAGTATATTTCGGTCTTTCCGGCAACCGCGGCGACGACCTCGCAATCGGACATTCCGGATGTCGACGGCACGGTCGTCGGGTTGTCGCTCGAAGACCAGATCGGCTTCGGTGACAGCGGCTTCTCGCTCACGCCGGGCCTGCGCTTCGACTGGCACGATTACAAGCCGCAAGCGTCGTCGGCCTTCAGTTCCAATACGGGCTACAATGCCTTCGGGCTTCCAGACGCGTCGAGTAACAGCCGGTTCTCGCCGAAGCTGCTCCTCGAGTATCAGCTGACGGAAAGTGTCGGTCTGTTCGCCCAGTGGTCGATGGCATACCGCGCGCCAACCGTCGACGAACTCTACGGCAACTTCACCAATACTGCGGGGGGCTATGCGAGTATTGGCAATCCCGATCTGGAATCGGAAACGGGACAGGGCTTCGAAGTCGGGGCCAAGTGGGACACCGGTGATTTCAACGGTGGCGTGACCCTGTTCCACAACACCTATGACAACTTCATCGATTCCGTCACGACAACGGGCGTGTCGCCACAGCCGGCTATGCTGTTTACCTATGAGAACCGCAGCGACGTGCGGATTTCAGGGGCCGAGATCAAGGCCCGGAAGGACTTCACCAATGGCTTCTTCGCCACAGCATCGCTCGCGGTCGCTTACGGGGAATACGGGGACACAGGTGCTCGCCTTCGCAGCGTAGCGCCGCTGAAATCCATTGTCGGCGTCGGTTACGATCAGGAAACCTGGGGGACCGAGTTGACCGGCATCTTCTCCGCATCCATGCCGAACGACAATGTTGCCACCACCTACGATGCGCCGGGTTACGGCATCTTCAACCTCAGCGGCTGGTGGGAACCGGAGCAGTTCAAGGGCATGCGCATCCAGGCGGGTGTCTACAACATCTTCGACAAGACATACTGGAATGCGGTCGGGGTCGCCTCCGTCAATCCGAACAGCGTGAGTTCCGGCAATCAGCCCACCGCCTTCTATTCCGAGCCGGGACGGACCTTCAAAATTTCGCTGACGCAGAAGTTCTGAGCCAGCATCCCTCACCACCGCGATCGGCGGCGCTCATCCGGGCGCCGCCGATTTTTGTTCACCGGCAATATCGGAACCCACTCTTCCGCTCGATCACATCCAGATGCAGGTGGTCCTGATGCGTCGCGTCGCTTCCCGGCGACAGGACCGTCGTGAAATAGAGGCAGGCGACGGCGTTCAGCGCCCGCTGGAAGGCCGCTTCCGCCGAGCCGTCGTCCTGCTTGGCAATCATGACCGGGACTTTTTCCTTTCCGAAGGTGAGCCCCGCGATATCGATCGCGTTGCCATACGCATGTTCGGAGATCTTGCCGTCCTCGGCACTGTTGCGGTTGCGGCAGACATAACCCGAGGCCTGGCTGATACCCGAAAGTTTTGCGCGTTCGGGAAAGGCGCGGGCTGCCGCCGGGATCAGCATGTCGCGGGTCATCCGGGCAAGGTTCAGCGCCGTCTCGCAGCGGATCGTCGCTTCCGGCTCCAGCGCCACGTCGGGCAAAACGCGGCCAAGCGTGACCGGATGGGCGATGCCGCAGCCCGTATCTCCGTCGATTGTCGGTTCCTCGCGAAAATCCGCTCCCATTGCCTTCAGTTCCCGTAGACATATGGCCAGCTCCTCCGGCGTCTCGGAAACGGGAGCCGGGTCGGGCGGCGGCGGGGGAGGGGCTACAGCTTCGGGTTTGGTCTCCGGAACCGGTTTCGCCGGGTCGGCCTTCGGGTCTTCCGGGGCAGGATCGGGTGTCGGGACTTGTGGCCTGTCCGCCGGACCTGTGACCGGCGGTTGGCCGGCATCGTCGACGTCGCGTGGATCGGGCGAGGGCTTCGGCGCCGGGCCAGTCGGCACGGGCGCCTCCTCGTTCTCCTCCGGTTGGCTGGACTTCTCGCCGTCCTCCGCGGTCGCTGGCGATCCGGTCTCTGTCGTCGCCTCGGCCGGCTTCGGCAGGGGCGCCGGACCCGTCTGCGGCAGGGTCTGCCCCGTCGATACGAGCCAGACCAGCATCAAGACTGTGACATTCCGCATCGCCGCTCCCGTCATTGTTCCCACAACGACAACGGTGCGGGACCCAAAAGGTTCGATTTCTTCCGCGCAAATCCCGCTTGCGCGCCGCTTCGGCTCGGGTTATCAAAACGGCCATGAAGATCGTTTTGAACAACATTGCTTGGTGGTGGGCTCGCTAACGCGGCCTTGACCAGTCATGTCTTCAGACGATTGACCCCAAAGCCGCCCGGATACACTCCTGAGGCGGCTTTTTTGTATTCAAGGCGCCGGGAGAGGGCCTTGAAGAACGGAAAAGGACGGATATGTCGACGATTTTGCAGGAAGACGGCTCGGAAGCCTATCAGACGCGCGGTGACGTGACCGTCACACGCAAACGCCGGCCGACACCCTATGCCGACGCCATCTCCACCTATGTCGACAAACTCGACGAACGGCGCGGTGCGGTGTTTTCCTCCAATTACGAATATCCCGGTCGTTATACCCGCTGGGATACCGCCATCGTCGATCCGCCGCTCGGCATCTCGTCCTTCGGCCGCAAGGTCTGGATCGAGGCCTATAACGGCCGGGGCGAGGCACTTCTGACTATGATCGCGGACGCGCTCTCGACCGTCGAAGACCTGGCGTTGGGTGAGCGTACGGCGACCCGCCTCGATCTCGACGTTAAGCCGCCGAGCCGCGTCTTCACCGAAGAGGAACGCTCGAAGATCCCGACGGTCTTTACCGTGCTGCGCGCCGTAACTGCTCTGTTCTATTCCGAGGAAGACGCCGCCATCGGGTTGTTTGGCGCCTTCGGCTACGACCTCGCCTTCCAGTTCGACGCCATCGACCTGAAGCTCACGCGCCCCGACGACCAGCGCGACATGGTGCTCTTCCTGCCCGACGAGATCCTCGTCGTCGACCACTATTCGGCCAAGGCCTGGATCGACCGCTACGACTTCACCAAGGGTGACGCGACCACCGTCGGCCAGTCGGAAGAGATCGCGCCTGAACCCTTCCAGCACACCGACACGATCCCGCCGCGCGGCGATCATCGGCCCGGCGAATATGCCGAGCTTGTCACCAAGGCCAAGGAGAGTTTCCGTAAGGGCGACCTGTTCGAGGTGGTTCCCGGCCAGAAGTTCATGGAACGCTGCGATTCAAAGCCATCGCAGATCTCCAAGCGGCTCAAGGAAATCAATCCGTCGCCCTATTCCTTCTTCATCAATCTCGGCCATCAGGAATATCTCGTCGGCGCGTCGCCCGAGATGTTCGTGCGGGTCAACGGCCGCCGCATCGAGACCTGCCCGATCTCAGGAACCATCAAGCGCGGCGCCGACCCGATCGAGGATTCGGCGCAGATCCTGAAGCTCCTCAACTCCAAGAAGGACGAGAGCGAGCTCACCATGTGCTCGGATGTCGATCGCAACGACAAGTCCCGCGTCTGCGAGCCGGGCTCGGTCAAGGTCATAGGTCGCCGCCAGATCGAGATGTATTCGCGCCTGATCCACACGGTTGACCACATCGAAGGCCGTCTGCGCGACGGCATGGACGCCTTCGACGGCTTCCTAAGCCACGCTTGGGCGGTCACGGTCACCGGTGCGCCAAAACTGTGGGCCATGCGCTTCATCGAAAAACACGAGAAGAGCCCCCGCGCCTGGTATGGAGGGGCGATCGGCATGGTCGGCTTCAATGGCGACATGAACACCGGCCTGACCTTGCGCACCGTGCGCATCAAGGACGGCATCGCCGAAGTCCGTGCCGGTGCGACGCTTCTGAACGACAGCGACCCGCATGAGGAAGAAGCCGAAACCGAACTAAAGGCATCCGCCATGATCGCCGCCATCCGCGACGCCAAGTCCGATCCGAAGTCCAAGCGCGGCGTGGCCAGCGTCGGGCAGGGCGTCAACATCCTCCTCGTCGACCACGAGGATAGTTTCGTCCATACACTCGCCAACTATTTCCGCCAGACGGGCGCCACCGTGAACACGGTGCGCACGCCGGTGCCGGAAGAGATCTTCGACCGGCTCAACCCGGATCTCGTCGTCTTGTCCCCCGGTCCCGGCTCGCCGTCGGATTTCGACTGCAAGGTGACGATCAAGAAGGCCCGCGCCCGGGATCTTCCGATCTTCGGTGTCTGCCTTGGCCTGCAGGCGCTCGCCGAAGCCTATGGCGGGGAACTGCGTCAGCTTGCTGTGCCCATGCATGGCAAGCCGTCGCGCATCCGCGTGCTTGAGGCCGGCCTCGTCTTCGACGGTCTGGGCAAGGAAGTGACCGTCGGCCGCTACCACTCGATCTTCGCCGATCCATCGACCTTGCCGCGTGATTTCATCATCACGGCGGAAAGCGAAGACGGCACGATCATGGGCATAGAACATGCCAAGGAACCGGTCGCCGCCGTGCAGTTCCACCCGGAATCGATCATGACGCTCGGCGGCGATGCCGGCATGCGGATGATCGAGAACGTGGTGGAGAAGCTGGCGAAGCGGAAGAAGGTGAAGGCGGCTTGAAGAAGATATCCCTCTGATGCGGCTTGCGGATAGCCGCATCAGATAAGGGGGCTAGATGTCAACCTGCCAATCTTCGCGAGCGCGTCGAACACGGACGATAAAAACATCCGAGTTTTCGATCAGAT
>JARXAQ010000243.1 GCA_029865825.1 Rhizobium sp.
ATTGGCGGCATCGGCGTCGTGTATCTCTGCGGCATGCCCTGGCTCTCGCTGGTGGCCGGCACACCCTTCGACAAGGTGCTCTTCGGTTCGCTCGCTTTCATCCCGGGCGACCTGGTGAAAGCCGCCATCGCGACGCTCGCCGCCCGTGCGGTCATGGTCGGCTATCCGCTGCTGCCGGCGCGGGCATAACGGCCGCGACCGCAAGGCCGCATGGCATCAGCAACTGAGCGTTGCCGACGCCATTGCGCAAAGCCCGTCCGGGGTTCAGGATGTGATCTTGATCAAGATCCACCGACACCACGGGAGGCGACCATGTCGGGCAGGCAGAGGATCATTCTTGTCACCGGCGCGACCGGTGGCATTGGCGAGGCGGTTTCGCATCATCTGGCCGCAGCCGGCGACAGTCTGGTGCTTGCGGCGAGAAACGCCGAACGGCTGCAGGCTCTGGCCGAGGCGTTGCCCGGCGCGCACGAGGGGCGGCACAGCGCAATCCCGGTCGATATGACGGACAACCGCTCGATATCGCAGTTTGCCGGCGAGCTGCAGGCGCGCAATATCTGGCTCGATGGCGTCGTGTTGATGCCGCCCCAGGCGCACAGCACCAACGACCCCATGCCGTCCCCGGCGGCCTGGACCGACCTGTTCCAGAACTGCTTCATCGGTCCGCTCGAACTGCTGAAAGCCGCCATCGGGCGGATGTCGCCAGACCCCGCGCAGACAAGACGGGCCAAGATCGTCATCATCTCCGGCATCTCGTCTGCACAGGTGCTCGGGCATTACGCCACCGCCAACGTGCTGCGCTGCGCCTGGGTCGGCGAGGCGAAGACACTCGCCTTTGCGCTCGGCGGCCGCGGCATTCATGTCAATACGCTGTCGCTCGGAGGCACGCTGTCGCCCTGGTATCGCGAGGGGCTGGAACGACGCGCGGCTGCGGCCGGCGTTTCCTTCGCAGAGAGAATGGCCGAAGAGACCGCCAATATTCCGCTCGGCAAGTATGGAGAGCCAGCCGAGGTGGCGGTGGCTGTCGAAGGACTGCTTTCACCGTTTTCCGATCATATGACCGGTCTCAACATCATGCATGACGGCGGCTTTACGCGGTCCTATTGACGCGATCGCCGGTGCTCACCGCAGATACCGATAGAGCCAGTCGCGTACATCTTCCGGCAAGGCGACCGGTTCGCCGGTTTCGGCATCCCTTGCGGTCCAGGTCACGTCGATCTCGGCCACCGTCTGGCCGTCGCGCTCCATCTCCACCTCGAAGCCCACCGACTTGCCGCCGATCTTGTCGACGCGCACGACCATGCGGACCTGTTCCTCGAAACGCAGCGGCAAATGCAGGCGCAGTTCCAGCTTGGTCGGGCTGTAGCGCGGCTCATCCTCCAGCGGCGGGCGATAGCGCCAGAAATGGCGAAGGGCCTCTTCGGCATGGGTGACATAGGCACCGGCCTGCATCTCGCCCGTCGGTCCGATGTCCCGATAGGGCACCACCAGTTCGCTCACCTCGATCCGCTCGATTTCATCCATTCCCGCTGCCGTCTCCTCCTGAAGTCCCGGCATCTAACGGCATCGGCCCGGCGATAACAAGCACTTGGCAAAAATGGTGCGGCATGGGGCCGTCATCTGAGATGGGTATAAGCGGAACGACCGGTAGAAGATGGCGGCGTCGCGCACTATCTTCCGGTCTCACCCAGGAAGGATGCCCATGGCCACCCGTCTTTACGAGAACCCGATTTTCCTCGAGCACAACACGCCAGCCGGACATCCCGAACGGGCGGACCGACTGCGTTCGCTGAACATCGCGCTCGAACATCCGAACTTCGCAAAATTGGAGCGGATCCAGGCGGTTCAGGCCAATGAGGATGCGGTGACGCTTGCCCATCCGGAAGAGCATCTCTTCGCCGTCATGCGGCAGATCCCCGAGGAAGAGGGCGAGATCAACCAGATCGAGGCCGACACCTATGCGTCGCCGAAGAGCCTGCAGGTGGTGCTGACCGCAATCGGCGGGGCGATGGCAGCCGTCGACGACGTGATGACCGGCAAGGCCGACAACGCCTTTGTCGCCGGGCGCCCGCCGGGGCACCATGCCGAAAAGTCTAAGGCGATGGGGTTCTGCCTGTTCAACACGATCGCGATTGCCGCCCGTCATGCGCAGAAGACCTATGGCGTGGAGCGCGTCGCAATCGTCGACTGGGACGTGCATCACGGCAATGGCACGCAGGACATCTTCTGGGACGATCCGTCGGTGCTGTTCTGCTCCACGCACCAGATGCCGCTTTATCCCGGCACCGGTGCAAAGGACGAGACGGGCAAACATCGCAATATCGTCAACGCGCCGCTCTCGCCCAATGTCGGCTCGGATCATTTTCGCGAGGCGTTCAAAAGTCGGGTCTTGCCAGCGCTGACAGATTTTTCGCCTGATCTCATCCTGATCTCGGCCGGCTTCGACGCGCATCACCGCGATCCCCTGGCGCAGATCAACTTGGTCGGCGAGGATTTCGACTGGGCGACGGGGCGGCTTCTCGAAGTCGCCGATCGCTTCTCCAAGAACCGGGTCGTCAGCCTGCTCGAAGGCGGCTATGATCTCGAGGGGCTCGCCGAATCGGCCGGCCTGCACATCGCCAGACTGATGAAGGGTTGAGTATGTCCGACGCCGCCGTTCCCGCCGATCTCACCGGCACCTCATTTGAAAAGGCCGTGGCCGAGCTCGAAAGCATTGTGGCCCGGCTTGAGCGCGGCGATGTGGCGCTGGACGAATCCATTGCGATCTATGAGCGCGGCGAACTCCTGAAAAAGCATTGCGAGACGCTGCTCTCGGCTGCCGAAAACCGGATCGAGAAGATCCGGCTTGATCGCGCCGGCAAGCCTGTCGGCACCGAGCCGCTCGACGGGGCTTGAGCGGGTTGTCTCGACCATAGCGGGAAAACGCGCTATAGTGTCGGGCATGGACAAGGACGCTGTTATCGCCAAGCTGCGGGAACATCGCGACGAGTTGGTCGCGGATGGCATCTTGTCACTGTCTCTGTTCGGTTCCGTTGCGCGTGGTGAGGCCACCGAGCAATCCGATGTCGATGTTGTTGTCCGCCTCGACAATTCCAAGATGGGCAAAGGCTTCAGCTTCTTCAGCGACCTAGATCTTTTACGACAGAAGTTGGAGACCATCACCGGCCGACCTGTCGATATCGTCTGCGAACCCGTCGAAAAAGAACGTCTGGCCCGACGTATTGAGAGGGATCGCCAGCTTGCCTTCTGAGCGTCCCTGGCTGCGCTTGATGGACATTCTCGACAATGCGAGAAGCGTACTCACCTATAACTAAGGCATGACCTACGCGCAGTATTTGACAAACCCACTCGTGCGAGATGGTTCTGAACGATGCCTGGCGCGCATCTCGGAAGCTGCAATCAAACTGGGACCGTTTGCACCCGACCTGCTGCCCAACCATGATTGGACAGGCATACGCGGCATCGGCAACCTTCTGCGCCATGATTATGACAAGCTGAACATCGACAGGATTTGGCAGATCATTGAAGTGAAGTTGCAACCGCTGATCATCGACATCGAAGAGGCCATGCGCGCCAACGGCATCCCGGAGGAATGAGCGCTGGCGATCGGCCAGGCTGGCAACGTTTCGTCGAAGACTGAACGCAGCGTCACGCATACGCGCAGTTCTGACGACTAGCCTCTTGCCCCAATCCCATCCTAAACTCTCCCCATTGACCACGCGGAGACCGCCCCAATGTCCTTCTTCCCCGGAAACGACCCCGTCCCTGGTGACGGCTTTGCCTGTGATGCCATTGAGCATCTGATCATCCCGCGCTCCAGCGACATCGGCGGGTTTTCGGTGCGCCGGGCGCTGCCGTCGGTGAAGCGGCGGCTGGTCGGGCCGTTCATCTTCTTCGACCGGATGGGGCCGGCGGTTCTGAGGGCGGACGAGGCCATGGATGTCAGGCCGCATCCGCATATCGGGCTCTCCACCGTCACCTATCTGTTCGACGGCGAGATCAAGCATCGCGACAGTCTCGGAACCGAACTGGTGATTGCGCCTGGGGACATCAACCTGATGACGGCCGGGCGCGGCATCGTGCATTCGGAGCGCACGCCGGAAAACCTGCGTGGCCATCCGCTTGCTATGTCCGGCCTGCAGACCTGGATTGCGCTTCCCGACCAGATGGAGGAGATCGATCCGGCTTTCGCCCATACAGCCAAGGCGGCGCTGCCGAGCTTTCAGGCCGGTGGCGCCTCCGGACGCGTGGTGATCGGCGCGCTCGAGGGCTTGCGCTCGCCGGTAAAGACGTTTTCCGAGACGCTGTATGTCGATCTCAGCCTTGAGGCGGGGGCGAAGTTCCCGTTCGATGCGACGCAGGAGGAGCGCGCGCTCTATATCCTCTCCGGCGAAATCGAGATTGCCGGAGACCGCTTCGGCCCCGACCAGTTGCTCGTCTTTCGGCCGGGCGATGCGATCACGCTGATCGGTGGCGCGACCGGTTGTCACGTCATGCTGTTTGGTGGGGCCGCGATGGGATCGCAGAAACACATCTGGTGGAACTTCGTTTCTTCGTCCAAGGAGCGCATCGAACAGGCCAAGGAAGAGTGGCGAACCGGTCGTTTCGACATCGTTCCGGGGGATGAAGAGGAATTCGTGCCTTTGCCGGAAGGGAGATGATGTCTATATAGATCTTCAGTGCCGGATATTTGCCCAGTTCGTCTTGGGATGCTATCGCGCACCCAAAACGAGTTTGAGAAGGCATCCGCCCCGTGACATCCCTCCCCGATACGCCACTCCTCGATCAGGTCAAATTTCCCGCCGACCTGAAGGCGATCGAAGATCGAGACCTGCCGCAACTGGCGCGCGAACTGCGCGACGAGATGATCGATGCCGTGTCGAAGACCGGCGGGCATCTGGGCGCCGGGCTCGGCGTGGTGGAACTGACGATTGCTATCCACAAAGTGTTCAACACACCGCATGACCGGCTGATCTTCGATGTCGGTCATCAGTGTTATCCGCACAAGATCCTGACCGGCCGGCGCGAGCGCATCCGCACACTGCGCCAGGAGGACGGGCTTTCGGGTTTCACCAAGCGGGCCGAGAGCGAATACGATCCCTTCGGTGCTGCCCATTCCTCGACATCGATCTCAGCCGGCCTCGGCATGGCGGTGGCGGCTGAACTCTCGAAGACCGACCGCAATGTGATCGCTGTCATCGGCGACGGCGCGATGTCGGCCGGCATGGCCTATGAGGCGCTGAACAATGCAGGCGCCCTCGACGCCCGGCTGATCGTCATACTCAACGACAACGACATGTCGATTGCACCGCCGACGGGGGCGATGAGCGCCTATCTGGCGCGGCTGGCTTCGGGCCGGACCTATATGGGTTTTCGCGATCTCGGCAAGAAACTGACAGCCTATCTCGGCAAGACCGTCGACCGGGCAATCACGCGGGCGGTCGAGCATGCGCGCGGTTATGTGACCGGCGGAACGATGTTCGAGGAGCTTGGCTTCTACCATATCGGGCCGATCGACGGGCATTCCTTCGAGCATCTGCTCCCCGTGCTGCGCAATGTGCGCGACAATGCCAAGGGGCCTGTGCTGATCCATGTCGTGACGCAGAAGGGCAAAGGTTACGCACCCGCCGAGGCGGCCGCCGACAAGTATCACGGCGTCAACAAGTTCGACGTGATCACTGGCACGCAGGCGAAAGCCAAGCCGAATGCGCCCGCCTATACCGCCGTCTTTGCCGATGCTCTGGTCGAAGAGGCGCGGCACGACGAGAAGATCGTCGGCATCACCGCCGCCATGCCGAACGGCACGGGCCTCGACAAGCTGCACGCGCTTTTCCCGGAACGAACTTTCGATGTCGGCATCGCCGAGCAGCATGCGGTGACCTTTGCGGCTGGCCTCGCGTCGGAAGGCTACAAGCCGTTCTGCGCGCTCTATTCCACCTTCCTGCAGCGTGGTTACGACCAGGTGGTGCATGACGTCGCGATCCAGGGTCTGCCTGTGCGCTTCCCAATCGACCGCGCCGGTTTCGTCGGCGCCGACGGGCCGACGCATGCCGGCTCCTTCGACACCGGCTTTCTCGCTTCGCTGCCCGGCTTCGTTGTCATGGCCGCCTCTGATGAGGCCGAACTCAAGCACATGGTGCGCACGGCTGCGGCTTACGACGACGGTCCGATTTCCTTCCGCTATCCGCGCGGCGAAGGCGTGGGCGTACCGATGCCGGAGCGCGGCGAAATTCTTGAGATCGGCAAGGGCCGGATCGTCAAGCAGGGCTCGAAGGTGGCGCTGCTCTCCTTCGGCACCCGCCTTGCCGACTGTCTGCTGGCCGCAGAAGACCTCGACGCTGCCGGCCTCTCAACCACAGTCGCCGACGCCCGTTTCGCCAAGCCGCTCGATTACGACCTAATTCGCCAGCTCGCCCGGCATCATGCGGTGGTGATCACCGTTGAAGAAGGCGCCGTCGGCGGCTTCGGCAGCCAGGTGGTGCATTTCCTCGTCAACGAGGGACTGCTCGACAATGGGCTGAAGGTGCGCTCGCTGGTGCTGCCGGATTACTGGATGGACCAGGCCAAGCCCGAGGTCATGTATGCCCGCGCCGGTCTTGATGCGGCCGGGGTCCTGAAGACGGTGTTTGCAGCGCTGGGACAGGATATGCCTGATGTGATCGCGGCGGGGTAACGCACCAGATTTGATCTTCGTTGAAATGTACGCCCTTTCGGCGTACGTTATGGTGCTACGTCGAGGATCACCGCCATGGGTACAGCCAAGGACATCAGCGAAATCAAAGAAGACCGTGCCACGGAGCGTATGCATTTCCGCACGCGGCCGCATGTCAAGCAGGCGATCCAGAGGGCAGCCGCGCTCAGCGGCATGGATGAGACTGCCTTTGCCATGAATGCCGCCTATGCATCGGCATTGGCGACGATCGAAGCGCATGAACGGACGTTGCTCCAGCCGGCAGACCATGATGCGTTTTTCAACGCTCTCGACAATCCGCGACCGCCAACAGATGCGCTGCTGGCGGCATTCGACAGCCACCAGAAACGCGTCCTCAGCAAGTGAGCGAAGCGGTCGGCCCCGTCCTCATCGAACTGCTCGACCCGGAGAAACATGACCGCGAGACCTTTAGCTGCGGTGTGGAAGCGGTCGACAACTACTTCAGGAAAACCGCAAACAAACTGGCCAAAGCCGGCAATGCGCGCGTTTATGTGATGACGTCGACAGGTGGCGAAGTCATCGGGTTCTACGCGCTCAATGCACACTCCATAAACTACACAGATTTGCCGGCGCGCTATGCCCGGACACGCCCGTCCCATGGCGCCATCCCCGCAGCCTTCATTTCGATGATTGGCGTGGACCAACGCTATGTCGGGAAAGGATATGGGGGTGATCTGCTCGTGGATGCCTTGCTGCGCATTGCCGATGCGGCCACGCGCGTGGGAATCGCCATCGTCATTCTTGACGTGCTGGACGACGGGGGGCCTGACCTCATGGATCGACGACTGTCGCTCTATCTTCGCTACGGCTTCCAACCGCTGCCATCAAATCCGTACCGACTGTTCCTGCCTGTCGAGACGATCCGCAGGTTGATCGCCGCATCCTAGGTCTTCGCCTGCCCGTCTGGACTTCCCGGCCCCGCCCCTTTAGACCGGGGCCTCATCAGCAGACCCAGAAACGGGTTCTGGAGGCATCATGCAGGCAGTACATCCAGCGACGGATCTCGCACCCGATTTCGCCCCCGACTGGGCGGCGATCGCGGTCGTCATCCTCGGCGTCACCGCCTTTGCCGTCGGCCAGGGGCTGACCTATCCGCTGATTGCGCTGATCCTCGAAAGCCGGGGCGTGTCGTCGAGCATGGCGGGGCTCAATGCCTCGGTGTTTGCGCTCGGGCTCGCCTCCTCGACGCTGATGATCGGCACGCTGACCCAACGGATGCGCGGCGATCGGTTGATCGTCGCCTCGCTCTGCGGCGTCTCGGTCTGTCTTGCCACCTTCTCGGCCTTCGACCAGTTGTGGATCTGGTTCGTTGCCCGCTTCCTGCTCGGCTTCTGCACCAGCATCATCTACACCGTCAGCGAGGCCTGGCTGAATGCGGCCTGTCCGGATCGTCTGCGCGGGCGTGTGTCGGGCGCCTATAGTGCGGGCATGTGTGCAGGCTTTGCCGCAGGACCACTCGCCATCCCGCTGATCGGCATCGAGGGTGGCTTCGCCTTTGCGCTCACGGCGGCTTACGTCGCGCTCGTCGCCTTCGCCTCCGTCATGCTCGGGCGCTTCGCCAAGACCAAGCCGGAAGCGTCGCAGGCCGGCGGGCTCATCATCTTCGTCAAGCTGGCACCGATCCTCACCCTGATGGTCGTCGCCTTCGGGTTTTCGGATATCGCCGCGATCTCGATGATCCCGCTCTATTTCGTCGAGCGCGGCTACAGCCAGAATTTTGCGGCCTTCGTCGTTACCATGGTGGCGCTGCCGACGGCGCTGGCGCAGCCCTTTGTCGGCTGGCTGCTCGATCGGGTGTCGCGGCCGGTGATTGCCGTCTCCGGCTCGCTGATTGCAGCGATCGCCTTTCTGGTGCTGCCGCTGGTGACCTCGCAGACGGGGCTGCTGCTCACCGTCTCCCTTCTCGGCGCGGCCAGCTTCTCGCTCTATACGGCGGCCCTCA
>JARXAQ010000254.1 GCA_029865825.1 Rhizobium sp.
GGAAAAGCGGATATGCCGCTCGTCCGGACGCGGATGCACTGTCAGCCCGCTTGCACCGGCCTCGAGCGCGATCCGCCCCAGATGCGCCACGCTTGGCCAGGGAAGGTCGCGGCGGTTGCGCAGCATCGCGATGGCATTGAGGTTCACGGAAAGCTTGGCGGGCATGATCATGATTCCGGGACGAGGTAGGTCTGGCCGCAGATGTAGGACATCCCAACGCAGAAAACCAACCAGATTTGCAAATGGACCGATTGGTGCGGCTGATGGATGAAAACGGCATGAAATACCGCTTCCCTCCTAGACTTTAGGGTATTGACGCGGCCGCAGTTTGCATTAGTCAGCTTAATCATTGTGACGGATCGCACAATTTCGAGATGTTGAAAATTCGAATTGCGTGACCTGCGCCGGCACGGCTTGGAGTATGCATGACGACCGGACTGAGGATCGACAATGGCGTGGTTGCGGCGGCCCTGCAAAGGGTGCTCCAGAGCCGGACCTTCGCGCGCTCCGAGCGGTTGCGCTGCTTCCTCAAATTCGTCGTGGAAATGGAGCAACTCGGCCTCGCCCATCAGTTGAAGGGCTATACGATCGGGATCGACGTCTTCAGCCGGGATGAAGGCTTTGACCCGGGCACCGATCCACTCGTGCGCGTCCAGGCCGGCAAGTTGCGCAAGCTGCTCAATCTCTTCTATGCCGAAGAGGGCCGCAGCGAGCCTTTGCGCATCCGCATCCCGCTCGGCGCCTATGTACCGATCTATGAACTGGCCGGCGCGCAGCGCACCCTGAAGTCGGACTTCGCCACCGAGGGCGGTCTGCACGACATGTCGACGTTGGTCCATAAGGCCAAGGGCGGTACCGATGGTCCGGTGCGCGGGCTGCCGCAGTTGTTCATCATCCCAGCAGCCCGCACAGAGGATCGCAGTGCGATTTTTCTCAACGCCATCCGCTTGTGGGAACACAGGCTTTGGGCCGTCGGCTTTGCAGCTTTGAGCGAGCGACCGCCGGGTATCGCCGAAAAAGCGGATCCCCTGCATTTCGAGCTTGAGGTGGCGCAGCAAGACCAGTCGGCACTCCGCATAAGCCTGCGCCATCTCCGCTCCGGAACGGAACTGCTGGACGAAAACAGGACCATTGCCGCACCGGACGACGTGCTGAAGCTGGGTGCATCCGCCAATGAATTTGCCGGGGCCAACCTGACCATTCCCGGTCGGATCTACCAGTTCTGCCACGCGAGCGGCCTCTCCACCAGCGCCATGCTCTGCCTGGACGCCACCTATCGCTACAGCCTCGATCGCTCAGACGCAGCCTATGCGCGCGCGCGCCAGCATCAGAAGGAATGGCCAGGTCTGGAACGTGGCGGCGATGTGATCGCGGATATTCCGCATTTGCTGGCCATGACTGGCACCCACGGCTGATCGCTCGCAGACTTACCTGAATGCTTCACCGAGCGTTACGGGAGGTCGGACAAAGTTATTTTAACATTTACGAATATATCGTGTAACATTGAACTTCGGCAGCGAGTCTGTCGGTTGCACCCGAATGACGGAAACAAGGAGTTTGGAAGACAGAAACAGGCGGGGTTGAGCCCGACCACCGGGCGAACCGCAGACGCTACATGGAGGGGACATGTCGAACGGACCACACCATCTGCAACCCATTGTAAAGTCACCCGCCCGCCAGCGGCACGAGATCATCCTGCCGGACATCATGGCGGTGAGCGAATTGCCCAAGGAACCCGTTGCCATCGCCGACATGGCCGAATGCTTCGGGGTCACACATAGAACTCTCCATTTCTATGAGGAAAAGGGCCTGATCCGCGCCAGCCGCATCGGCCTCATGCGAGTCTATAAGCACGACGACATCGCCCGCATGGCCGTGATCAATGTATGCCGCGAGATTGGCATGCCGATCTCCGTCATCCAGGACCTGTTCGAACAGCTGGCCACAGCCAACTCCAAGGCGGAAGCCAATCTCCTGTTCGAGGAAGCGCTTTCGACCCGCCGCCGCGAACTCGCTGCCGGCCTCTCCTTGGTCCACAGGCAGCTGCAGCAGGTGAACGCCCTCCTGGAAAACGAGGACCTGACGAGCCAGCGTCAGGTGCCCAAGCGGATCAGTCCGGAACTGACAGACGAGGAACGGAACTGCCTGCAATTGATGGCAGAGGGCTATACGACCATCCGAATTGCCCGAACGCTCGAAATGAAGGTTTCCGAAGTCGAAGAGATCGAACTGAGGATCGTCGGCAAGGTCGGGGCGCAGAACCGGTTCCAGGCGGTGGCCAAGGCAGTTCTCCTCGGTATCGTGGTCAGCTGACCGCCGAATTGGCCATCGTCAAAGGTGGAGAGATTGTAACGGGACGCGCGCGATCACGGGCGCTACTGAGGTCTGAGTTCGAAACGACCCAAGGTCCATCATGCCGTCTTATCTATCTCGTTACGCAACGCCTTTGACAACCGGCCTCTTCATCATTTCGCTTGTCTCGGGCATCGCCCTGTTTTTCCATCTCGGTACCAACGCCTTTCGCGGCATGCATGAATGGCTCAGCATGGTTCTGATCTTGCCATTCGTATTGCATCTGTGGAAAAACTGGCGCCCGTTTGCCGCCTATTTCAAGCGCATGCCCATGGCGCTGTCGCTGGTGGTTTGCCTGATCGCCGGCCTTGTTTTCGCCTGGCCTTCATTGACGGGCACAGCGGCCGGCTCAACCGGAAATCCGGCATTTGCGATGGTCAATGTCGTCGGGCAAGGCACGCCGGGCAAAATCGCTCCCTTGCTGGGCAAGACGGAAGCCGATGTCGTCACCGCGCTCAAGGCAGCGGGCTTTGCCGCCGCAGACCCTGCAAGCACGCTTTCGGACATCGCCACAAAGTCCGGCAAGGACACGATGGAACTGATGGCAGCCCTCACCGCGCTCAAGGCCAAGCCCTGAGGCGACACGGCGCTCACCGCACGATGGTGAGCGTCTCCGCGGCGCGCGTGACGGCCGTGTAGAGCCAGCGTTCGCGTGTGTCGCGAAAGGCCCAACTCTCGTCGAAAAGCACGACATTGTTCCACTGAGAGCCCTGGGCTTTGTGCACGGTGAGTGCATAGCCGTAGTCGAATTCGTCATAACGCTTGCGTGTCGTCCACGGCACTTCTGTCTCGATGTCCTCGAAGGCCGCCTTCAACAGCTTGATCTTGGCCGCACCCCGATCCATGTCGTCGTCTTCAGGCTTGATCAGCAGATTGATGCCCGGCTTCACCGTCTCGCGCGACGAGGTCATCACCTGCCAGAGCGAGCCGTTAAGCAGGCCCTTGACCTGGTCGTTGCGCAGGCAGACCAGCTTGTCGCCGGCCTGCGGGTAGTCGACTGTGAAACCCTTCAGCTCGCGCAGCCGCATATTGTAGCGGCGTCTCGTCTTGTTGGTCCCCACCAGCACCTGGTCGGCATCGAGCACCAGCTCCTGCGTCACCTCGTTCTTCGAGATCACCCGTGCGGTCGTGCCATAATCGCCATGCATGATCTCCTTGCCTTCGCGAATATGCATCGCAAGCTGGATGATCGGATTGTCGCGCGCCTGGCGGTGGATGTCCGTCAGCAGATAGTCCGGCTCCTGCTCGGTGAAGAAGCCGCCACCGGTCACCGGCGGCAACTGGCCGGGATCGCCGAGCACGAGAATGGGCGTACCGAAACTCATCAGGTCGCGGCCGAGCTGTTCGTCGACCATCGAGCATTCGTCGATGACGATCAGAGCCGCCTTGGCAAGCGGGCTCTGGCGGTTGATCGAGAACATCGGCGCGATCGACGTCTTGCCGGTTTCCTCGTCTTCGACGGCTTCTTCGCCGCGGGGACGGTAGATCAGCGAATGGATGGTCCGGGCGTTCGTCGCACCGCGCGAGCGCAGCACCTGCGCCGCCTTGCCGGTAAAGGCGGCAAACAACACGTCCCCATCGACATGTTCGGCGAAATGTTTGGCGAGCGTTGTCTTACCCGTTCCGGCATAGCCGAACAGACGGAAGACCGGCGTCCTGCCCTCCTTCAGCCATTTCGAAACGGCCTTGAGGGCTTCATCCTGTTGCGGAGCAAATTGCATGGCCTAGGTCATGCGCGGATTCGGAGCGTCGACGCAAGGCAAAAGCCGAGATGACCAGAACAAAGAGTGGACAATCAGCGGAGAAGCGGGTCGTTCGACCGCTCGATCGGTTCTCCATGCGGTGTCGCTTCCGCAGCCCTCTGCCAGCTGTCCTGCAGCGCCTGCACGGTCGACGGGTCAGCGAACCCCTTCGCCACGAGCAGGCCTGTAAGGGCTGCCACCCAGCCGTCGAAGTAATCAGAACCGTCGACGGCACGATGCGGCAGATGCAACTCGGCCGACAGTGTCTCCGCCCACTCGGCCCAGGTGAACAGACCACGTTCATACAGATGCACGGTCATGCCGAAGGCTTGCGCCTGCCAGGGCTCGGCAAAGACCGGCGCACCTTCAGGCGAGAGTGGCAGGCCCGGCGAACGGCCAAGCAGCGACATGGTCTCACACGCGCTCAAGATAACTCTCCCAGGCATCGATCGAGACGGTCAGCGTCGGATCGGCACCCTCACCCCAGATCTCGGACCCCGTGAAAACGACAGTATAAACCCATTGCGGATTCTCGCCCCGCCCATGCGCATTGTCGTCGGGAAACACGAAGCCGCCCTGCACAGCCTCGACAATCCCCATCTTTGCCCGGGCATAACGTGGCAGACGGGTATGGCCCGTCGGGTTGAAATTCTTCGTCCGCACCCGCTCACCGACGGCAAAGCGCGGCTCGGCCGCGACGGGCCGATCGCAAGGACCGCCTTTGGCCAGCACGCCCTCCACCATCTCCGCCTTCAACACCCGCTTCGGTACTGCACCGGCGCCGCGCGAACGGCCATCGCTCAACTCCTCAGCGCTGGCAAACCCATGCCGCTCCAGAAGCATGTCGATGCCGCGGATCCAAACCTCGTAATAGCTCGCTGCAAGGTACTCGGCCGGCGGAATGGTCTCGCGCGCATGCCGGCTTTCATCGATGCTCCAGGCGCCGAAAGCGCCGCAGGAGATCGTCAGCCCGAGTGCCCGCTTTTCCCAATCGGCATGAAAGATCGGCTCATCGCGTTCCGGTGCGACCGGGCCGAACCCCATCTGTCCGCCGAGATCGTGCGGCCCGTTCATCGCGCAGCCTCCGGCGAAAGTGCCAGCCCGGTGCCGATCATCGCATCGCGGCTGACGAGGTCGGCGAGTGCCGCCTCGCTCCAGCCTTCGGTGCCGGAGGGGCGCACGGGAATGACGAGATAACGTAGTTCCGCCGTCGAATCCCAGACGCGGATATTGGTATCCTCGGGAAGCGCCACCCCGAATTCCTCAAGAACGCCGCGTGGATCAATGACCGCCCGCGAGCGATAGGCCGGCGCCTTGTACCAGACCGGCGGTAGGCCGAGCACTGACCAGGGGTAACAGGAGCACAGCGTGCAAACCACGAGATTGTGCGTCTGAGGCGTATTGAACACCGCCCGCATATGCTCGCCCTGACGTCCGGTATAACCAAGGCTGGCAATCGCGGCCGTCGCATCCCGCGCCAGCCAGTCGGCGAAATCGGGATCGGCCCAGGACTTGGCCACGACGCGGGCACCATTGCGCGGCCCTACCTTCGTCTCATAGGTCTCAACGATCGCATCAATAGCTGCGGGATCGATCAGACCCTTCTCGGTCAGCAGCGTTTCGAGCGCCTTCACCCGCGCCTGCATGTCGGAATAGTGGTTGTCGTGCTCATGGTCATGCGCGTGATCATGATCGTGATGATGGCCGGACATACACACTCCTATTTCAGCATAGGCCAGAGGCTCAAGACTAGAGCCACGGCCATCGTTATGTTGAACCATTTCAATCGCACCGGCACCGACAGCCACTCGCGCAGCACCGAGCCAAAGCCCGCCCAGGTCGACACGCTCGGAAAATTGACCAGCGCAAAGACCAGCGCGACGATACCGACGGTCAAAGCATAATGATCGGGATTCGGATAGACCGCCATGGCCGTCACCGCCATCACCCACGCCTTCGGATTGACCCACTGGAAGGCGGCGGCCGCAAGGAACGACATCGGTGAAGCCTTGCTCTCGCCCTCGCCCATCGTCCGCGACGAACCGATCTTCCAGGCGATCCAGAGCAGATAAAGCCCCCCCGCGATCTTCAAGCCGATGAACGCTGGCGGATAGGCGGACAGCAGCGCGCCGAGCCCGAGCCCCACCCCGAGCAGCAGAGAAAAGAACCCGACACCGATCCCCAGCATATGCGGGATAGTTCGGCGGAAACCGAAATTCACGCCGGAAGCAAACAGCATCATGTTGTTCGGGCCGGGCGTAATCGAGGTGGCAAATGCAAAGAGCACAAGCGCAAGCAGGGTATCGGCGGACAAGGGTGGTTCTCCCGGAATTTGCGCACCAGCATAACGACCGCCGCGAAGCTTGCCAGCCGCTTCTTGTCCTCATGACACCTTGTGTGGTCCGCCCGCTAATCCTTGCCTTGTAACATTCGCTTGTTATCTTCGGACAGACCCGATGGAGAAAATCGCCATGCAAGACCAGATCCCGAGCATCACCCTGCCCGACGGCACGACCGTGCCCTCGCTCGGCTTCGGCACCTGGATGATGGGCGAGACCCGCGCGCAAGCGAAGGCGGAAGTGGATGCCATCCGCGTCGCCCTCGATCTTGGTATGACCGTGATCGACACGGCAGAAATGTATGGCGATGGTGGCGCAGAGCGCATTGTCGGGGAAGCCTTGAAAGACCGCCGCGAACAGGCTTTCCTGGTGTCGAAGGTCCTGCCCTGGAATGCGAGCTACGATGGAACGATTGCCGCCTGCAGCAAGTCGCTGGACCGACTCGGCACCGACTATCTCGATCTCTACCTCCTGCATTGGCGTGGCGAACACTCACTGGAAGACACGGTGGCCGCCATGGAAGAGTTAAAAGCGGCCGGACGCATCCGCGCCTGGGGCGTGTCGAATTTTGACGTCGAGGATATGGAGGACCTCT
>JARXAQ010000231.1 GCA_029865825.1 Rhizobium sp.
ATCCTGCCCAATCGTTGGGAGCGTATCTCGCGCGTGGTGCCGGCCACCATCAGCTCCACCGTGACCGGCATGACCTTGATCGCCATCGGCGAAGGCATCGTTCTCGGTATTGCCTATTGGCTTGCCGGCGTACCCTCACCCGTCACGCTCGGCGTCATCACCGGCGTCATGGCGCTCATTCCCGGCGGGGCGCCTCTGTCCTTCACGCTCGTATCGATCTATCTGGCGGCCAGCGGTCAGGTGATCCAGGGCGTGGCGCTGCTCGTCTGGGGATCGGTGGAACTCTTCATCGTCGACAAGACGGTGCGGCCCCGCCTGGTCGGTGGGCCGATCAAACTCCCCTTCCTGCCAACCTTCTTCGGTCTTGTCGGCGGCGTGAAGACGATGGGTTTTCTTGGACTGTTCATCGGCCCGGTGTTGATGGCGCTGCTGGTGTCGATCTGGCGGGAATGGATCCGGGAAGTCGAATTATCGGAGGAGGTTCCCGCCTTGGAGATCAGCGAGCAGGCATCCGAGCTTCCCGACATGCCGGGTCACCCGGAACCACATCCCAGACCGCGCAAAGTCTCGGGCACCTGACGACCGTCGCCCGGTATCGGCATATCTTCTGCGACAGCGATAGTTGGGGCTTGCCGCGGGAACCGAAGTGACGGTGCGTGGCCTTGTTTTGGCTCCAATGCTTGTGTTCCGTCACAGCCATCAATTCATGGAGTTCCCGCGCCGATGAAGACCGCCCTGATCATGATGACGATCCTCGGCTGTGACGATAGCGTCAACCAGTGCCAGTTCATCGAGACCCCACCTGAACGCTTCGTATCGATCGAACTCTGCGACGCAGCCTCCGAAACGGTTCTGGCGCGTTACGGCAATGTCAGTTTTCCGACAGCCGTCGCGGTCTGCCAGGCTCCACCACCGGAGATCGCCGATGCCATTGCCGCCTCGGCCGAGGCGAATGCCGCGGCAGCCGCCAGTGCGACGCCTGCCGCCGAACTCAGCGAAGAGCACAAGACGCTGACGGCGCGTGCGATCGACAGCGTACGGCAGGTGCTGCCCGGCCGTGCACAATTCAAGATGATTTTCGAGACGCCGATCCACGTTGTGTCGGACAGCTATTCTTGGGTCGCCAAGAAGATCATTCCCTGAGACCCCGGAAGCCTCAGGCAGCGGCGAGCGCAAATCCGCTCGCATAGTCGCGGGCGAGCCTGCGCTCTTCGGCGATCGCCAGGCGTTCGACCATGTCAAGCAGGGCACGAGCCGCGTCCCCGAGATCCGTCTGTTCCCGATGACGGGCAATCAGGCGGTGGGCGATGTTGTCGAGGTCGAGGCCGTCTGCTGACTGAATGAGGTTGCGCCACTGCATGATGGCATCGACAAAGAGCGGGCTGATCTCACGTGACAAACCGGTCGATTCGAGCAGAGCGCGCACGGCATGCTGGCGTCCGGTGGCGAGGATCGCGCGCACGCGGCGTTCGTCCAGGCCCGAGATCGATTCGACGGCTGCGGCAAAGAAATCAGTGCGACCGGCGCAGAGCGCATGCATCAGGAAGGCCGGCGTCAGACGGCTGGCATCACGCAGCTGCTCGGTCAGCCGGCGCAACTCTTCCCCATGGACGTCCGACAGGATCGCGACGGTCGCGCTGTCGCTCGCCTCACGCGCAATGCGCTCAATGCGTCGATGGCCGATAGCGCCCAAAACAAGACCGGAGCCCGACAGCGCCTCAGCGACAAACTGCACCAAGAGCTGACGCAGACCGGCGGAAAGATCGTCTCGGTCCAATAACAATGCGCGAATCTGTTCGTTGTGGCCGTGACGCTCGGCAATGCGCTTCAGGGTGAAAGGCGTGAGGCGAGCGCCGGTATTTTCGAGCAGCACCTCCAATTCGGCCGCATCGCCGATCTCGGCGAGCGCTGCTGCAACGCCGACACTCACTGTCCCGCGAGCCGCCACGAGCGCACGGGTTTCAACCGTGCCGCGCCCGGCAATATCGACGAGATCCGCATCCGTGAGGACCGGGGACATCAGGATGACAGTCGAGGCAATTTCCGGCTGATCTTCCGAGAGGGAGACCATGAGGCAGCGCGGCGCACGCGGCTCGGCTGCGAGAACTTCGGCCAAAGCCAGGCGAACCTGGGGTGACGGATCATCGAGAAGATAGGTCATGGCGACCTGCGCGGCTTGACGCTCTTCCGGCGACATCTGCGACACCAGATAAGCCCGCGCCAGAGCGCTGGCGGCTTTGACGCGCTCCTGCGTTCTGGCGGTTTCGACCCATCTGAGAAATGCGGCAACGATCACAGTCAGACCCACTCGCTACGGATACGCAACCGGATCATCCCGGTCATCAAGACCCTAGCGGCAAAGTCTTTATGAAACGTTCACCACGTTCGTTAACCCCTACCCGAAACACGGGGCCGGGCGAGTTCGATCAGCGGCGAGATGCCAGCGTAATCCATGTAACCGGCTCGAAGGATCGGATCCGCCAAGGCCAGATCGAATCGTCCGTTGCTGATCACGCGCTCATCGATATGGATGCCCATGACCTGGCCGAATACGGCGTGGCTGTCGGTCGCGGCTCCCTCTATGTCCGGTAATGTCGTGACCATGGTGACCCGGCATTCGAGCACGGCGACGGCTTCCGCCACATAAGGTGCATCAACGACCCGTCCATCCATCGCCGTCAGCCCCGCGAGCGCAAATTCGTCGGTACCGTAAGGCACGGCTGCAGAAGACTGGCTCATCTGCATCAACAGGGAACGGCTTACGAAGCTGGTTGTGAAAACGCCGGTTTCCTCGGCATTGCGCAGGCTGTCCTTGCGGCCACTCGATGAAAACATCACCATCTTGGGATGGTCACCGACCGCATTGAAAAAGGAATAGGGCGAGAGATTTTGGCTGCCGTCTCTGCCCTTCGTGCCGATCCAGCCGATCGGCCGCGGCGCCACGATCGCCTTGAAGGGGTCATGCGCCATACCGTGCGCATTGCTGGCGGTGTCGTAGAACATCAGTCCTCGCCGCCCTGCCAGGTCACCACATCGGCCAGCGCCGGGCGTGGCCGCTCGACGATCGGAAAATCGGTCGAGCCGACATGAATGAAGCCGGCCACCTTTTCGCCCGGCCTGATGCCGAGCAGTGGGTAAGCGCGCTCGTCAAAGGCGAACCATTCGCTCAGCCAGTTCGAGACGTAACCATGGGCATTGGCCGCCATCAGCAGGTTCAGGCAGACGGCGCCAGCCGACATGACCTGCTCCCATTCCGGGATCTTGATATGAGGGCCGGCGGTGGACACGACGGCGATGACGACGGGGGCGCGGGTGAACCGGTTGCGCTCCACCTCAATCATCTCCGCCGACAATTCGGGGTTCTTCTCGAGCGCCATGGCGAGCAGCGCCTCGCCAAGTCGGGCACGCTCTGCGCCGCGATAGACGACAAAACGCCAGGGCGCGATTTTCCCATGGTCCGGAACACGCACGGCCAGAGACAGAATCGATTCGATTTCCGATCGATCCGGTCCCGGCTCGCGCATCTGAAAAGCAGGCACTGAGCGCCTGGAAGCCAGATAATCGATCAGTTTGATATCACTTCTCATCGATGATAACCTTTGCGAGCGTCACGGAAACAACGCCGGTCTTGAAATTGCCACGGCATTCGGTTTGAAGTGGCCGGCATTCGGAAGGAAGTCAACAGACAGTGCATCGCATGACCTGCCAAGGAATTCTCGCCCGTTTCGTCGTCGGGTTATGCGTGGCCCTCAGCGCCGCGCCCGAGAGCCATTCGCAGGAAGCCTTCGAGACATTCAAGCAATTGAGTGGCTCCACCAAAATGCCGAAGTTGAAAGCCTTTTCCGCGCCGGGGGCCGACAGCCTCACCACGGCGAACCTGAGCCGCAGCGTTAAGCTGGAGGCGAAGTTGACCAGCGTGGGCGACCCCATGCAGCATGGGCTGTCCTGGCGGGTGTTCAGTCCTATCCCGGGCGCCGACGGCAAGTTGCCATTGCTTGCCAGCGCAGAGGGCGGCTCTGCCGCATTCCAGCTCGCGCCGGGCGACTATTTCGTCAATGTCTCCTTCGGCCGCGCCGGGGCGACCAAGAAACTCAACGTTCCGGCCGACGGTGATGTCGAGAGCCAGGTCATGGTGCTGGATGCCGGTGGATTGACGCTGAACGCCATCTCCGGTGCCGATTCGCACATCCCTGACAAACAGCTCAACTTCGACATCTATTCCTCCGACGTGCGCGAAGACGGAGAGCGTGGCCTTGTGTTGGCCGACGTAAAGCCGAACACCATCATTCGGCTAAATGCCGGGACCTATCACGTCGTATCCGAATATGGTGCTGTCAATGCCGTGGTGCGCGCCGACATCACGGTGGAGGCCGGCGAACTCACCGAAGCGACGATCCAGCACCGCGCCTCCCAGGTCGGGTTGAAGCTCGTGTCGGAACCGGGTGGCGAGGCCATTGCGGACACCGCCTGGTCCGTGCTGACGTCGGGCGGCGATATCGTTGCGGAAAGCGTCAGCGCCTTCCCGGTCCTGGTGCTTTCCGAAGGGCAGTACTCGGTTGTGGCGCGCAACAAGGACAAGATCTACCAGAAGGACTTCGAGGTCACCGCTGGCAGCAATATCGACGTCGAGTTGCCGCTCGGCCCCTGATTTTCCTTCAGGCTGCCTTGCGGAAGCGGCGCCGCTCGACGGGGGCCATGCAGAATACGGCGCCGAACAGACGCGCCAAAAGATCCTTACGGTCGCTCAGCGTGCTCAACTCTTCCCAGGACATCATCGGCCCGACGCGTGCCGAGATCGACGAGCCGGACAGCCGGCGAAACTCTCTGATCAACAACGAGACGCGCAGAGTTAGCGAGATCTTGCTGGCCAGATGAAACAGACGGCCGTTCTGGCCTTCGAAATAGACCGGCACCACATTGGCCTTGGCCGCCTGGATGAGCTTGGCCGGGAAGATTTTCCACGGAAGGTCTTCGGCACGGCCAAAGCCCTTCCTCGCCGTGGCCACGCCACCCGCCGGGAAGATCACCACCGTCACGCCTTCCTTCAAAAGACGAAGCGCCTCGTGGCGGGTCTGCATGTTGATCGCAAGAGCTTCCTTGGTTTCCTCAAAGGAGACCGGCAGCGAGTAAGGCGCCATTTCCGGCACCTTCAGCAGTTCGTTGTTGATCAGCACGCGGAAGGGGCGGCCAAGCTGCTCGGCAAGCGCCAGGACCGCAATACCGTCGCCGATACCAAAGGGGTGGTTCGCGACCATCACGATCGGACCTTCCGGGATATTTTCCGGTGGCCAGGTGCCCTGCACCTTCAGATCGACATGGATAAGATCAAGCATCTTGCCGAAGACGCGGTCGGTCTTGCCGACGATGTCATTGCGCCAGATCTCGTAGAGCCGCGTAAAACGGTCGCGACCCGAGAGGCCTTCGATCGAGCGGATGAACCAGCGCTTCAGCTTGGGATCACGCTCATTGGCATAGGACAGTTCATTGAACTTCACGAAGACACCTCAATGGCCGGACGACGATCATGATTCTGTCATATGCAGTTTTGATGACAAGTGTCTGACAGGACGTTAAACACCCTGCCAGACAACCGTCTTTCTTTACTTCTTGCGGGCCGCCAGCTTCCGGCGGACATCCGGCGGGGTGGCTTCACCCGACAGCACGGCGACAGCTTCGGTCAGATCCATCGAGACCTGTTCCTGCGAACCCAGCCGGCGGATATTGACCGTGTTTTCCTCTGCCTCGCGCTTGCCGCAGACGATGATGACCGGGACCTTGGTCACCGAGTGCTCACGGACCTTGTAGTTGATCTTCTCGTTGCGGAAGTCGGTCTCGACCTGGAGACCGGCGTCACGGAGCTGCTCTGCCACTTCCCGACCATAGTCATCTGCGTCAGACGTGATCGTCGCGACCACCACCTGCAGCGGTGCGAACCACAGCGGCATATGGCCGGCGAAGTTTTCGATCAGGATGCCGAGGAAGCGTTCCATCGAGCCGCAGATGGCGCGGTGGATCATGACAGGCTGCTTCTTCTCCGACTTGTCGTCGATGTAGAAGGCGCCGAAGCGTTCCGGCAGGTTGAAGTCGACCTGGGTTGTGCCGCACTGCCATTCGCGGCCGATTGCGTCACGCAGGGTGTATTCGAACTTCGGACCGTAGAAAGCGCCCTCGCCCGGCAGAATGCCAGTCTTGATGCGACCGCCCGACTGTTCCTCGATCTGCTTCAGCACGTCCATCATGACGCTTTCGGCGCGATCCCAGAGCTCGTCGGAACCAACGCGCTTTTCCGGGCGCGTGGAGAGCTTCACGACAACTTCCTTAAAGCCGAAGTCTTCGTAGACCGAGAGGATCAGGTCATTGATGCGCAGGCATTCGGCCGCCATCTGCTCTTCCGTGCAGAAGACGTGCGCGTCGTCCTGGGTGAAGCCGCGCACGCGCATCAGGCCGTGCAGAGCGCCCGAGGCTTCGTAGCGGTGGACGTTGCCGAATTCGGCGAGACGGACGGGCAGCTCGCGATAGGACTTCAGGCCGTGCTTGAAAATCTGCACGTGACCCGGGCAGTTCATCGGCTTGACAGCGTAGGTGCGCTTCTCGCTTTC
>JARXAQ010000264.1 GCA_029865825.1 Rhizobium sp.
AGCTGACACGGACTTGCTCGATCAGGCAATCGCCGGCAAGACTGTCATGGTCACTGGCGCCGGCGGTTCCATCGGTTCGGAACTGTGTCGCCTCATCATCCGCCGCAAACCGGAGAAGCTTATCCTCTTCGAAGCGAGCGAATTCGCGCTTTACCGGATAGAGCAGGAACTCTTGACGGCAGGGAGCCATACAGTCGTTCCGGTCCTCGGCTCTGTGACGGACGCCAAGACGGTCGAACGCGCCATCCGGGCCCACAAGGTCCAGGTGCTGTATCACGCGGCGGCCCATAAACATGTGCCGCTCGTCGAAGCGAATGTACTTGAAGGCATCCGCAACAATGTGTTCGGCACATTGACCGTGGCGACCACTGCGGTGGAGCAAAACGTCGAAAGCTTCGTGCTGATATCGTCAGACAAAGCGGTTCGGCCGACCAATGTCATGGGCGCGACGAAGCGCTGGGCTGAACTCGCCGTGCGGCAGATCGCTATCGAAGCGCGGACAAGGCCGGAGAAGCAGATCTTTTGTGCCGTTCGCTTCGGCAATGTGATAGGCTCGAACGGATCCGTCGTGCCGCTCTTCAAGCAGCAGATCGCCAAGGGTGGCCCGGTGACGATCACCGATCCGGACATGACCCGTTACTTCATGGCGATCCCCGAAGCTGCGGAGCTGATCGTCCAGGCGGGTGCACTTTCGGCGGGAGGCGATGTGTTCCTGCTGGACATGGGCGAGCCCGTGCGCATAGGTGACCTTGCGGAAAACATGATCCGACTGGCGGGGTTCAATATCCGAGACGCCAGCAACTCGGACAGTGGCATTGCCATCGAGGTCATCGGCAAACGCCCTGGAGAGAAGCTTTTCGAAGAGCTGTTTTACGACCGCAACAATGCCAAGCCGACCCGCCATCCGAAAATCATGCGTGCCGACTCGACTGGTATCGCCAACTACGACATCGACGCCTGGCTGCGAAAACTTGAGCAGGCGATTGCCGCAGAAGACGAAGAACAGGCCAGAACACTTTTGTTTGCCTTGATTTCTGAAGATGAGGTGCCGGGTTAGGCATTTGACCTTCGGGCTGACGACACCACGACGACATGGTCGCTGCCGACGCAAGGTATTGTAAACTGGGATGGTTCTCATTTGATCTGCACATCATGATACGGATATCGATGAATGCTGTAGGCTTGGTGTCGTTCACCAATTGCCTGCAGATCGTGTTACGTAATGTCGTCAAGGCAATGGCACAGCATGGCGGGCATCGCCAGCGCGACGAAGTATGGAGCATTCGTTATGGGAATGACCTTTGTGACCGGCGCCTCAGGATTTGTCGGCTCGCACCTCATGGATGAAATGACGCAGCGGGGTCTGCCGGTTCGTGCATCACCCGGGGAACGGCGTCGAGCGTGGTTACGGTGCCGTCCTACGGCCTGAGATGGATTGGAGCAAGCACCTCGAGGGCGTTGACACCGTGGTTCACCTTGCGGCGCAAGCTCATATATTGAAGGAAACGGCAGCAGATCCTCTTCGCATTTTTTCGGGAAGCCAACGTCATTGCCATGCAAAACTTCGCCCAGCAGGCAAGCTCTGCGGGTGTAAGGCGGTTCTTGTTGATAAGTTGGATTGGCGTCAATGGAAATGTCACAGAGCCGGGGAAGCCATTTACATCTGTTGACGTTCCGTCGCCTCATAGTGACTACGCCACGGCGAAAGCCGAAGCTGAAGTATCTCTTAAAGAGATATGCAGCACCAAAGCGCTTGAGTTTGTGATTCTTCGCCCACCTTTGATGTACGGGCCAGGCGTTCAGGCCAAATTGTCTGAAATTTATGAAGCTTGCCGCTTTGGGCATTCCCTCCCCTTTCGGTGCGATAAGCAATAAAAAAATCGTTCTTGTACGTCAAAAATCTATGCGATTTAATTGTTACGACCCTAGATCACCCCGGGGCGGCAAATAAGGTTTTTCTCGTCAGCGACGGTTCGGCAAAAATCTCATCGGCTGCTTTTGCCTGCCGGCCTGCTAAAAGGCATTGGTTCAATTGCGGGCGTGAGCAAAACAATTGACCAATTGATAGGAAATCTTCAAATAGATGACTCACACATGCGAGCACAACTCAATTGGACGCAGCCCTACACTTACCCAGCCGGTATCGACGCAACAGCAAAAGCGTCTGAAGCCAAAATTCAAGTTTAATTTTGCACACCATTACCGTTGAGATGCACACAACGACTTGTTGGTATTTTTGCCATTGATTTTTATAAGCACCGGACACCTCCCTTCCCTCCGCAAATGCAACGATAAGTGCGAAGCTGGCATGTTGCCTATGCCGGTGAAGGGGCCATAAAAACCATAACTTCACGGGCATTGAAACCTGTGGTTGAACTCTCCTGCTTATGTCGATTGCCGAAAAATTAGGGTAGTTAGCATATGCCTGTGGAAAGCTTGGGTATTGGGCCTATTTAGGCGATACAACGCGGATCAATCAGGGACCGTCGATTTTCCTTTTTCATCCGTACCGGCTATAGCAGACCTCGAATGATTTGGGCGACGCAACCTTGTGCGGTGCAGTTCGCGAGTGTTGTTCGGAAGGAAACTCTGTGAAATCGCATTTGATTGATAGTCTCAACACCAAAGAAGCAGTGATTGGAATCGTCGGACTGGGTTACGTCGGACTGCCTTTGCTCATGCGCTACTGCGACGTCGGTTACAAGGTGATCGGCTTCGATATCGACCAGGGAAAAGTTGAAAAACTTCTCGACGGCAAAAGCTACATTGAACATATCCCCAACGCTTCCGTTGAACGCGCGCTAAGCCAAGGTTTTGATGCCACCACCGATTTTTCCCGCGCATCGGA
The DNA here is from genome assembly GCA_029865825.1 of Rhizobium sp. Classification (GTDB taxonomy): domain Bacteria; phylum Pseudomonadota; class Alphaproteobacteria; order Rhizobiales; family Rhizobiaceae; genus Allorhizobium. The sequence goes on from JARXAQ010000264.1 coordinate 2,849, forward strand.
AGTCGATGCACTGATCCTGTGCGTGCCGACCCCCCTGAACAAATACCGCGAGCCTGACCTTAGTTTTGTTCTCAATACGGTCGAGGCACTAGCTCCGCATATGCACAAGGGGCAGATCGTTTCGCTGGAAAGCACCACCTATCCCGGCACGACTGACGAAGAACTCCGCCCAAGGATAGAACGCTTCGGCCACACGGTCGGCGAAGACATCTTTCTGGTTTTCTCCCCGGAGCGGGAAGACCCAGGCAATGCACATTTCACCACCAACACCATTCCCAAAGTCTGCGGCGGCTGTACGCCGAGCTGTCTGGAGGCCGGGCTAGCTTTGTATGGACAGGTGATCGATCAGGTCGTCCCTGTTAGCTCCACCCGAGCCGCCGAACTCACCAAACTTCTGGAAAATATCCATAGGGCCGTGAACATTGGTCTGGTCAACGAAATGAAAATCGTCGCCGATAAAATGGGCATCGATATTCACGAAGTTATAAGAGCTGCAGCGACGAAACCTTTCGGTTTTGTGGCCTACTACCCGGGGCCCGGCCTTGGGGGGCATTGTATTCCGATCGATCCGTTCTACCTGACATGGAAAGCACGCGAGTATGGCGTTCATACGCGCTTCATCGAACTCGCCGGTGAGATCAATTCGTCAATGCCGGACTACGTTGTCGCTAAGATCACCTCCGCACTTAATGCTGCCCGCAAATCAGTCGCTGGAAGTCGCATTCTGGTCCTCGGCATCGCTTACAAGAAAAACGTCGATGACATGCGCGAGTCCCCGTCTGTTGCCCTGATGGAGCGTTTGCGAGATCTCGGCGCGGAGGTCTCATACAGTGATCCGCACATCCCGGTTTTCCCGAAAATGCGAGAACACATCTTCGATCTGAAGAGCGTCCCGCTTACGCCTGAGGGTCTCTCCAGCTATGATTGTGTCCTGCTGGCGACCGATCATGATCGCTTCGACTACAATATGATCCGGCAATACGCGCCATTGATCGTGGATTCCCGTGGTCGCTATCTTGAGCCCGCCGATCACATCGTGAAAGCCTAATGATTATGCGCAGTTTCGCCTCGCCGGTGACAGACCGGAAAATCAAGTTCGCTCTGGTTGGCTGCGGCCGTATTGCGCAGAACCATTTCAGCGCGATGAAACAACACGGAAATCGAGCAGACATCGTCGATGTCTGCGACATCGATCCGGTCGCCCAGTCCAAGGCAGTTGAACTAACCGGCGCCAAAGGTCATTCGAAATTATCTGATCTGTTGGCCACGACCGAAGCCGATATCGTGGTACTGACAACGCCGAGCGGCCTACACGCAGAGCAGACCATAGAAATCGCGGCCAGCGGACGTCACGTGATGACGGAAAAGCCGATGGCGACACGCTGGCAAGATGGTCTTCGGATGGTGAAGGCATGCGATGAGGCGAATGTTCGGCTTTTCGTCGTAAAGCAGAACCGCCGCAACGCCACGCTGCAGCTTCTCAAGCGTGCTGTCGAGCAAAAGCGCTTCGGCCGTATCTACATGGTCAACCTGAACGTCTTCTGGACGCGGCCGCAGGAATATTACGACGGCGCGTCGTGGCGGGGCACCTGGGAATTCGATGGCGGCGCCCTCATGAACCAGGCCAGCCACTATGTGGATCTGCTCGACTGGCTGATCGGCCCGATCGAGAGCATTCAAGCTTACACTGCTACGCTTGCTCGAAATATCGAAACCGAGGACACGGCAGTACTCGGCGTTCGTTGGCGTTCCGGTGCGCTGGGGTCAATGAATGTGACCATGCTGACCTATCCGAAGAATCTCGAGGGCAGCATTACTATCCTCGGAGAAAAAGGCACCGTACGCGTCGGTGGCGTCGCGGTGAACGAAATCTCCCACTGGGAATTTGAAGAAGCGCACCCCGACGATGCGGAAGTCGCGGGCGCATCATACGCAACCACGTCCATCTATGGTTTTGGACACCCGCTCTACTACGACAACGTCATTAACGTGATGCGCGGCGAGGCTGATCCCGAAACCGATGGCAGAGAGGGACTGAAATCGCTTGAAGTCCTTATCGCCGCTTATCTCTCGGCCCGCGATGGCAAACGCATCGCCCTGCCCCTGGACTACTGACATGGCAGTCACCATTCATCCAACGGCGATCGTCGACAAAGGCGCAGAGATCGGTGACGGCAGCCGTGTCTGGCACTGGACCCATATCTGCGCTGGTGCCAAGATCGGCACAGGATGCTCCTTCGGCCAGAATGTCTTTGTCGGCAACGATGTCATCATCGGCAACAATGTGAAGGTCCAGAACAACGTATCGGTCTACGATGCCGTTCGGCTCGGCGACGATGTCTTCTGCGGTCCAAGCGTGGTGTTTACCAATGTCTACAACCCACGATCAGCAATCGCGCGCAAATCCGAATATCGGGAAACCGTGGTCGGTCGGGGCGCATCTCTGGGGGCCAACTGCACGATCGTTTGCGGCAACTCGATTGGAGAGAATGCCTTTGTCGGCGCCGGGGCCGTGGTGAACACGCATGTCCCTCCCCATGCACTGATGCTCGGCGTGCCGGCACGCCGCAAAGGCTGGATGTGCAGTTGCGGAACCCAGTTGAAAGGGACCGGTATCGTGCAGTGCGAATGCGGCCATAGTTATCAAATTTCGGCAGAAGAGTGCAGACCTCTATGACCAGACAATTCCAGTTCATTGATCTGAAGAGCCAGTATGCGGAACTCAAGCTGTCAATCGATGCTCGCATACAAAACGTGCTCGATCACGGCCAGTACATTATGGGTCCGGAAGTCCGGGAGCTTGAGGAAAAGCTTGAGGCTTACACGGGCTCGGCGCATTGCATCACTGTGGCGTCCGGCACCGAGGCCCTTCTGATTGCGCTGATGGCTCTCGACATCAAGCCTGGTGACGAGGTGATCACAACGGCTTTCACGTTCTTCGCAACAGCAGAAGTGATTGCTCTTCTTGGGGCCGTCCCTGTATTCATTGATGTGGAAAGTGATACCGGCAACATTGACGCTACGCTGATCGAGGCGGCCATCACTGAACGTACCCGAGCTATTATTCCGGTTTCGCTTTACGGCCAGACTGCGGACATGAATGCGATCAACGCAATTGCCGCGCGGCACGACAATATCACCATCATCGAGGATGCAGCTCAGAGCTTTGGCGCCACCTACCGCGAACAGAGATCCTGCAATGTTTCCTCCATCGGCTGCACGAGCTTTTTCCCGAGCAAGCCGCTCGGTTGTTACGGCGATGGTGGTGCGATCTTCACAGATCGCGCAGATTTGGCCACCATCATGCGGCAGATCCGTGTCCACGGCCAGGAGCGTCGCTATTACCACACGCGGATCGGGGTCGGTGGACGCATGGATACGATCCAGTGCGCCGTCGTCTTGGCAAAAATGGAGCGCTTCGACTGGGAGGTCGAGCGCCGCATCGAAATCGGGCAGCGCTACATAGACTTGATCGGCAACAACAACTTGGTTCGCCCGGTAACAGTGCGTGCGGAACGCACGTCCGTGTGGGCCCAATTCACGGTGATCTCAGAGCAGCGGGAGAGACTACTGCAGGTCCTGAGTGCTGCCGGCATACCAACGGCCATTCATTATCCGACGCCTCTGCACAGGCAGCCTGCTTACAAGGACCTCTGCCGGATATCAGGGAGCCTGGCCAATACCGAATACCTGTCGGACCGGGTCTTCAGCTTGCCGATGCACCCGTATCTGAGCAGCGACGATCAAGCGCATATCATTGGTGCATTGGACGAAGCGTTTTGAGCAAGACATGGCCGGTTTGACGACGCAGACGGCTTTGGACGTGTCAGAATGTCAACGGGCTGATTTCACTCTATTGAATTACAGGCGCACAAGGCTATCTAAATGAGGGCAGACATTCGCTCACGGCTCTTACTCCTCTCAGCATTATATCTGATGTTGATGGCCATCGTTTGGATTGTCGCACTTTCAATTGGCGACCATGTGCGGCATGAGTATTTCCTAACGCATTTCCTGGGCTTTGGCGCGGCTATCACTGCCCTGCTTGTCATCGTTGATCGCTTCGCACCAATTAATCATTCTGCATCCAATCGTATAGACTTTGGTAGGTATGACTGGATATTGTTAGCAGTTCCAATCGCGCTGATCGCAATCTATTTCATATTGCTCGGCAACATACCTTTGGTGGATGCAATTCGGGCGAACGAATACTACGCCATAACCAAGATAAGAACCGACATATCAAAATCCGGCTTTCCTGAATCCTACATTCCGACACTTGTGACCCGGTCAATTGGACCAGCTATCATCATATATTTTTTACATACGAATAGACTTAAACCAGTATTTCTAGTCTTCCTCCTCACAGCATCCTTGGGGCTTCTGACCATAACAAAAGGCCACGTTATTTTCGCCACATTTCCGATTGTTCTCTATTGCGTATTAACCAGACGAGCTCTTCTGGCAGCGATGCTTTTAGCCCCGGCTGTTATCATTATCTACGCTGTGATGGTTGTTACAAATCCAGCCGCCAATACAGCGTGCAAGTTTTCCAGCAGTATGTCGGATCCTGGCTGTCAAGTGACCGCGGAAACGTCGATTGAGCAAGGTGTAGCGGTACCGGCACCTGAGCAAGGTAAAGCGGCACCGGCGCCTGAAGATGGCATCTTAACGTCGGCACTCGAGAACAGTGGGGCCGCAGCAATGGCTCCCACAGTGGAAAAACTTGCGGGTTCGTTTGTCAGACGCGCGTTCATGGTTCCCGGTCAGGTCGTTGCAGAATGGTTCGAAATCTTTCCGGCGACAGTGACATTTAAATGGGGCTGCGGATACCGGTTTCTTGCCCCGATAATCGGTTGCAAATTCCAGCAGAACGCACGCCTTGTCTACGCCATCCAGTTCCCCGAACGAGCAGCTCAAGGCATTCTCGGCAATAAAAATGCTGCACATTTCATGGAAGAATATGCCAATTTCGGCGTCCCAGGTCTGTTTCTAGCCGGCGCTCTTGCAGCTGTAGCAATCAGTGTCGCAACCCTAATAATGTGCAAAATCAGCCTACCGGCATTTCTTTCCATCAATATGATTTTCATTCTAATGCTCACTTCGACGTCGCTGCATACCACGCTTCTATCCGGCGGCTGGTTTATGGCAATGATCACG
>JARXAQ010000263.1 GCA_029865825.1 Rhizobium sp.
TAGTCTTTTTTCTTCTGGTTCGGTTTGGCGCTTTCGGCTCAGCCGATGGCTTCCGTCAGAACGTCTTCGTGTGATGCGCCGCGATAGTCGTGGCTCGCGACCAGTCTGCCTTGTCGGAAGACATGCAGACGGTCGGAGAGCTCATAGACCTCAGGCAGGTAGGAGGAGATCAGGATGATGCCCGCGCCCTGCTTGAGAAGTTCGGCGAACAGCCGGTAGATTTCCGCCTTCGTGCCGACGTCGACGCCGACGGTCGGCTCGTCGAAGATGAACAGCCGGGCGCCATGGCTCAGCCACTTGCCGATGACGATCTTTTGCTGGTTGCCGCCGGACATGGCCGATGCGAGCACGGCGCGGGTTGGAGTCTTGATCTTCAGGTCGTTGATCTGCTTGTCGGCATTGGCCCGCTCTCTGCTGCCGTTGATCGTCAGACCGCGGCTCAGCCGGTCGAAGATCGGCAGGTTGATGTTGAGGCCGATCGGCAGGTTGAGGCAGAGACCCTGATCGCGCCGGCTTTCGGGCGCCAGCGCGATGCCGAGGTCCATAGCCTTGCGCTCGTTGTCGATGACGACTTTCTTGCCGTCCCAGAAGACTTCGCCGCCTGTCAGCTTGTGGCGTCCATAAAGACCGAGGGCAAATTCGCTGCGCCCGGCGCCGATCAGGCCATAAAGGCCGACGATTTCGCCGGAACGCACGGACAGGGAGACATCGTTGAAGCCTGGACCGGACAGGCCCTTCGCTTCCAGAATGGTCGCGCCGATCGCCAGCTTTTCCTTGTGATAGATCTGCTCGATCGACCGGTTGATCATCAGGGAAATCAGCTCGGCATCGTTGGTTTCGCCGATCAGGCGCGTGCCGACATGCGTTCCGTCGCGCAGGACTGAGACGCGGTCGGCGAGTTCGAACACTTCTTCCATGCGATGGCTGATATAAACGATCGTCACGCCTTCGGATTGCAGCCTTCGGATGAGCCGGAAAAGCTGGGCGGATTCCTGGCGTGTGAGATAGGCGGTGGGCTCGTCAAAGATGAGAAAACGGATGCCGCGCATGGCAGCCCGAGCGGTTGCGACCAGCTGCTGCTGACCGATCGTGAGGTTGCCGAGTGTTTCGGCTGCCGGAAGGTTGAAGCCGAGATCATCTAGCACATTCTGAGCCGCAACGGTCATGGCGCCCTTGCGCATGATGCCGCCGGACGACATTTCGTCGCCAAGAAACATGTTGGCCGCGACCGAGAGATGCGGGCAGAGCACGACTTCTTGGTGGACGGCGTTGATGCCGCGATTGATAGCCTCGTTGGGCGTCGCCAGGGCAACATTCTTGCCGCACCAGCGGATCTCGCCGGAGGTGCGAGGGATGACCCCGGTCAGGAGCTTGATCAGTGTAGACTTTCCCGCACCGTTTTCGCCGACAATGGCGTGAATCTCACCGGCGAGGAAGCTGATTGTCGCGGGCTTGAGCGCCTCCACGGCACCGTATTTTTTCTGCAGGCCGACGAGTTCGAGGATGGGTGTCCCCGGCGGAATCCTGTCCGTCGCCAGATATTCCGGTTGGCCATCATGCCGGTGGCTCAGATCGTGCAGTGCAGTCATGTTCATCCTCCGCGACAGCGGACATCTCGGATCGGGTAGTCCGATCCGAGTGCCGTTCCCTGGTCAGCCACGCGCGGAGTTTTTCACCGCGCGTGACATCGTCAGATCAGTTGACCTTCGGGTTCAGAAGGGCATCGATCTTGGGTTCTGCCATGTTGGCCTGGGTCACGAGGTTGGCGCCGGTGTCGACAAAGGTTTCCACCTTTTCGCCCTTGGAGACGGCAAGCGCCGTCTTCACGCCATCATAACCCATGCGGTAGGGATCCTGGACAACGAGACCAGCGAGTACGCCTTCCTTGAGGAAGCCGACCGTCTTCTCGTCCGAATCGAAGCCGATGACCTTGATCTTGTCGCCGAGCTTGTTCTCGGCGATGGCCTGGCCGACGCCCTGTGCCATGATCAGGTTGGAGGCGAAGACGCCGACGAGGTTCGGGTTGGCGGTGATCAGGTCGGTCATCATGTTGAGACCGGTGGTCGCCTGGCCGTCTGCATACTTGTCAGCAACGACGGTCAGACCCGGATACTTGGCCTTGATCTGCTCCATGAAGCCTTCATGGCGCTGATCGAGAGAGCCGACGCCCGGCAGGCTGGTGATGATGGCGATTTCGCCTTCTTCCTTGCCGGTTGCAGCCTTGATGGCAGCGGCGAGACCATCAGCGGCGATGCGGCCGCCCTGAACGTTGTCAGTGGTCAAGAACGAGGTGAAGGCCTTCGAGTCGGCGCTGGAATCGATGCCGATGATCGGGACCGACTTGGCAGCTTCGTCAACTGGCTTGCCGAGTGCCTTAAACTCCGTCGGCGAGATGACGACGGCAGCCGGCTTACCAGCGACGGCGTTTTCGAGAATGCTGATCTGGCCGTTGATGTCGGATTCCGACTGAGCGCCGAGTTCCGGAACGCTGACGCCGAGATCCTTGCCGGCGGCGCGGGCGCCAGCGAGCACGATCTGCCAATAGAAGGACGTGGTGTCCTTGACGATGATCGGGATGGTGACGTCCTGGGCGAAACCGGCAGCCGGCATCATCGAGGTCATCATTGCGGCACCAGCGATCCCCATAAGGGCGCGGCGCGTCATGCTCTTCAGAATGGTCATGTGGGTTCTCCTCTCAACGCGTCCTGTTCCTCCGGTGAGACCAACCCGCAGAACGCAACCGGGATGATCTTTATCGATAAAAAACATTTTATCGAGGCAAGCTACTCCAGCAATCTGGAGAATGCAAGTGACCAAAAATGGACTCCCATCCAGCCTTGCCCTTTTGTTTTCTTAGGCTTTTCCACCGGTCCTCCTCAGACCCGATGGACCTCCTCCGGATAGACGACGCCCTTCTTCAGGATGACGTTTCCATAGATGCGAAGCTCGGTTGTCGCGACGATATAGGCCGCCTCTGCTGCCCGCTCATAGAAGGCGAAGCGCTCCAGCGAGGCCAGTTCGAACTTCCCGGCAAGCCGCGTGATCGTTGCCTGGAACTCCTGGCAGATCTCGGGTTTTGCGGTCGGGTCACCGACGACCTGCATGTGCCAAGCGGACTGGTCGGTGAACTGGTCGAGCGGCATGTGGGCGAGGATCGCCTCCAGGATTTCGACAGCGCCCATGCCATCCGCACGCACCACCGGCGGTCCGATCGTGCTGGCCGGAAAATTGCCGTCAGCGATCACGATCTCATCGCCATGGCCCATGGTGGCGATCGCATGGAGCAGTTCGGGTCCGAGTAGCGGGTGAATGCCCTTCAGCATGGTGCGCTCCTATTCCCGGACCGGCGCATCGCCGAGCGGCGGTGCGACCAGCGTGTGGGGCTCGAAAGGGGCGAAGGCAGAGGCCGGCAGCTCTTCGTGGGTGAGCGCCATGTTGCGGTTGAGGCTCTCCGGCCTTGCCGTACCGATGATGACAGAGGCGACTGCCGGATGGTGCAGCGGAAACTGCAGGGCAAACTGGGCCAGCGGCTTGCCGGCCTGAGCGGCCACGGCTTCCATCGCCCGCACCTTGCCGAGGATCTCTTCCGTCGCCGGGGTATAGTCGAAATGGGAGCCGGGCACGGCACCTGTCGCCAGGATGCCGGAATTGAAGACGCCGCCGGCCGTGATCGAGGTGCCGCGCTTCTCGCAAAGCGGCAGCAGCTCGTCGACGGCAGAGCGGTCGAGCAGCGAATAGCGGCCAGCCATCAGGATCACGTCGATGTCGATATCCGCCATCATGTCGAGGCAGGCGGGCACTTCGTTCACGCCAAGACCGAAGGCCTTGATGGCGCCGGAGGATTTCAGCTCCTGCAGGGCGCGGTAACCGCCGTCGCGCAGCTGTTTGACATAACGGTCGTTGACCTCGCGTCCGTGGGTATAAACGCCGATGTCATGCACGTAGAGAATATCGATGCGGTTCAGGCCGAGGCGGGCATAGCTGAAGTCGACCGAGCGCATGATGCCGTCATAGCTGTAGTCATAGACCAGCTTGAACGACAGCGGGTCGACGAAGCCGACATTGGGGATCTGGTCTTTCGGCACGGGCTGCAGCAGCCGACCCACCTTGGTCGAGAGCACATAGCTGCCCTCCGGCTTGTCGCGCAGGAAATCGCCGACATAACGTTCGGCCTGGCCGAAACCGTAATGCGGGGCTGTGTCGAAATAGCGGATGCCGTGGTCCCAGGCTGACTGCAGGGTCGCCATGGCGGCGTCGCGCGGGCAGGGACGATAGAGCCCGCCGAGCGGCGCCGTGCCGAAGCTGTATTCGGTGACCTCAAGGTCCGTCTTGCCGATACGTCTGGTCTTCATCGTGTCAAATTCCGTGTCGTTTCGTCGATTAGAGCGTTGCACCGAGGTGCCATGGCACGAATTCATTGTCGCCGTAGCCGAAGAGTTCGCTCTTGGTCTTCTCGCCCGAGGCAGTTTCGATAATCAGATCGAAGATCTCGCGGCCGAGGCCGGAGACGGAGGCGTCGCCACTGGCGATGACGCCACAGTCGATGTCCATGTCCTCTTCCATCGAGCGGTAGAGGGCCGTGTTGCTGGTGAGTTTGATCGACGGCACCGGGCGCGAGCCGAAGCAGGAGCCGCGGCCTGTCGTGAAGGCAATGACGTTCGCGCCGCCCGCGACCTGGCCAGTGGCCGAGACCGGGTCGTAGCCGGGGGTGTCCATGAAGACGAGGCCGTGTTCCGTGACCCGTTCTGCATAGTTGTAGACGGCGGTCAGCGGCGAGCGCCCGCCCTTGGCGACCGCCCCGAGCGACTTTTCGAGAATGGTTGTAAGGCCACCCTTCTTGTTGCCGGGCGAGGGGTTGTTGTCGAGCGATGCGCCGTGCAGGGCGACATAGGCCTCCCACCAGGAGATCAAGCCGTCGAGCTTGACGGCCACGTCTTCGTTGACGGCGCGGCTGCGCAGCAGATGTTCGGCGCCGTAAATCTCGGAGGTTTCCGACAAGATGGCCGTGCCGCCGGCACCTGCCAACAGGTCAACTGCCACGCCGAGGGCCGGATTAGCGGTGATACCGGAGAGACCGTCGGACCCGCCGCACTGCAGGCCGACGATAATCTCGCTGACGGAAATGGGTTCGCGGCGCGCGGTGCCGACTTCGGCTGCGATTTCCTTGAGGATCGACAGGGCGTTTTCCACGGCGCGGCGGGAGCCGCCGGCATCCTGGATGTTGAAGTGGCGTTTCCCCGCACCGGCGCCGGCTTGGCCATAGAGGGTCAGCTGATTGACCTCGCAGCCGAGGCCGACCATCAAGACCCCGCCAAAATTCACATGACGCGTGTAGCCGGCTAAGGTTCTGTGCAGCGTGCGCATGCCGTCGCCGGTGGAGCTCATGCCGCAACCCTGGTCATGCACGATCGGCACAAAGCCGTCGATGCCCTCGTAATGGGGCAGGATGGTGCGGTTTGCAGCTTCGGCAATGGCCCGACAGACGGTGGTTGAACAGTTCACGCTGGCAATGATGCCGATATAGTTGCGGGTTGCGGCGCGGCCGTCGGCGCGGCGATAGCCCATGAAGGTGCGCTGCTTGTCACTCTCGGTTGCCCCTTCCGGCTGAGCAAGACCGGAAACGGATAGACGGTCTTCATCGAAAGCGAGATTGTGGGAGTGAACGTGTTCACCGGCTGCGATGTCCATCGTCGCGCGGCCAATCGCCTGGGCATACTTTACCACGGGTTCACCCCGGCGGATCGCGCGCACTGCAACCTTGTGTCCCTGGTCTATCCGGCTAGTGGAGGTTGCCCCACCCGGCAGCACGTGACCTGCCTCGATGGCGACGGTGGTTACGGCGACATTGTCTTCAGGCGACAACAGAATGCAGGCTTGCTTACTCACCCGGTCTCTCTCCCTTGCGACCGGATCGATGTCCGGTACGTCTGCTTTTGTCTTTTATCGGCAATAGACAGTTGCTCGTCAATGGGTATGATGGCGACAAAAGGCGAAACCGTTCAAACGGGCGTCCGGAGGAAGTGGCTAAACAAGCAAATAACGATCTATCCTGTTCTTTTCGCAGCGTGTTCTCTTTCTCCGTGATCGAGGATACAGCGACAGGAGCCCCTTGCGCAGGGACAACATTGGTAACCGCGGCAGACCCATGGCCAAACAGAACACCGTCTTCAAGGACGCCTATAACCGAACGCTGAAGCTGATCGAGGATACCGATACGCTGCCATCCGAGCCGGAGTTGGGGGGCATTCTCGGCGTCAGCCGGACCACCGTGCGTGCCGTCTTGACGCGCCTCGGGGAGGTTGGCCTGATCACCTGGGACAAGCGGTCGAAGACCGTGTTGCGACGGCCGAAGAAGGGCGATTACTTTCCCGCGGAAGAGACGGATTCGCTGTCCGAGATCATCGAACGCAGCTTTATGCGGCGGATTCTGGCAGGCGGGGCGCAGCCCGGCATGCAGATCAACGAGCTCGAACTCGCCCGCGAGATCGGCATCGGCACAACAAGTGTGCGCGAATTCCTCATTCGCTTCAGCCGGTTCGGGTTGATCGAGAAGCGTCCCAACAGCCATTGGGTTCTGAAGGGCTTTACCCGGGAGTTCGCGCTGGAGCTGACGGAAGTGCGCGAGATGTTCGAGTTGCGCTCGGCGACTGGCTTCGCCCATCTGGCAGAGGATCATCCCGCTTGGGTAGAACTTCGCGAAGTCGAGGCGCAGCACCACGAACTGCTCGCCGATATCGACAACCGCTATACCGAATTCTCCGAGCTCGACGAGCGCTTCCATCTCCTGGTGCAACGGGCCTCAAGCAACCGTTTCATAATCGATTTCTACGACATCATCGCGATTGTCTTCCACTATCACTACCAGTGGAACAAGACCAATGCGCGTGAGCGCAACGCCCGGGCTCTCGAGGAGCACCTCGACTATATCCACGCCTTGTTTGCCCGCGATCCGGTGCAGATCGAGAGGGCATGCCGAAAGCATTTGAAGTCGGCGCGCGAAACCCTGCTGCAATCCATCCAAGAGGCTGCCTGAGCGATGAAAACACCGATCCTGCAATTCGGCACCAGCCGTTTCCTTCAGGCCCATGCGGATCTTTTTGTTAGTGAAGCGCTCGATCAGGGGCAGGCGATCGGACCGATTACCATCGTCCAGACCAGCGGAGATCCTGGCCGTGCGACACGGGTGGGCGCGTTCGCAGCTGCGGATGGGTTTCCTGTCATAATCAGGGGCATAGAGGACAATGCACCTGTCGAGCGTGAGGTTAGGGTCCGGAGCGTCCGCCGCGCGCTCTCGACCGCGACCGATTGGGATGAGGTTCGCCGCGTCTTTGTCGAGGAGGCCGAGGTGGTTCTCTCGAACACCGGAGACAGGGGCTATGCACTCGCCGAACAGGATGGCTTGCAGGGTGTGCCAAAATCCTTCCCGATGAAGCTGCTTGCGCTTCTGATCGCCCGCCATCAGGCCGGCGGTCGTCCACTCACCATCCTTCCTTGCGAACTCATTTCTCGCAACGGGGACGTTCTGAAGGCGATCGTCCTGCGGTTGGCCGCTGAGCAGAGTGTCGGTGCTGACTTCGAAGCTTGGCTTTCATCTGATGTGGTCTGGGCGAACTCGCTCGTCGATCGGATCGTTTCGGAGCCGATCGAGCCGGCCGGCGCGATTGCAGAGCCTTATGCGCTCTGGGCGATCGAGCAGCAGCCGGGTCTGGTCGTGCCTTGCACGCATCCGGCGATCCTTCTTGTGCCGGACCTGACGCCCTATGAAAAGCTGAAGCTGCATATCCTCAATCTCGGGCATACCCTGCTTGCCGAGCGCTGGTTGAAGGACGGCCGCGATGCCGGAGAAACCGTGCGGGAAATCCTTCAGGACAATGCCATCGCGGACTATCTCAACGGGATCTATGAGAACGAGGTGATCCCCGGCTTCGACAGCCATGGCCTCGGCGACCAGGCGCGGGCTTACGTCGAGACAACGCTTGCGCGGTTCCGCAATCCCTATCTCCAGCACCGATTGAGCGATATCGCTGGCAATCACGCGGAGAAAATCCAGCGACGGTTTGTCGGCTTTATGGATTGGTGCCCCGGGATCGCTATGCCGGAGTTGAAGCGTATTGTCGAAGGCTGAAAGGCAGGCGATGGCACCCGTTGTCGAGATCATGCTGCTGCCGGGGTTCCCTTGGAACGCATGCGGCGCCTGAAGGCCGTCGGTTTCTCCCGGAAGCGGTCGCCGAAAGCCTCGTAGAAGCGAGAGGCGGAGCCGAAGCCACTCTCGAAGGCGACATCGGTGATCGACAGGTCGGTTGAAATCAGCAGTGACTGGGCGGTGTCGAGACGATGCCGCACGATTGCCTGGTTGATCGTATGGCCGACGGCCCGCTTGAAGATCGCCATGGCATAGTTCGGGTGCAGCCCCACGTCGCGCCCGACATCTTCCGCCGAGATCTCTTCCAGCGCATGTTCGGCGATGAAGCGCAGCATGCGCTCGATATGTTCGACCCGCTCGCTTTCATTGGCGCTGAAATTGGCGATTGCCGAGCCTTCCTCGCGCAGGTCCCGCCATCCCTCCCGTTCAACCCGAAGGACACGTGCCGTCAACTCGTTGCGGACGATTTCCATCAGGTCCGGGTCACCTGCGAGCAGTTCCTGACGCCAGCGCTCGAAGATATCCCTGTCATAGGGGCGAATATGCAGTGCCTCGATCATGGCGCCACGGAAGACGGCGTCGCGGAACCTGTTGAGATTGGCAAGGCCGAGGAACACGGACATGGGCACATAGAGGCAAATGAACTGCGTGCCCTCCCGCACGTCGATGACCTGGTGGGGAATCATGCCCCAGAAGAGGCAGAGCCGGCCTTCGTCGACCGTCAATTCGCGCCCGTCGAACCAGTAGGTCATGGCGCCTGACAGCACAAAATTCAGCTCGATCTGGCTGTGCATGTGAGGCCCGGCCATCTTATGAACCGTTATGCTTTCGCCCGCGCAGAAGCGGTGATCGCCAAAGATGACCAGCGGATGGCGGGGATCGTGCTCGGGATGTACGGGCACGGATTCGTCGCGAAGCAGTGGCTCTAGTGGTTCCAAGCTTAGGATCCCGGAGAAGATTGGCTAAATGTCGGTAGATTATTACGGGTTTGAATCGGATGATCAAGGCGAGCTTATCTGTTCATGCCCGGTGGGATCCGGGACGGTGAGCTGCGCATACTCGATGCATGCCGGTCATAGGGAGGAAAACATGACCCTTTTCAATAGCCTGAGCGGGCTCGTCCTGAGCGCTGCGCTTTTTTCGTCCACCGCGTTTGCCGGTGAGATCATTCTCAATTCCGACCATTCCGACCCGGCGCCGAAGAAGGCCATGGAAGAGCTGATCGCAGACTTCCAGGCCGCCAATCCCGGCATCACGGTCAAGTGGAACAATTTCGACCACGAAGGCTACAAGTCGGCCATCCGCAACTTCCTCACCGCCGACGCACCTGATGTCGCGGCCTGGTATGCCGGCAACCGCATGGAGCCCTTCGTCAAGGCCGGCCTGTTCGAAGACGTCTCGGATGTCTGGGAAGCCAATGGCCTCAACGACCAGCTGAAGTCGGCTTCCGCCTCGATGACCATCGACGGCAAGAAGTGGGGCGTTCCCTATACCTACTACCAGTGGGGCATCTACTACCGTAAGGACATCTTCGCCGAGCAGGGCATCACGCCGCCGAAGACATGGGCCGAATTCCTGGCGGCTTGCGAAAAGCTGAAGGCTGCCGGCATCGCGCCGATCACCATCGGCACCAAGGCGCTGTGGCCGACCGCCGGCTGGTTCGATTATCTCGACCTGCGCGTCAACGGCTACGAATTCCATATGGAGCTCACCTCCGGCAAGGTTCCCTATACCGATCCGCGCGTGAAGGCCGTGTTTGAAAAGTGGGGCGAGTTGGTGAAGGCGGACTACTTCATCGCGAACCATGCCGCCATTGACTGGCAGGACGCCATTCCGCAGATGGTGCAGGGCAAGGCCGCCATGTATCTGATGGGCAACTTCGCCGTTGCCACAATGAAGGACGGCGGCCTGAAGGAAGAGCAGATCGGCTTCCTGCCGTTCCCGGAAATCACCCCCGGTATCCCCGTCTCGGAAGAAGCGCCGACCGACACTTTCCACATTCCGTCGGGCGCGAAGAACAAGGAAGATGCGAAGAAGTTCCTCGCCTACCTCGCTTCGCCAGAAGCCCAGACGAAGATGAACGCGACGCTCGGCCAGCTGCCGGTCAACAACAAGGCCGAAAAGCCGGCAGATCCATTCCTCAGTGCCGGTTTCGAAATGCTGTCGAATGCTCATGCACTCGCGCAGTTCTATGACCGCGATGCCAATGCCGAAATGGCCAAGGCCGGCATGGAAGGCTTCCAGGAATTCATGGTCAAGCCCGACAAGCTTGATGCCATTCTGGAGCGTCTCGAGAAGGTGCGCGCCCGCGTCTACAAGTAAGCTTTAAGAAGCTCCCTGCGCCGGGTGCCGTGGTTCTTGATGGACCGTGGCATCCGGTTGCCGTTCCCGAAACTTTTCCAAAGGTGTCGCCGTGAACAACGCCGTCTCCCCCTCGTCCGGCTACTGGAAGCGCAACCAGCAGAAGCTCGCGCCCGCACTGTTCCTGGCCCCGGGCGTCATCATGTTCCTGATCTATGTCCTGGTGCCGATCTTCCAATCGATCTGGATCAGTTTCCACGACTGGGACGGTCTCGGCGCCAGCACCTGGATTGGCATGGCCAATTATGTCGAACTCCTCGACGACGACACCTTCTACACGTCGCTGAAGAACAACCTGATCTGGCTCGTTCTCTATCTGCTGTCGATCCCTGCAGGCCTTGCGGTTGCCCTCTTCCTCAACCAAACCGTTCCGGGCATTCGGCTCTACAAGTCGCTGTTCTTCTTCCCCTTCGTGATCAGCCAGGTCGTTGTCGGCCTGATGTTCACCTGGTTCTATGCGCCGGATTTCGGGCTGTTTTCGAAGATCCTCGAATGGCTGACGGGTGAGCAGATCGCCATCCTCGCCGACGAGCGTTTCGTCACCTACGGCATTATCGTCGCGGGTCTCTGGCCGCAGACGGCCTATTGCATGATCCTCTATCTGACGGGTCTCAACAACATCAATCCGGAACAGGTGGAAGCCGCTCGCATGGATGGCGCCAAGGGGCTCAAACTCCTCTGGTACGTGATCCTGCCGCAGCTGGCGCCCGCCACTTTCATCGCCATGGTGGTGACGGTGATTGGTTCGCTGCGCTCCTTCGACCTCGTGTCGATCATGACCGCCGGTGGCCCCTACGGATCGAGCTCTGTTCTCTCCTACTTCATGTATGAGCAGGCGCTCTCCGAATATGGCTTCCGCATGGGTTATGGCGCGGCCATCGCCGTCGTCCTCTTCCTCATCATGATGATCTTCATCTCGGTGTTCATCGTTCGCATGCTGTCCCAGGAAAGGAACGCCTGATGTTCCCCACTCCTATCCAGAAGGCCTCCCCCCTCGTCCGCACCGGTTATCAGGTGCTGTTGCCGATTGCTCTCGTGCTTTGGCTCTTACCGCTGATCGGGGTCGCTCTCACCTCGGTTCGCCCGGCGAGCGATCTCGCCGCCGGCAACTATTTCGGCATTCCCTCCGGTTTTGCCGGGATCGAGAACTACACCGCTGTCTTCCGGGATTCGCCGATCGGGCTCTACATCCTGAACTCCTTCAAGGTGACGATCCCGACCGTCATCGGGGCGGTCGCGCTCTCCTGCCTCACCGGCTTTGCGCTCGCCGTCTATAAGTTCAAGGGCAGCCTTGTTCTGTTCTTCCTGTTCGTGGCCGGCAATTTCATTCCGTTCCAGATTCTGTTGGTGCCCGTGCGTGACCTGACGCTTCGTGCCGGGCTCTATGACACCACGCTTGGCCTCGTCCTCTTCCATGTCGCCTTCCAGACAGGCTTCTGCACGCTGTTCATGCGCAATTTCATCAAGGGCCTGCCCTTTGCGTTGATCGAATCAGCCCGTGTCGAAGGCGTCTCGGAATGGCGGATCTTCCGCTACATCGTGCTGCCCTTGATGCGGCCGGCGATTGCGGCTCTGTCCGTCCTTGTCTTCACTTTCGTCTGGAACGACTACTTCTGGGCGACGGTCTTGGTGCAGGGCCAGCATGCTATGCCGGTGACGGCCGGCCTCTATTCGTTGAACGGCCAGTGGGTTGCCGCGTGGCACCTGGTCTCCGCCGGCTCGATCGTCGCGGCGCTGCCGCCGGTCGCCATGTTCTTCCTGATGCAAAAGCACTTCATTGCCGGCCTGACACTTGGAGCGACCAAGGGATGAGCGAGATTATCACCATTGATTCCGGCCAACTGGCTCTGAGCTTGCGTCTGCCAGAGCTCGGCATGCCAGAAATCCTGTCCTTCGGCGCCGAGCCTGCGTCAGCCGATCCGCTGTTCGACATCGAACGCTCCAGCCGCGTCAACGGCATGGACGTGGCGGTGCCCTCTGCCGTGCTGCTGCCGACCGGCGGTATGGGGTATTTTGGCTGGCCGGCTATTGCCGGGCATCGGAACGGCCGCGACTTCGTCGCACAGTTTTGCGGTTGGACCGTTGGCCGAGATGGCAACCATACAGTGTTGACCGGAGTGGATGCTGTTGCGGGTCTAACGCTTGTCATCTCGCTGACAGCCCACGCATCAGGCCTGATTTCCATGGCCACCGCGCTCACCAATACCGGGCATGGAGACTACCAGCTGGATCGCTGCATGGCCGGCACCTTCCTGGCGCCATCAGGCGACCTGCAGGTGATGAGCTTCACCGGAATCTGGGGCCGTGAATTCCAGACGCGCCGCGAGCTTCTCGGCAATGGCACCTGGATCCAGGAAAACCGCCGTGGCCGCACCTCGCACGACCGTTTCCCGATGCTGTTCATCGAGAGCGAGACCCAGATCTTCGGCGTGACACTCGGCTTCAGTGGCAACCATCAGATGGTGATCGACCGGACCGATGACGGTCAGCGCCTCGTGCATCTCGGTGAGCTCTTCGAGCCTGGCGAGATCATCTTGAGACCCGGCGAAAGCTATGAGAGCCCGATCGCCTATGTCGGTGCCGATTCGGAAGATTTCCATGCCTTCGTGCGCGAAGAACTAACCACTTGGCCCGGTGGGCAGATGAGCCCGCGTCCCGTCACGCTCAACACCTGGGAAGGCAATTACTTCGACCACAAGATGGACTCGCTCAAGGCTCAGGCGACGGCGGCTGCCGAGCTTGGCATCGAGCGCTTCGTGCTCGACGACGGCTGGTTCGGCAAGCGCGACAATGACACGACGAGCCTCGGCGACTGGGATATCGATCCGCGCAAATATCCAGAGGGCCTGAAGCCGCTGGTGGATCATGTCACCGGCCTCGGCATGCAGTTCGGCATCTGGTTCGAACCGGAAATGGTCAATCCTGTTTCCGAACTCTACAAGGCGCACCCGGACTGGGCTCTGACGATCGAGGGCCGACCGATTCTCGAATCGCGCACCCAGCTGGTGCTCGATCTGACGCGTCCCGAGGTCTCCGACTACCTCTTCGGCAAGATCGACGCGGTGCTTTCCGACCACGCGGTTTCCTACGTCAAGTGGGACATGAACCGGGATCTCACCCATGCGGCCGGTCGCGACGGCAAGGCGAAAACCTCTGCCCAGACACGGGCGGTGTATGCCTTGATGGACCGGGTCCGCGCCGCCCATCCTGGTGTCGAGATTGAAAGCTGTGCCTCCGGCGGAGGGCGCATCGACTATGGCGCGCTTGCCCGGACCCATCGCGTCTGGACATCGGATTGCACTGATGCATTTGAGCGGCTGGAAATCCAGCGAGGCGCTTCCGTCTTCGTACCGCCGGAAATCCTCGGCAGCCATATCTCGGCCTCGCCGAACCACCAGACCGGCCGGCGCCACAGCCTGTCCTTCCGGGCCCTGGTGGCGCTCGCCTACCACCTCGGCGTCGAGCTCAATCCTTTGGAATTGTCCGACGACGAGCGCGACGAGCTGAAGGTCTATATCGAGGCTTACAAGCGTCTGCGCAGCCTCTTCCATGCACCGGGCGCGAGCTTCCGTATGGAGCCGCTCGACGGACGTTATGTCTGGGGTGCGGCCAGCGACGACCGCATTGTCGTGATCGTGGCGCAGGGGCCTCAGATGGTCGGCGAACAGCCGGCACCTCTCAAGCTGCCGGACAGCGTAACCCAGATCGGTGGGCAGTGGACGATCGCCAAGATCCTGCCGGCCGAACCGAATTTCATCCGTATTTCCGAGGGGCAGAAGAGGCTTCTGTCGGGTGAGGTCAGTTTCGATCTCGTTCATGCCGGCCTGTCCGGTCTGCCGCTGCCGATGTTGCAGCCCGAAAGCGCTCTACTCCTCGAACTCATTCCTTCAAAGGGAGGCAAGACCCATGGCTGACGTGAGCCTTCGCGGCGTCAAGAAACAGTTCGGCGCGCTCAGCGTCATCAAAGGCGTCGATCTCGACGTCAAGGACGGCGAATTCTGCGTCTTCGTCGGCCCGTCCGGCTGCGGCAAGTCCACGCTCCTGCGGATGATCGCCGGGCTCGAGGAGATCACCGAGGGTTCGCTTGCGATCGGCGGCAAGGACATGACCAGCATCGGGCCCTCGGAACGTGGGGTGGCGATGGTCTTCCAGTCATACGCACTTTATCCACATATGACGGTCTCGGAAAACATCGGCTTTGGCCTCAAAATGACCGGTCATTCCAAGGCTATGATTACAGAGCGTACCGCCGTTGCCGCCAAGTTGCTGCAACTGGAGCCTTTGTTGGAGCGCAAGCCGGGCCAGCTGTCCGGCGGCCAGCGGCAGCGCGTCGCTATCGGCCGCGCCATCGTGCGCAATCCTGAAGTCTTCCTGTTCGACGAGCCGCTGTCTAACCTCGATGCAGCGCTGCGCGTCCAGATGCGCACGGAACTCTCCAAACTGCATCAAGACCTCAAGGCAACGATGATCTACGTCACCCATGACCAGGTCGAGGCCATGACCATGGCCGACAAGATCGTCGTGTTGTCGGCCGGCAAGATCGAGCAGGTCGGTTCGCCGCTTGAGCTTTATCACCGCCCCAACAACCTCTTCGTCGCCGGCTTCATCGGCTCGCCGAAGATGAATTTCCTCAAGGCGAAGGTCACCATCGATGGCGGGGCAGCCGTCGTTTCTCTTCCCGGTGCGTCGATTTCTTTGCCGACGGACGGTCGCGCCGTAACAGGTGGAGACATGACCTTCGGCCTGCGTCCGGAGCATGTGGATGCGACTGGAAAGGGTGACGTTGTCATCGAATCCAAGGTCAAGTTTGCCGAATATCTCGGTTCGGAAACGCTTTTCTTCGTCACGTTGGCGGATGGATCGGAGCTGGCCGTCAAGGCCGATGGCCTGGCGACGGAGCGTCCCGGCGACACCCTCAAGCTCGGCATCAATGCCAAGGCCTGCCATCTGTTCGACAAGGACGGCATGGCCGTCATCAACGGGGATCTCACACGATAATGCTTGGCGTCTGCTACTATCCGGAACACTGGGATCAAAGCCGGTGGGAAACCGATGCGCGCCGTATGCGCGAGCTGGGCATTTCCTTCGTGCGGATCGGCGAATTCGCCTGGTCCAGGCTTGAGCCGCGCCGCGGTGAATTCGACTTCGCCTGGCTCGACCGCGCGATGGACATCCTTCATGCCGCTGGCCTGAAAATCGTGATGGGGACCCCGACCGCCACGCCGCCGAAATGGCTGGTGGACGAGCATCCCGACATCATTCCCTATGACGCGCAGGGCCGGCCGCGTGGCTTCGGCTCACGACGCCACTATACGTTCGCCTCCGAGACCTGGTGGACGGAAAGCGCCCGCATCGTCGAAATCGTCGCCGAGCGTTACGGCCACCATCCCGGTCTGGTCGGCTGGCAGACGGACAACGAATATGGCTGCCATGACACGACCGTGTCCTGGGGACCCGAGGACCTGAAGGGTTTCAAGCGCTGGCTGCGGCTGCGCTACCAGTCGACCGACCAGCTGAACGAAGCCTGGGGCTCGGTGTTCTGGTCCATGGAGCTCAAGAGCTTCGACGAGGTGGCGCTGCCGAACCTGACGGTGACGGAGCCAAACCCGGCAACACGTCTCGATTTCTGGCGCTTCCATTCGGATCAGGTTGCGGCCTACGACAAGATGCAGTGCGAGATCATCCGCAAGCATTCACCCGACCGGTGGATCACCCATAACTTCATGGGCTTCGTCTCCGATTGCGACCCCTTCAAGGTGGGCGACAATCTCGATCTTGCCTCCTGGGACAGCTATCCGATCGGTTTCGTGGAGAAGTTTCCCTTCACCGAGGAAGAGCGCAATCGCTGGGCCGAGACCTCGCATCCCGATATCGCACCCTATCACCACGATCTCTACCGCGCCGTCGGCAAGGGTCGCTTCTGGGTGATGGAGCAGCAGCCGGGTCCGGTGAACTGGGCGCCGTGGAACCCCGTGCCGAAGCCCGGCATGGTGCGGCTGTGGACCTTCGAAGCGCTTGCCCATGGCGCCGAGGTCGTCAGCTATTTCCGCTGGCGTCAGGCGAATTTTGCGCAGGAGCAGATGCATGCCGGCCT
>JARXAQ010000322.1 GCA_029865825.1 Rhizobium sp.
GGCGCCACCGGCCTCGGCGTTCTGCAGACGGCCGCCGACAACGGCAAGCTGTCGGTCGGCGTGGATTCCAACCAGAACCACCTGCATCCGGGCTCGGTCCTGACCTCGATGGTCAAGCGCGTCGACCTCGCGGTTTACAACGCCTATGCCGATTCCAAGGGCGACAAGTTCACGCCTGGCCTGCAAGTTCTCGGCGTTGCCCAGGACGGCGTCGCCTATGCGCTCGACGACAACAATGCCAAGCTGATCACCCCGGAAATGAAGGCTGCCGTCGAAAAGGCGAAGGCCGACATCATCGCCGGCACCGTCAAGGTGCATGATTACATGTCGGACAATTCCTGCCCGAAGTGATTGGAAATCCGGGCGCAGGACGGCTTATCCGTCGTCCTGCGCCCTTTTTATGTCTGGGGGACCGGAATGACTGCAACGAGCCAGGTACCGGCGATCGAACTGATCGGCATCGACAAGAAATTCGGTGCGGTACATGCGAACAAGAATATCAACCTCACGGTCGCCAAGGGCTCCATCCACGGCATCATCGGTGAAAACGGCGCGGGCAAGTCGACCCTGATGTCGATCCTCTACGGCTTCTACCAGGCCGACCAAGGATCCATCCAGATCAACGGCGCGCCTGTGATTATCAAGGATAGCCAGGCAGCGATCCATTCGGGGATCGGGATGGTGCACCAGCACTTCATGCTGGTCGAAAATTTCACCGTGCTGGAAAACCTGATGCTCGGCGCCGAGGGCGGCGCCTTGCTCGGCAAGGGCACGGATGCGGCACGGGCTTCCCTCAAGAAACTCGAGCAGGACTACGAACTGGAAGTCGATCCAGACGCTGTGGTCGAGGAATTGCCGGTCGGGTTGCAACAGCGGGTGGAAATCCTCAAAGCGCTGTATCGCGGCGCCGAAATCCTGATCCTCGACGAACCGACGGGCGTGCTGACGCCCGCAGAAGCCGATCACCTGTTCAAGATCCTGCGCGTGCTGCGCGACGAGGGCAAGACGGTGATCCTGATCACGCACAAGCTGCGCGAGATCATGGCGATCACCGATACGGTCTCGGTCATGCGCCGCGGCGAGATCGTCGCGACCCGCAAGACCGCGGAAACGACGGTGGAAGAACTGGCGGAACTGATGGTCGGGCGCCGGGTGTTGCTGCATGTCGAAAAGAAGCCCGCCAATCCCGGCGAGATTTTCTTGTCCGTGCGCAACCTGACGGTCAAGGACAACAGGGGCGTGGTCATGGTCGACAACGTCTCCTTCGACGTGAGAGCCGGCGAGATCGTCGGGATTGCCGGCGTCGCCGGCAACGGACAGAGCGAATTGCTCGAAGCGATCACGGGCATCCGCAAGCCGACCTCCGGCGAGATCTGGATCGAGGGGAAAAACGTGGCGGGGCTCGATCCGGCAGAACTGCGCGGTATCGGCGTCGCGCATATCCCGGAAGATCGGCACCATATGGGTCTCGTTCTGCCCTTCGAGGAGAGTCAGAACGCGATTCTCGGCTATCACCGTGACGAGCGCTATGGCAAAGGCCCGTTCCTAAATCCCGACCTCATGCGCAAAGCAGCGGTCTCGGAGATCGAGAAATACGACATCCGTCCACCTAACCCACGGCTGAAGACCGCGAATTTTTCTGGCGGCAACCAGCAGAAGATCGTCGTTGCCCGCGAAATCGAACGGGATCCGAGACTGCTGATCGTCGGCCAGCCGACGCGCGGTGTGGATATCGGCGCGATCGAATTCATCCACAAACGGATCGTCGAGACGCGAGACACCGGCAAGGCCGTGCTGCTCGTTTCCGTCGAACTCGACGAAATCCGCTCGCTGTCAGACCGAATCCTGGTGATGTTCGCCGGCAAGGTCGTCGGTGAGAAGACACCGGACACCGGTGAACAGACACTCGGCCTGATGATGGCCGGTATTGCCGCTTGAGGATTTGATGAGCACTGCATCCGTACCCCTTCCCAACTGGATCAACTATGCGCTGCTGCCGCTGATCAACCTCGCCTTGGCCTTTCTGGTTTCCGGACTTGTTGTCTGGATCATCGGAGAAAACCCCTGGGAGGCGCTCAAACTGATGGTGGAAGGCGCTCTCGGGAGTGGCGAAGGCATTGGCTTCACGCTGTTTTACGCCACGAGCTTCATCTTTACCGGCCTATCGGTGGCGGTCGCCTACCATGCCGGTCTTTTCAATATCGGCTCGGAAGGTCAGGCCTATGTCGGCGGCCTCGGCGCTGCCCTGGCCGCACTGGCGCTCGACCACTACCTGCCGTGGTATCTGACGATGCCGTTTGCAATCTTGGCCGCTGCAGCCTTCGGTGCCGCCTGGGCCTTTATTCCGGCGTTGCTGCAGGCCAAGCGGGGCAGCCATATCGTCATCACCACGATCATGTTCAACTTCATCGGCGCGGCGCTGATGGTCTACCTGCTCGTCAACGTGCTGATCGTGCCCGGCAAAATGGCTCCCGAAACGCGGACCTTCCTGGAAGGTGGGCAATTGCCGAAGCTCGACTGGCTGATCGCCATGTTTGGTGGCAAGCTCGGGCCTGCGCCATTCAACGTCTCCTTCATCATCGCGCTCGTGATGTGCGTGGTCGTCTGGGTGCTGATCTGGCGCACCAAACTCGGATACGAGATGCGCACGCTGGGTATCAGTCGCTCGGCGGCTGCCTATGCCGGCATCCCCTATGTCAAGATCATGATGATCACCATGCTGATCTCCGGCGGTCTGGCCGGCATGATGGCGCTCAATCCGGTGCTCGGGGCGTCTGCCCGACTGCAAGTGGAATTTGTCGGCGGCGCCGGCTTCGTCGGAATTGCCGTATCGCTGATGGGGCGCAATCATCCCGTCGGCATCCTGCTCGCCGCCATTCTGTTCGGCATCCTCTACCAGGGTGGGGCCTGGCTCTCCTTCGACATGCCCAATATCACCCGTGAGATGATCGTGGTCATCCAGGGTCTCGTCATCCTGTTTGCCGGTGCGCTCGAATTCATGTTCCGCCCGATGATCGTGGGCGCTTACCAAAAACTGACGAAAGCCTGAGGACGAGACCATGGAAATTTTCGACATGTTCATCAGCATCCTCGGCTCGACGATCCGCCTGTCGATCCCGTTGATTCTGGCAGCGCTTGCCGGCCTCTACTCCGAACGGGCCGGCGTCTTCGACATCGGGCTGGAAGGCAAGATGCTGGCGGCGGCCTTCGCGGCAGCCTGCGTAGCATATCTAACCGGCTCGGCCTGGCTCGGGCTTTTCTGCGGCATCGCCGTTTCGCTGGTGTTCTCGCTGATTCACGGCTTTGCCTCGATCACCAATCGCGGCAACCAGATCGTCTCCGGGGTGGCGCTGAACTTCGTCGCTGCAGGGTTGACCGTCGTTCTCGGTCAGGCCTGGTTCGGCCAGGGCGGACGCACGCCGCAGGTTTCCGGCGAGGGTCGCTTCTCGCCGATCATCCTGCCGGGTGCCGACATGATGCGCGAGGTCCCTTTTATCGGGCCGATCTATTCCAACGTGATCTCGGGTAACAACTTCCTGACCTATCTCGCGTTTTTCGCTGTTCCTATTTCCTGGTGGGTGCTGTACCGGACCCGATTTGGACTGCGCCTGCGGGCGGTAGGGGAAAATCCGGGGGCCGTGGATACGGCCGGAATTTCGGTGACATTTCTGCGCTACCGGGCCGTGCTCGTCGCGGGCCTTCTCTGCGGCATCGCCGGCACCTATCTCGCCATCGCCCAGTCGGCCGCCTTCATCAAGGACATGTCGGCAGGAAAGGGGTTTATAGCGCTCGCCGCGCTGATCTTCGCCAAGTGGAAACCTGTGCCCGTCATGTTCGCCTGCCTGCTGTTCGGCTTCCTCGATGCCTTGTCGAACTTCATGCAGGGCAAGGCGATCCCCGGGATCGGCGAGGTGCCGGTGCAACTTTTCCAGGCCCTGCCCTATATCCTGACCTGCATCCTGCTGGCAGGCTTCATTGGCTCCGCCAATCCGCCCAAGGCGGGCGGCGTCGCCTACTCCAAGGAGCGTTGATGATGGCTCGGGACCTTTTCGAGGCGGCGCGCGGCGCCATGGCATTCGCCCATGCCCCCTATTCGAAGTTTCCCGTCGGCGCGGCCATCCGTGCTGATGACGGGCGCATCTATACGGGTGCGAATATTGAGAACCTGTCCTTTCCGCAGGGCTGGTGCGCCGAACCGACCGCGATCGGCTGTATGATCATGGGTGGCGGCAAACGAATCGTCGAGATGGCGGTCATTGCCGAGAAGCTGGCGCTCTGCCCGCCCTGCGGTGGCTGCCGGCAGAAGATCTCGGAATTTGCCAGCGCCGATACCAAAATCTATCTCTGCGACGAGGTGGGCGTCCAAAAAACCATCACCATGGACGAATTGTTGCCGTTCAGTTTCAAGACCGAGATCCTCGGATGAAGGCCGCTGTCGATCTGCTGGTCGAGCGGCTGAACGGCCTGATGCCGCGTTATGGCATCGTGCTTGGGTCGGGCCTCGGCTCACTCGTCGAAAACGTGCGCGACGCCGTGCGCGTTCCCTATTCGGATCTGCCGGGTTTTCCCCTCAGCGCCGTGTCCGGCCATGCGGGAGAACTGGTTGCCGGATATCTCGGCAATACGCCCGTGATCATGCTCGCCGGGCGGATGCATTACTACGAACACGGCGACGCCAATGCGATGCGCAAGCCGATCGAGGTGCTGATGGGGCTTGGGGTCAAGTCGCTGATCCTGACCAATGCCGCCGGTTCGCTTCGAGAAGACATGGCCCCGGGCTCGGTGATGCAGATCACCGATCACATTAATTATTCCGGCATGAACCCGCTGATCGGCGAAGCCAGTGACGGGCGCTTCGTCGGCATGACGTCCGCCTATGATGCCGAATTGTCGGCCGCGATGCGTGCCGCCGCCGCCGCCGAGGCCATCGAGCTCGCACAGGGCGTCTACATGTGGTTCTCGGGGCCGAGCTTCGAAACGCCGGCAGAGATCCGCATGGCACGAATTCTGGGCGCCGATGCGGTGGGCATGTCGACCGTGCCGGAAGTCATTCTCGCCCGCTTCTTCGGCCTGAGGGTTGCCGCAGCGTCCGTGATCACCAATTATGGGGCCGGTATGACCGGTGGCGAACTCAGCCACGAAGAAACCAAGGACATGGCGCCGATCGGCGGCAAACGTCTTGCCCGCATCCTGACACGGATGATCGGCGGAGGAAACGATATTGGATAACCAACAATTGCGTGCGGTCGCCACCAAGGCGCTGTCGCTTCTCGACCTCACCAATCTCAAGGACGACTGCACACCGGAGCAGATCGTCGCCCTTTGCAGCAAGGCACAGACGGCCCATGGCCCGACGGCTGCGATCTGCATCTGGCCGCGCTTCGTGATGCAGGCGCGGACGCTGCTTGGGCCGGACAGTCCGATCCGCATCGCGACCGTGGTGAATTTCCCCTCCGGCACCATGAAGATTGAAGACGTGCTCGCAGAAACGCGCGATGCTGTTGCCGACGGCGCCGACGACATCGACCTCGTCATCCCGTATCGCGCGCTTGCAAGCGGTGACGACAAGGCGGTGACGGATATGGTCTCGGCCGTGAAAGCGGCCTGCGGCAATGCCATCCTGAAGACGATCCTGGAAACCGGCGAGCTCAAGGATGTCGCGCTGATCCGCAAGGCATCCGATCTTGCGATCGCGGCGGGTGCCGACTTCGTCAAGACGTCGACCGGCAAGGTGGGCGTGAACGCCACCCTCGAAGCTGCCGACATCATGCTGCAATCGATCCGGGACAGCCGCAAAAAGGTCGGGTTCAAGCCCGCTGGCGGAATATCGACCGTTGCCGACGCGGCACTTTACCTGCGTCTCGCGGATACGATCATGGGCGAGGACTGGGTGATGCCCTCCACCTTCCGCTTCGGCGCGTCCGGCCTGCTCGACGACATCCTGGCCGTGCTTTCGGGTGAGCGTTCACCCGTCACAGCTTCGGGCTACTGACCATGCTGCCGCAGGAGATCATTCGTCGGAAGCGGGATGGCGAAGCGTTGTCGCCCGTCGAGATCGCAAGCTTCATCGAAGGCCTTTCCAACGAAACGATTTCCGAAGGCCAGGTCGCAGCTTTCGCCATGGCCGTTTTCTTTCGTGGCATGACCCCCGACGAAATCGTGGCATTGACGCTTGCAATGCGCGATTCCGGCGAGGTCCTGTCCTGGTCTGATGTCGGCAAGCCGATCGCCGACAAACACTCCACGGGCGGAGTGGGGGACAATGTCTCGCTGATGTTGGCGCCGATCGCGGCGGCCTGTGGCCTGGCGGTCCCGATGATTTCCGGGCGGGGTCTCGGACATACCGGCGGCACGCTGGACAAGCTTCAGTCGATCCCCGGCTATGACGTCATGCCTGACAATGCCATCTTCCGCCGCGCGGTCGATCGCGCCGGCTGTGCGATCATCGGCCAGACCGGAGACCTCGCACCGGCCGACAAGCGGCTCTATGCGATCCGCGACGTGACGGCGACGGTGGAATCCATTCCGTTGATCACAGCATCCATCCTGTCGAAGAAACTCGCCGCGGGGCTCGAAAGCCTGGTGCTGGACGTCAAGGTCGGCAATGGCGCGTTCATGGCCAAGGCGGAGGATGCCGAAGCTCTGGCTCGCTCGCTGGTGCGCGTGGCCAACGGCGCCGGTGTCCGGACCACTGCACTCCTCACCGACATGAACGAACCGCTAGCCGATTGCGCCGGAAACGCGATCGAGGTGCAGAACGCCGTCGATTTCCTCAAAGGCCTTAAGGGCGGCACGCGGCTTGAGGCGGTGACGCTCGCCTTAGGGGCTGAGATGTTGATCAATGCCGGTGTTGAAAAGGAGCATAGCGTCGCGCACGCCCGCTGCGTTGACGCCATCGCCTCCGGCAGGGCGGCCGAAATCTTTGGTCAGATGGTGCACGAACTGGGTGGACCAGCGGATTTCATGGATAAAGCAGAGCACTACCTGCCCCGCGCCAAGGTCGAGGTCGCCGTCGAGGCGGTTGAAGACGGGTATCTTTCGAGCTGCGACACACGCACCCTCGGACTCGCCGTCGTGACACTGGGCGGCGGGCGGCAACGGCCGAGCGACAGCATCGATCATGGTGTCGGGCTCTCCGGCTTCAAGCCTCTCGGCACACGCATCAGCAAGGGCGAGCCGATTGCCTTCGTCCAGGCCAATGACGAGGCTGCCGCGCAAGAGGCTGCCAAAACGGTCCTGGCGAGCTACGGAATCAGCCGCGACAAACCCGTAGTGACGCCGGCCATCGGTCTGCGCATTGACGCAGAGTAGCGCCTACTGCACGAGGCGCATGACGCGCTGCTCGGCGGAATAGGACTTGAGCTTTTCCAGAAAACTCATGCCGATCAGTGTCGACGAGAGCGCCTCGTCCCTCAGCACGAAGGCATCGACATCACGCACGCGAATGTTGCCGACCTCGATCCGGTCGAGCACGACATGCGCTGCCTTGATCGAGCCGTTTGCGGTGTTCACGCCATAGCGGAAATCGAGCGAGGCGGGGCTGAAGCCGAGGCGCCGGGCCGTCGAGACGTTGATCGCGACCAGCGAGGCCCCCGTATCGACCATGGCTTCAATTGGCTTGCCGTTCATCTTGAAGGTACCCGCATAATGGCCCCCAGGACCCATGGTGAGCACCGTCTGGCCCGAGCCGGTGGAAACCGGTTTGACGTCCACCTCGGCTGGCGGAGCTTCCTTGTGAAGCAGGGCCTCGACCTTCTGGGCGATCGTCGGCCATTGGCTGGCCGACAGGGCGAGCATCAGGACGGTGAACAGCGTGCGGGCGAACATCGGCGCTCCTCGATTGGGTTGTGCCGAGTGTAGCAGTCAGGCCTTGCCGACTGGAGTGCGAGCACGAAAAAACGGCCCGAAACGCGCGTTTCGGGCCGTCAAAGCTTGTGATCTGGTTAAGAAATCACTTCGTTCCGTACATGCGGTCGCCTGCATCGCCGAGGCCGGGCATGATGTAACCCTTCTCGTTGAGGTGGCTGTCGATGGAGGCGGTGAAGATCGGCACGTCCGGATGGACGGCATGGAAATTCTTGATGCCTTCAGGTGCCGCCAGCAGGCAGAGGAAGCGGATGTTTTTCGCACCGCGTTCCTTCAGCTTGTCGATGGCGGCAATCGATGAATTGCCGGTGGCGAGCATCGGATCAACGACGATGATCAGGCGCTCCGACAGCGCATCCGGTGCCTTGAAGTACTATTCGACGGCCTGGAGC
>JARXAQ010000028.1 GCA_029865825.1 Rhizobium sp.
GGTCCTATTTATCAACAGCTGCGCGGATGATCTGTTTGGCGCGACAATAACCCTCGTCGCTGGCAAGATCACGAGTGTGGCCTCACCCGATGGCGCATCCCTCGCAACATTGATCAACAAGGCATGCTCGTTGCTGGCAGCAAATGGGCCGATGGCTGTGCTAAATCCGGTAGTGCTGAGGTCCGCCGGCGGAGTTGCTGTAGCAATCGCGCGGGCAGCTCCGGTGCGTCGTTCGGGTGGCGACGTGCTTGGCTTCGAAGGCGTCGTCCTGATGTTCTCGCGACTGACGTCGCGGGAACACGCTGACGTCGCCCTGTTCAAGCATGCCTACGGCCTCACAAATCGCGAGGCGGAAGTCCTTGGCCTTATTGCCGAGCAGCCGACGCTGGAAGCAATAGGCCACACGCTGGGAATTTCCCGCGAAGCGGTGCGCTTCCACCTCAAGTCCATCTTCCTCAAGACCAATACGCACCGCCAATCAGAACTGGTCGGCCTGCTCGCACGGTTCGATAGGATGATGCAAAATAGCTGTTGAGGTGTGCCGTTAACGCAATCGAGCTCGAAAGTCGCGTTTTAGCATGAACTCACATTGATGGGCTGAAAGTTCGTTTCCTTTCAACAGTACGATGATGGCAACGCAATTCTGCTGAGCCGCTCGCGGCCCGCACGCAATGACCGCTTTGCGCCCTCATTCCGGCCGTTCAAAGAATAGGTGGGAACCCTGAAAGCAGACTTTCCGCTCTGGTGGCTGCCACAACCGTAACGCGATGTCTTCAATCTCCGAAGTAGTGGACAGTCCGCGGCCATCGGCTTTAAAGCTGCGCCAACCGCTTTGGTGAGTCCGCCGCGAGAGTTGGCGTGCAATCGCATGTTTGAGACAGGCGACTGCACGCCAGAAGTAAAGTACTCCCAGCGTGAACTTGCCGCGTCACAGATCTATCAGGACTTGTCTTCCGCCTGCAATAACACAGAGTTCAGCGCATCGAGTGTGAAGGGCTTGGAAAGTTGCAAGGCGTCATCGATGCCTGACGTCGTTTGGGCTGTATTGTCGCCACTGGCGAATATAATTTTCACATTCGGCCATCGCTCTCGGACGGTGCGGGCTAAATCCATCCCGGTCATTCCGGGAAGCCCTACATCGGTCAGCAAGATGTCGATGTGTCCTTCATCCATGATCTCCAGCGCTTCTTCTGCAGATCCCGCCTCTTCGACCTCATGTCCGAGCTCTTCCACCATATCCACGTTTGACATCAGAATGAGCGGTTCGTCTTCCACGACCAGTATGCGTGTGCGTGTCCTTTGCTTGGCGTTATGTTCGGGTGCGGTTGCCGGTACAGGCGCGGATGGGATGGCTGTCTGCGACTGCTCGTGACGCTCTAGACGCTCCACCGCAACTCGATGCTGCTGTGCGTTGGCGAGGACATGGCGGACTTTGCGTGCCAGTGCCTCACGCGTATACGGCTTCGACAAGAGCTCGACACCGGCGTCCAATTTTCCGCCATGCACGATCGAATTTTCAGTGTAGCCCGACGTAAAGAGGATTGCCATGTGCGGGAAGAGTGCCTTGGCCTTTCGGGCAAGATCGGTGCTGCGCATCGGACCCGGCATTACGACGTCGGTGAACAGGAGGTCGATCTGGACGCCGCTGTTGACGATCGCGAACGCCGAGTGCGCATCCTGTGCCTTTAACACGCGATATCCAAGATCGGCCAGAAGCGCGACAGAAGTATCTCGAACGCCGTCATCGTCTTCCACAACCAGGACTGTCTCAGTTCCACCTTTCACCGGATGCGAACTGAGATCGGTCAGGCTGTCCTCGACCTGAATGGTGCGAGGCATGTAAAGTCGCATTGTCGTCCCATGGCCTGGTTCACTGTAGATCTTGAGGTGGCCACCTGACTGTTTGAGGAAGCCGTAGACCATCGAGAGCCCCAGACCGCTGCCTTTGCCGTCCGACTTCGTCGTGAAAAACGGCTCCAGCACATGCTCTATGATCTCGGCAGGGATCCCGGATCCGGTATCGGTCACCGCTACCATGACATATTGCCCGGACCGGACGTCATCATGCATCCGGGCATAGTCGTCGTCCAAGACCGAGTTTGCCGCTTCGATCGTCAGTCGTCCGCGGCCGTCCATGGCATCGCGCCCATTGATCGCTAGGTTCAGTATTGCGTTCTCGAGCTGGCTAGGATCGATCAGTGTGTTCCACAATCCTCCCGAAACGACCGATTCCAGTTCGATCTCCTCGCCAAGTGCGCGGCGGAGCATGTCATCCATGTTCTGGATGAGCCTGCGCACGTTGACAACCTTCGGCTCGAGCGGTTGGCGCCTGCCGAAGGCAAGGAGCTGCGAGGCGAGTTTTGCGCCGCGCGCGACCCCGGACAAAGCGTTCTGCAGACGCTGTTCGGCCCGCTCGTTTCCTGCGATGTCCTTGGAAAGCAGTTGCAGATTGCCACCCACGACCTGAAGGAGATTGTTGAAGTCGTGCGCGACGCCACCCGTCAGATTGCCAAGCGCTTCCATCTTCTGAGCTTGTCTGAGGGCAAGCTGTGCACTCTCACGCTCGACTGTCTCGCTTTCCAGCTTGAGAAGCGCCGTCCTCAGCTCTCTCGTGCGCTGCTCCACTCTCTGTTCGAGCGTGTGATTGAGGCTTTGAAGTTGCTCCTCCGCACGCCGCTGATGGGTGACATCGAAGCCATCGACAAAGATCCCCGTGACCTTGTTCGCCTGATCGAGGATCGGTTGATAGATGAGATTGAGAAACCGCTCGTCTGGCTCGGTTGAGCCCTCCCGCTGGAGATTGACCTTCACGTTGCGCCCTAGATAGGGCTTTCCTGATTGGAACACGCTATCCAGCAATTCGAAGAAACCCTGACCCTCGACCTCGGGAAGTGCCTCACGCACGGTCGACCCCACGAGTTCGCGCTTCCCGACGAGTTGGAGATAGGCGTCGTTGACCAGTTCAAACATATGGTCGGGGCCGCTCAGAATGCACATGAAGCTCGGGGCTTGCTGGAACAGAGCCCGCATCCGGTCCCGCTCAGCCGTGCGTAGTTCCACCTCCGAGGAGAGCTGGCGGTTTATCTGCTCCAAGGCGGCGGCGGCTTGGTCTCGCAGCTCTGCAGCTTCCGCGAGGGTCGCGGCTCTCCGCCGCTCGGTTTCGAAAGCTTCTGCGCTGGCAATACGGGAGATGATCTGGCCGGCAATCAGCTTGAGGAAGTCGAGATACTCGTCGCTCACCGCCCTATGGGGGTTGAGACCGGTGATCAAGACGCCGGTTGCCTTGCCGCTCCCTTGCCCCGCAAGAGGAATGATTGCCGCTTGAACAGGCGCATTCTGCCATACTCCTCGGGGCACATCAGGCATTCCGGAGAGGTCAACGAGTTCCAGCGCTTGACAGGCCTCAAAACTTGTCAGATTCCAGACGCTATGCGTCGTTTCGATGTCAGGCGGAAGCAAATCATGAGTATCCTCGGTGCCCGAAGCCCACTGCCGCCGGGCCTTGCCTTCTTCGTCGAAAAGGTAAAGTGCACTGAATGGCAGGTCGTAGAGATTGTCTCTCAGAGCTTGATATGATGCATCGAGCACTTCCCGCTTGGTGTCTGCGGCTGCCAGACCCGAGGCAAGGGTGCGCATTGTGCCCATGCGCCGTTCACTGATGACCCGCTCGGTTTCCTCAGTGACGGCACAGAAGACCCCTTCGACGTTGCCGGTGTCGCCGATCAGTGGGCTGTAAGAGAAGGTGTGGTAGGTTTCTTCGGAATATCCGCCTCGCTCTAGGAAAAGAAGCAAGGCCCGGTCCCATGTTGCCTGGCCGGTTCCGTAGACCGTTGCCAGCCGGTCCTTGATGTCATCCCAGATCTCGGCCCAGAGGACATGCGTCGGCACGGCAAGCGCGCCGGGATGCTTGTTGCCTAGGGTGGGGCGATAGGCGTCGTTGTAGAAGAAGGCGATGTCTGGCCCCCAACCGAGCCACATTTCGAATTTCGAGGTCAGAAGAAGCCGGATGGCGACCTTGAGCGCCTCAGGCCACCGTTCTGGTGGTCCGAGCGAAGTCTGTTCCCAATTATGTTGCCGCATCATCTGCGCCATCTCGCTGTCACCGATGAATATGTCCCGATGCAAATTCGGTGCTGCCAGATTCACGCCATTCCCCCCAAAAGCCCGCATTTCGACGCGAGTAAACTTTCCTGCACCAATTTAGTTCCACTGCAGGATGCAAAATCTTGAAAGGCTCTTCCGGTTGTGGAACTTTTGATAGCACGCCGAATTTCTCGTGCACGATCAAAGAGCAAGCAAATGGCGCACCGGGAGTGCTCAAACGGTCAATGCCCCAATGCGCTTTCACCGCTCCGTCGATCACCGATTGCCTCGGCTGGTCGTCCGGATTTAAGTCATGTGTCTAAGGGTAAACAGATGATGCTAGAGGACCTTTACCGCTTGTTGAGATCGGGACACATCCAGGCCCAGGGTGTCGTTGACACGATGACCCAGCCCATTGTCGTTCTCGATCAGAACCTGTGTGTTTCCACGGCCAACAACGCTTTCCTTAGAACCTTTCAGGTGGAGAGGGATGATGTTTCCGGCCGATCGTTCTTTGATCTTGGAAATGGCCAGTGGGATATTCCCGATCTCCACGAGCTCATGGCCTGCGTCGTCCCCAAGGCACACGCTGTCGTCGGCTACGAGGTCAAACATGAGTTTGCGAATATCGGCGAGCGGACCTTCCTCGTTGATGCGCGTCGCCTCGTTCATCCCGACGATAATAGCACCAGCATGCTCGTTCTTTTCGACGACGTGACTGAGCGGCAGCGCCGTGACTTGGAGAAGGACATGATCCTCTCGGAAACCCGACATCGAATGAGGAACCTCTTCGCTGTCGTTCGTTCCCTAGCCATGCGGATCAAAGTCGACGACCTCACGGCGGCCGAATATCGCAACCGGTTTCTCAGCAGGCTGCACGGAACCTTGCGCGCGCAGGAGGTCGCTGCCTCTGCCGATGCCATGGACCTGGAAACATTGGCCTTGCAGTCGGTGGGGGAGACAGCCGTGCCACAGTTGACCTGCGTCGGGCCGACCGTTGTCGTTGCGGGACATCGTATCGTCTCTCTCAGCATGATCTTTCATGAGCTTGCAACAAACTCCATGAAATACGGCGCACTGTCTGTGCCTGCCGGGAAAGTGCATGCGCGCTGGTCCATAGAGCCTGCACCCGATGGGGGAAGCCAGATACGCTTCGAGTGGCGCGAAGAGGGTGGACCCATGGTTTCACCTCCTCAACACATGGGGTTCGGCTCCGAGCTGATAGTGAGAATGGCCACTCATCTGGGCGGCTCGGCGGAACTGTCTTATCATTCGCACGGTTTGGCGGTGGCGTTAGTTTTTCCAAGCGAGTCAGCATGACCGACCTTTTAGTCGACAACCCGCCCAAAAAACGAGTCCTGGTCGTTGAAGACGAGCTCTGGCTTGCGATCGAGCTGGAGGACGCCCTGCGGGAGGGCGGGTTCGATGTCATTGGTCCTGCCGCATCCGTGAGGCAAGCCTTGATCCTCTTGAATAATCAGCGGCCTGATGCTGCGGTACTGGACGTGACGCTGGATGGAGAGAAGGTTACGCCCGTCGCAATTCTATTGAAGTCGATCGGGATCCCTTTTGTCTTGGCAAGCGCCAGCGACGCTGCCGAGCTCGCACGGCACGACTGTCTTGCCCACGCGACAAACCTCGGAAAGCCGGCCGATCTAGTGAAGCTTGTTGAGCTAGTGCGAGGCTTGTGAGCGGGCTCGGCTTAATGACCAGGCGCGGAATGCGGAGCATCCGATCGCTGACGGCCCGCTTTCATTGATGTCAGGTTACACTTTGACATTCCGCTAACGTTGACGCGCTGTTCGAGCGCCGAGGCGGAGGTGAGGTGGGCATTTTAACGCGGTCCTTTGCGCCTTCATGGCGGCCAGAGAGGGGATTTTTGCTTTCGTTTGGAAGCCGACATTGCGGTGAACACCTAGATTTCACCATCGCGCGACAACCGGCCAATCCTGTTAATTCCGTTTGCGTCACGCCCGACGCGCCCGAACGCTCAGCCACTGATCATGGGGTTTTCCGACGCACCGACGTACCTCGCTGACGATCCAGCCGGCGTCTGTGAATGTGGAACGAAGGGCAGGCTCGCGCCAATACGTCTCGACGTAGCGCCGAGGCGCTGCAGCACTGCCGCGTGTGGAATAATCCTCGCCTTCGCCCTCTCTAACCGAGGCGTGCAATCGGCCACCGGTCCGGGTCGCCTCGGCAAGCCGTCCAAGCACCGTGCTGAAATCCTCGCGCGCGACATGAATCAGGCAGGCGCAGGCCCAGATCCCGTCGTACGGCGTGCCGGGACGCTGCGGGTCGGCTAAGTCTCCGGTCAGCGGGTCCAACAGGTCGGCCTCGAAGCCACTGTCGCGGAGCAGTTCGACGAAACCCTTTGCAATGTCGGTGCGCCGGACGCTCATTCCCCGCTTCTCAAGCTCAAGTGCATCTCGCCCGCCACCGCTTCCGATCTCCAGCACCCTCCCCGAGCCGCCCAGTTCGGTCACGAACGCATCGATCTCTGTTGCGACCCATTCGGGCATCGCCGCCGCCTCGGCAGCGTACTCCGCCGCGACCGCATCATAGGACCGCACGGTATCCAGGTCGGTGCTCATCCTAGCGCTCCTTCTTCAAGACAAGGGGCCTGACCAGTGAGAGGCCCATCAGCCCGTTGTGCCCTTTACACCTCGGAAGTTGGTGACATCGCGGGCGATTTTTTTCGCAGCTTTAGCAGAAATACGGTCATAGACACCACCGACCGAGCCAATGCTGCCGGGCGGCACTGCGCCCTCATATCGGCCCTCGGGCATGTTCTCTCGTTAGCCCTAAACCCGCCGATCCGCTCGCCTTGAG
>JARXAQ010000281.1 GCA_029865825.1 Rhizobium sp.
GACCAGCACCCGCTTGTCGCCCAGGCGCACGAGGCCGGCCGCTGCCTCCGGCTGGCCGGCGAGGATGGCGACAGCACGGTCGAGTGTCTCGGCCTGGTCCGGCGTCGCCCGGCGACCCGGTCGGCGGATGAAGCCACGGGAGGCGATGACGCCGAAGACCAGCGACAGGCCGAGCGTGCTTTCGGTCTCGCCGATGCCATGACGGGCGAGGACGAGGTGCCAGCCGAGCATGAGCATGCTTTGATCGAGCAATAGCGGTGAAACCAGAGCTACGATCGCTGCGGCCGCGACCCACAGGCTCGCGCGCGGCCCCCTCAGGGCGAGCCGGCACAGGAGCGAGAGGACGGCAAAAGACGGGGGCTTGGCGCGCGGGGCCGGCAGAGAAGCCGCCGTTTCGACGTCAGACACAGAAGAAGACATGAACGAGACCATCGAAGGAATGGGACGAACGCCTATTAGCGCCCACGAATAGACGGCAGCTTGTGCCATCCACGGGTAAACGAGTCGGTAATGCGACCCATAAATTGCGCAAGACACCGAAATTCGTGGCGCGTCAATGCGGCAAGATGCAATGCAGGGATGCGCATTCGGCCCACCCACAGCCGTCCGAACAGAGAATTCCGGCCATGGGGGCGGTGCGTCAGCGCTGGCGCAGCACGGTGGCGGCCAGCGAGAACGGACTGGAAATCGTCTTGGCCGCCGCATCGAAGACGAAGGCGCCCGCATCGCCGAGGGTGGCGCTGGTCGCCGGCTGGTTCAGCGCACCGGCGAGTTGCTTCACGTCGAAGAAGCGGTTGTGATTGGTGGCGTCGATCGATTCCAGCGAGGAAATGTCGACGATGCTGACGCCGGCCTTCTTCGCCGCCTCGGCCACCTCCGGGTCACGAGCGTCGAGCGCACCGACGCGCTGGGTGCCGGCACCGAGGAAGCTCGACACCTGCAGGGCACGGTCGTCGGCGGCAACCAGGATGAGGATCGGTGTCTTCATGCGACCGATAACGTCGAGCTGGGCGGTGAAAACATCCTCATCGATATCGGGGGCTGCCATGATGACGCGCAGCCGGTCGAGCACGTCGGTGCGACCTTCGAGCTTCAGCTGGCGCAGGGCCTCGATGGTGAGCCAGCCGCCCATGGAATGGGCGAAGACGTCGACCTCACCCTTGCGGGCCGTGACCAGATCGGCCAGCAGATTGGCCAGCGCGTCGCGGGAATAGGTCGCGGATTCCTTGTCGGCGACATAGGCGGGCAAAGCGGCATAGGAGGGCCAGGAGAAGACGATCGGCGTGCCGTCGATGTTGCTGTCGGTCTTCAACTGGGCAAGACGGTAGAGGGCTTCCTGGAAATTGTAGTTGTATCCGTGCACGAAGACGACAGGCGCTGCCGCCTTCGGGGTGCGCACCGCCTGAAGCAGGTCGTCCCGGCCGAGCACGGCCTGGGAGACCACGGCGAAATCGGTGCGCGGATCAACCGTCTTGCGCTTCGGCCATTCGATGTTGGCCGGCTTGTGGTTGGGTGGGATCGACACATCGAAGCGGGCATAATTGGGCTCGCGGGTCTTTTCGACGCCGAAGACGTTCTTGCCCGGTTCGGTGCGGTCGCGGGTGGTGACGGTGTAAAGCGTTTCCACGCGCGTCGGCTGGAAATCCTTCAGCGTTACCGAGGACAGTGTCTCGGGTCCGGGACGGCCAGCGCAGGCCGAGAGCACCTGGGCCGCGAGGAGGCAAAGGGCGACCAGGGAAAACCTTTGGGAAAGGCCACGACCGGAGGGGGCGCTTTTCATGCGGGAACGTCCTCTTGCTTCTCGACAGCCGGCGGGCCTGTCATCATGACGGCAGGAGCGGAGCTATAATGCGATGGACGTCATTCGCCAAGAGCCGGCGGGCCACAGCAATCCACCGGATGGACAGCCCTGCCCTTCGCCGAGCCTCACTCATACCCAGGCGGTTATGGTTTTCCGCAACATTGTTATTTGCGCGCAACATCCGCTTCTGCAAACATAACCACAAAGGAAGAGAGTGCCGGTTTGGAGGAAGCCGGTCGTCAACGTTGCCAACCAGACACTTTGTCGTGGCCGGTGGCGCAGATGCCGAAGGCGGCAAACTCTTCTGGTATTTTCATCTGTTTCTGGGAGGAGACCATGTTGCGCCATTTCCTGCTTGCCGGCCTGTCCGGAATTGCCCTGACCTTTACCGGTTTTGCTGCCAACGCTGCCGACGTCACGCTCAAGCTGCACCAGATGCTACCGCCGCAGGCGACCATTCCGGCCAAGGTGCTGACGCCCTGGGCCGAGAAGATCAAGGCCGACTCCGGCGGGCGCATCGAGGTCGAGCTCTATCCGGCGATGCAGCTCGGCGGCAAACCTGCCGACCTCGTCGACCAGGTCAAGGATGGAGTCGTCGAGCTCACCTGGACCCTGTTCGGCTATACACCCGGGCGCTTCCCCAAATCGGAAGCCTTTGAGCTTCCCTTCATGGTGACCACCGCCGAGGCGACCTCCGTGGCTTTCCAGGACTACGCAGACAAACATCTGAAGGACGAACTGGCCGAGTATCACGTGCTCGCCGTGCACACCCATGGTCCAGGCCTGATCCACACGATCGCCGCCAAGCCGGTGCAGAAACTCGAGGACATGCAGGGGCTGAAGCTGCGCGGCACGTCGAAAGTGGTCAACCAGATGCTGGAAGCCATGGGTGCTTCTGCGGTCGGCATGCCGGTGACGGCGGTTCCCGAGAGCCTGTCGAAGAGCGTCATCGACGGCTCGGTCGTTCCCTGGGAAGTGACGCCGGCGATCAAGATCGCGGAGCTTGCACCCAACCATACGGCCTTTTCCGGCGGCACCGGGCTCTACACCGGCACCTTCGTCTTCGCGATGAACAAGGACAGCTACGATGCGTTGCCGGACGACCTGAAGGCGGTGATCGACGCCAATTCCGGCAAGGAACTGGCACGCCTGTTCGGCAAGGCGATGGACGAAGGCGACATTCGCGGCAAGGACATCGCCGGCAAGGCCGGCAACACCACGTTCACGCTGGACGAGGCGGAAACCGCACGCTGGAAGGCGGCCGGTGAAGCGGTGACCAAGGCCTGGATCGCCGACATGGATGCCAAGGGCCTTGATGGCACCGGGCTCTACAACGACGCCACTGCACTGATCTCGCAGTACAGCAAGTAAAACCGGGTCCCCTTTCGTCCGGGCGCCCTGTCGGGAGCGCCCGGACTTTTTTATCCGGACTTTCCAAGGACGCCCTGATGGACCAGCCCGCCTCCCCCGCCTTTCAGCGCCTGGAAAAGGCGACCTACGCACTTGCCAATGGCCTTGTCGCCTTTGGCGGGCTCTGCCTCGTGCTCGCCTGCGCGCTCACCGCCGCCTCGATCGTTGGGGCTCTCACGATCCGACCGCTGCCGGGCGAGATCGAGGTCGTCGAGATCCTGTGCGGCCTCGCGGTCTTTGCCTTCCTGCCCTATTGCCAGCTGAAGCGCGGTCATGTCGGCGTCGACATCCTGATCTCCGCCTTCGGGCCGAAAGCGATGAATTGGACTCAGTTGATTGGCGACGTGATCATCGCGGTGCTGATCGGCCTCGTCACCTGGCGGCATGTCATCGGCACGCTGGACAAGTTCGGCAATGGCGAAACTACGCCGCTGCTGCTCTTTCCCGTCTGGTGGGGCTTTGCAGTCGGCGCGGTGCTGCTGATCGCCAACATTCTCGTCTGCCTCTTTATCATTCTCGCCGACATCCGCGACATCCGCGATCGTCGTGCCATCGTCGCATCGCTGGGAGCCCATTGATGAGCAGCGTCGAAATTGGTCTCTGGTCCTTCCCCGTTCTCATCCTCCTGATCTTCCTGCGCGTGCCGATCGGGGCCGCCATGCTCGGCACCGGCGTGATCGGCACCTTTCTGGTCCTCGGCAAATGGACACCGATCCTTGCCCAGATGAAGGCACTCGCCTGGAACACCAATGCGAATTATTCGCTGTCGATCATCCCGCTCTTCCTGCTGATGGGGCAGTTCGCGGCGCGCGGCGGCATGAGCCAGTCGCTGTTCAATGCGGCGGCAGCCTTTCTCGGGCATCGCAAGGGCGGCGTCGCCATGGCCGCCGTCGGCGCCTGTGCCGGTTTCGGCTCGATCTGCGGCTCGTCGCTGGCAACGGCTGCGACCATGGCGCAGGTGGCGCTGCCGGAACTAAAGCGCAACGGCTATGCCGGCGGACTTGCGACCGCAACTCTGGCTGCCGGCGGCACGCTCGGCATTCTCATCCCGCCGTCGGTCGTGCTCGTCATCTATGCGATCCTGGCCGAACAAAACATCGCCAAGCTCTTCCTCGCCGCCTTCGTGCCGGGCATCATTGCGGCGCTGTCCTACCTCACCGTGATCGCCATCTATGTGCGGCTGCGGCCGGGCTCCGCCGGTCAGGCGGCGCGGGTCGCCTGGAAAGACCGCCTGCCGGCGCTGATTGCGGTCTGGCCGGTCGTGGCGATCTTCTTCCTTGTCGTTGGCGGCATCTATCTTGGCTGGTTCACACCGACCCAGGCCGCTGCCATCGGGGCAGCGGGTGCCGGCCTCGTCGCCTTCGTCAATGGCGGGCTCGACCGAAAATCGCTTAGTGACTGCTTCAAGGAAACAGCCGTCTCCACCGGCATGATCTTCTTCATCATCCTCGGCGCTTCGGTGTTCAACTCGTTCCTCGCCTTTTCCCGTCTGCCGCAGGTGGGGGCGGAATGGGTGACGGCGCAGGGTTTTACCCCGATGACCGTGCTGATCATCATCCTCGTTCTCTACATCATCTTCGGCTGCATCATGGATTCGCTCTCCATGATCGTGCTGACGATCCCGATCTTCTTCCCGATCGTGACGGCGATGGATTTCGGCATGAGCCCGGAGCATTTCGCCATCTGGTTCGGCATTCTGGTGCTGATGGTGGCCGAGATTGGCATGATCACGCCACCGGTGGGGCTGAACCTCTTCATCATCTCGGCGATGGCGCGGGACGTTCCGATCCGCGAGACGTATAAGGCGATTGTGCCCTTCGTGACCGCCGATCTGTTGCGCATCGTGTTGCTCACGGCGTTTCCGATCATTTCGATCTTCCTGGTGTGAGGCTCAGCCGGGGTCACGCTCCGGCCGACATCTGAGGCAGGCCCGGAAGCCGCCCGCATGGGCGGCTTCTATTGTCTCGTAGAAGCGAACGCTTTCGGGCCTTGCCGGACGCGATGCGCAGCACGGACGGCAGAAGATGCCGGTCGAGATCACGGCATAGACGAAGCTGCC
This sequence comes from Rhizobium sp., assembly GCA_029865825.1. Classification (GTDB taxonomy): domain Bacteria; phylum Pseudomonadota; class Alphaproteobacteria; order Rhizobiales; family Rhizobiaceae; genus Allorhizobium. The sequence goes on from JARXAQ010000281.1 coordinate 5,271, forward strand.
ATCGGCGGCGCGATCGCGGTCCTTTACGGCGAGCCAACGGGGATCTTCGGGTGATGCGGTCTGCACAACGTTCTCCATGGCGACAATCGCCACAGGATGCGCGCATCCGGTTCGTCGGGCCACCCGGTTCTTGCGTCGACATCGGAACACCGCAATTTCGGGTGTCATGCGCAGGCAAACCACGGTAATTGTGAGTCGACTGCCGCAGCACATCTCAAGGTTCATGGAAACGTCGCTTTATCTGCCCGTCAAAGGCTTCCTTGAAGAGGCAGGCTATATCGTCAAAGGCGAAGTGGGCGGCTGTGACCTCGTGGGGTTGAGTGCTGACGATCCGTCCGTGGTCGTCATCTGCGAGCTGAAGCTGACCTTCAATCTCGAACTGATCCTGCAAGCCGTCGATCGTGCCTCGGTCGCCGACGAGGTGTGGATTGCAGCGCGTGTCTCGGCCAAGGGCCGGGGCCGCGAAGCCGACAAGCGCTACCGCGATCTCTGCCGAAGGCTCGGGATCGGCATGCTCGGCATTTCCGACACCGGTATCGTCAGCGTCATCGTCGGCTCCATTTCGCCGATGCCGCGCACCAATCCGAAACGGCGGTCGCGGCTGATGCGCGAGCACCAGCGGCGCAAAGGTGATCCTGCCGTCGGGGGGAGCACGCGGACGCCGCTGATGACAGCCTACCGGCAGCAGGCGCTCGGCTGTGCCTCGGCACTGGCCACCGGTCCTTTGCGGGTCAAGGAGATCAGGGCAAGTGTTCCGGATGCTGGCAAGATCCTGCTGTCAAACGTCTATGGATGGTTCGAGCGGCTCGACCGGGGCGTCTACGGGCTGACGCCGGCGGGGCACGACGCCTTGCAGCGCTGGCAGCCTGTGTAACCGCCATGATCGTTGCCTGCGCATGGATGAAAGCAGGCAGCGAGGGGCGCGGCCAGCGCACCCCTCGCCCGGCAGTGATCAGGCGCCGAAGGCACCGTCAATCGTGTGCATCGCGCCCGTCACAAAGCCGGCCTCAGGGCCTGCCAGCCAGGCGACCATGCCGGCGACCTCTTCCGGCCGGCCGTGGCGTTTGATCGCCATGAAGCTGTGCATCAGGTCCTTCATCGGCCCGTTCTCCGGATTGGCATCCGTATCGATCGGCCCCGGCTGGACGACGTTGATGGTGATCCCGCGCGGGCCGAGGTCGCGCGCCAGACCGCGGGCGAGACCCTGCAGGGCAGACTTGCTGACCGCGTAGGATGCCATGCCGGGCACGGGCATGCGATCGCCGTTGACGGAGCCCATGACGATGATGCGCCCACCGTCCGGCATCTGGCGTGCCGCTTCCACCGAGGCGTGATACGGCGTCTGGATGTTGATCTGAAACAGCCGGTCGATGGCATCCGGATCCTGGTCCAGCGCATCGCCGAAGACGGCGACACCGGAATTGACCACCAGGACATCCAGCGGGCCGCTTTCGCGCACCCGTTCGATCACGGCATCACGGTCGGCACTGTCGGTGACGACGGCGGTGCTGCCGGTCTCTGCCGCCAGTTGCTCGGCTGCAGCCTGCGATCCGGCATAGGTTAAGGTGACGTTTGCTCCGTCGGCTGCAAACCGCCGGACGACGGCCGCTCCAATGCCGCGGCTGCCGCCGAGCACCAGTACGGATTTTCCCTGAAAATTAGACATGACAGCTCCTTGAGGATTTCAGTAACAGACGCTACATAAATACTCACGCCCCTCATTCAAGGCTTTCTGTAATGGATACTACAAAAAAAGCTCTGGCGCGCGGGCGTCCTCGCCGCTTCGATCCGGAGAAGGGTGTGGCGGTAGCGCAGCAGCTGTTCCATGAACGTGGCTTCGACGCTGTCGGCGTGGCCGATATCACGGCTGCACTCGGCATCAACCCGCCGAGCTTCTACGCCGCTTTTGGCAGCAAGATGGGTCTCTATGGCCGTGTACTGGACCGATATACGGCAACCGGTGCGATCCCGCTGACCGATCTCCTGCGTCCCGACAGACCGGTGGCCGAATGCCTCGGCGCGATGCTGGAAGAGGCCGCCCGGCGCTATGCCGGCAATCCCGAGGCAACCGGATGTCTGGTGGTGGAGGGTGTTCGATCCGACGACCCGGACGCACGGGCGGCGGCATGCCGGTTCCAGCAGGATGCAGAGGCGGTGATTCGTGCCTATATCGCCGCGCGTTATCCGGACAAGGCTGGAGAACTGACGGATTTCGTCAGTGCAACCATGTCCGGAATGTCCGCTAAGGCCCGCACCGGGCTCACCCTCGACCGTGTGATGGCGATCGCACGGCTCGCCGGACACGCTCTTGCACAGGCGCTTGAGGACGGGCCCTTGTGACACCATTGATCGTCGTCAATGGCCAGCCTTCGTCTGCTCTATGAGCCCTCCCCGTCACGCCTTTCGCGTGAAGAGGATCAACGCAAACAGCAGGACGCCGGCGAAGGTGACCAATGAGGAGATCGCGACAACGGGCTCCAGAGCCGGATTGCCGGTCAGCATCAGGAACAGTGAAGGCCCCATGACCAGGATGCCGATCGTGTAGACCATGTACTGGATCTTCGCGATGCGGCTTTCAGCCTGGGCCGGGTTCAACGCGTAGTAGATGCCAAAGATCGCCATAGTGACCCAGCCGAGCAGGTTAATATGGGCATGCGCCCCGGTCGCCTCGAACTTGTGCGTAATCGACATGTAGAGGCCGACACAGATGCCGGCGATCAGGAACAGGATGGCGGTTCGGAAATACAAGACGGATAGTTGTGGCATGGTGAAATCCCCCAGATAACGTGTGGAAGATTAGCATCGCCGTGCCACGGCGCAAGTAACCTGATGATCGTCAACTTGGGAACTATTGGACGGCTCCGTGTCGACAGAGCGTGATCCTTGTTCCTCACCCCATCTTTTCGGCAAAACTTGCATTCAGCAGCACCGCCCGGCTTGCTTCCGCCACCCGGGCGAAGACGTGGCGGATTTCGCAGTCGGCCTCCCCTTCGCAATCCTCACAGGCGCGATAGGCGATCTGCGAGAGGCAGGGCAGAAGCGCCACGGGGCCGTCGATCAGGCGCAGCACCTCGCCATAGGTGATTTCCGCGGCCGGGCGGGCGAGCAGATAACCGCCCTGCTTGCCGCGACGGCTTTCGAGGATGCCGGCGCGCTTCAGTTCGAGCAGGATCTGTTCGAGAAATTTCCTCGGGATCTTCTGCCGCGCGGCGATCTCGGGAATTTGGACCGGCCGGCCCTGTTCGGCCCGTGCCAGCATGCCGAGTGCCCGGAAGGCGTATTTGGCCCGCTGAGAAATCATCGAGGATCCCAAATTGCGACGCCCGCCAAGGGGCCTCTCCTGTTCGGCTTAACCGATGACCGGCGCTTTTTCAAACTCATCCGAAGCCGCGAACTTAATCCCTATTGATTTAGTAGAGATAATACCCTAGGATGCCAGCATCGAACAGAATTTTTCGTTCCGTGGCGCGCCCAACCGGCCGTGGCGGGACGTTATCGCGCATTTGCCGCCCTGCGTAGAGAGATTTGCTCCGCAGCATGCCC
>JARXAQ010000080.1 GCA_029865825.1 Rhizobium sp.
GCGGACGCGAAGATCCGTTCGGGCCGCCATTTGTCATCAGCTGCGCCTGGCCGAAGAGCTGGAACTGAAAGACGATCTGGATGATCGTGACCAGCATGATGGTCCGGGCGATCGAGGGTAGGGTGATGCATGTCAGCACCCGCAGGGGGCTGGCATTGTCGAGGGCTGCTGCCTCATAGAGATCCTGCGGCACCTGCTGGAGGGCGGCGAGGAAGAGCATCATCGGCAGGCCCACGCACCACCAGACGGTGGTGACGCCGACGGCAAACAGCGACCAGCCCTTGGTCGAGATGAAGTTGATCTGATCAATGCCCGCCTGGGCAAACAGCACGGACAGGAGCCCGTCGCCCGGGATGAAAACGAAGCGCCAGATCAGCGTGACGATGGTGACCGAGAGGACCGAGGACGAAAAGAACAGGCCTCGGAAGAAGCTGGTCGTGCGTGTGGTGCGATTGAGTGCCAGGGCCAGGAAGAGGCCAAGAGCGACCAGGGTCGGGACGCTCACCACGACAAACAGGATGGTGTTGGCCAAAGCCTGCAGGAACACGGCATCACCGGCGACGCGGATATAGTTGGTCAAGCCGACGAAGCGGCCGGGGCCGAAGAGGTCGACCTTGTGGAGGCTCAGCCACATGCCCCAGAAGAGCGGGAACACCAGGAGAGCGATGAAGACCAGCAGATAGGGCAGGATGAACAGCCCGTTGCTCCACTGGCTGCGGCGATAGCTCTCGGCCATGTCAGTCCGCCTCCTTGCGATAGGCACGGCCATCGGCGCCGAAGAGATGGAAAGCCTTAGGGTCGGCTGCGACCATCATCCGATCGCCGGCCTTGATCAGCGAACGACCGTCGGCTTCCACGACGAATTTGCTGCCGTCATCGAGCACGCCGTAGACAAGCGAGCGATCGCCGAGACGCTCGACGACCTCGGCGGTCAGGGGGACGCCGGTGGTACCATCGGTCACGACGGTGATGTCTTCTGCGCGAATGCCGAGCGTGACGCCTTCCGACGGCGTGCCGGCGGGGACATTGAAGCCTGTTTCCACGCGTCCCAGGCCAGCCGTGGTTACCGCCAAGCCAGTGCCGCCCTGCATCCAGCCGGTGACGGGCAGGAAGTTCATCGCTGGTGAGCCAATAAAACTTGCGACGAACTTGGTGGCCGGCCGCTGATAGACATCCATCGGCGTGCCGATCTGCTCGATCTTGCGCGCATTCATGATGACAATCCGGTCGGCCAGCGTCATGGCCTCGACCTGGTCGTGGGTGACGAAGATCATCGTCGAACCGAGACGGTGGTGGAGCTGGGCAAGTTCCAGCCGCGTGCGGCCACGCAATGCCGCGTCGAGGTTGGACAGTGGCTCATCGAACAGGAAGGCCTTGGGCTCCTTGACGATGGCGCGGCCGATGGCGACGCGCTGGCGCTGGCCGCCCGAGAGTTTTTGCGGCTTGCGGTCGAGCAGATGGCCAATTTCGAGCGTTTCGGCAGCGGCCAGCACGCGGCTCTCGATCTCGTCCTTCGCCATCCCGATGTTTTGGAGCCCGAAGGACATGTTCTGCTTCACGGTCATATGCGGATAGAGTGCATAGGACTGGAAGACCATGGCGACCCCGCGCTTGCCGGGCGGCAGCGTATCCACCCGGGTACCTGCGACCGAGATGCTACCCGCAGTCACGTCCTCCAGACCTGCGATCATGCGCAGCAGGGTGGACTTGCCGCAGCCTGACGGCCCCAGGAAGACCACGAATTCTCCCGCCTCGATGGACAGCGAAATGTCCTCGAGTACGGTGAGTGCGCCGTAGCGCTTGGTGACATTGTCAATTTCAATCGAAGCCGACATGGTTTCTCCTCCCCGTCGTCGATTGGTTTACTGGCCGAGCCGGATCATCCGGTAGCTGAGCGGCGCGATCTCTGCCTTGAGGCGTCCGCTCTCGACTGTGATGCCGCTGCCGTCCACCGGCGCGACGGATTGTTTTTCGGGGCCGTTCACGGCCTTGAGCGCATGGCCCGACATCACTTTATCCATGACGACCTTGCGGTCTCCGAAGCCTTCGAGCGCCACGTCGAGGGTGATCGAATCCGTCTGGTGACGATTGACGATGAAAAGCGTGAGCGCTCCATCCGCCTCGGTCTCGACGGCCGAGACGTCCAGATAGGGGACGCTTTCGGCAAAGTCGGTCGTGTAGCTCGGGCAGTCGATCGACAGCTGATAGGAGGTGCCACGGCCATAACGCGAGGCGAAGAGGTAAGGGTAGAAGGTCGTCTGGCGCCAGGCCGGGCCACCCGGCACGGTCATGATCGGCGCGATGACGTTGACGAGCTGCGCGAGGCAGCCGACCTTCACGACGTCGGCATGGCGGATGAAGGTGTTGAGGATGCAGCCGACCTGCAGCACATCCTCGAAATTGTAAATGTCTTCAAGGAGCGCCGGGGCATGCGGCCAGCCATCGCGGCCTTCGAGCACCGTCCGGTCGGCTTCGTTGGAATGGTACCAGACGTTCCACTCGTCGAAGCTGATATAAACATCCTTCTTCGAGCGCTTCTTTGCCTTGGTGACGCGGATGACTGAGGCGATGGTCTCGATGTAATCGTCGAGGCGGGCGTTCTGCCCCAGATAGGCGGCGGTGTCGCCGGCGTGATTCTCGAAATACATATGCAGGCTGATGTAATCGACACTCTCATAGGTGTAGTCGAGAACGGTAGCCTCCCAGGCCGGGTAGGTCGGCATCTTCGGGGTGGACGAGCCACAGACGACGAGTTCGATCGACTTGTCGAAGGCGCGCATGGCCTTGGCGGTCTCAAAAGCCTGACGACCGTATTCCTCGGCGGTCTTCTGGCCGATCTGCCAGGGGCCATCCATCTCGTTGCCCAGGCACCAGAGCTTGACGTTCCAGGGCTCTTCGCGACCGTTCTTGCGGCGCAGATCCGACCAGTAGCTGCCGCCCGGGTGGTTGACGTATTCGAGAAAGGCACGGGCCTCGTCGAGACCGCGTGAGCCGAGATTGACGGCCAGCATCATCTCGGTGTTGGCGGCCTTGGCCCAGTCGGCGAATTCGTGGATACCGACCTGGTTCGATTCCGACGTATGCCAGGCGAGATCGAGGCGCACAGGGCGGTCTTCCTTCGGGCCGATGCCGTCTTCCCAGTTGTAGGCCGAGACGAAATTGCCGCCGGGATAACGAACCACGGGGACATCCAGTTCGCGCACGAGGTCGATGACGTCCTGGCGCATACCGTTTTCGTCGGCTGTCGAATGATCGGGCTCATAGATGCCGGAGTAGACCGCGCGGCCGAGATGTTCGACGAAGGACCCGTACAGGCGCGGATCGATCGTGCTAATTTTGAAGTCGCGGTGAACGGTGCCGACAGCCCGCATTGTGTGTATCCTCCATTTATATCCGTATTTCGGATATTTATCGTAATTGAGGATATGATACACGCGATCGCCCGGAGGTCAATCCGGCATTATCGAGGGGTATGACAGTCAGCGATTTCAGGTCTTGATCCGCAGGACTATATCCTGGTCGTAATTGCCGAAGCCGCGGCCGAAGATGTTGATTCCGCCGGGGTGTTCGGCGGTTTCCGGCACTTCAATGCGGACCCGGATGGAGCGATGCTCAAGCAGTTCGAGATCGCCAAGCGTCGTGTCCGAAACGCGGATCCCGTCGATAAAGGTGCCGGTCTCCGTCACACGGAAACTTTTCAGCATGCCGTATTGGCTGCCGCGCAGCTTCCACCAATCGGGCGTGAACTTGCCGCGCCGGTCGCCGAAATCGCCTGGTGATGTCCAGGTGGCGATCGCCTTGCCATTGATCGAGATGGTGATATCGGACGGCCAGTTGTCAGAGGTGCCGGGGACTTCGGAAGAGAGTTCCAACAGCAGTTCGAGTTCGCGGACCGCAGCGCCCTTGATGCGGGCATTGTTGGGAAACTGGTAGTCGACATGGCCCCGTGTGAACCACAAGAGCCCCGCCTTCATGCGATCGGGTGCGAGGAATGTGTCGGGATTGTCGAGATAGCCGATGATTGCATCCTGACCGCACATGCCGCAGGGCGCCTGCACATCGTAGCCGCTGTAGAGGCCGACGGGCATCGCCACCTCGATGGCTTCGTCGGCCCCTTCGTTTGGTCGTGTGAAGGTGAGCACGATCTCGTCATGCACAGCATGGCAGATCTTTTGGCTGCCTTTGCGCGCCTTCTGTACCTCGGTGCGGATCAGGCCTGCATCTTCCATCTGGTTGATATGGGTGGAGGTCGTGGATTGCGGCAGGTCGAGCAGTTCGGCAATCTCGTTGACATTGAGCGATCCCTTCAGATGCAGGATCTTCAAGATCGACATCCGCGCCGGAGCGGCCAGACATTTGAGGACATCGGCGCCGTCATCCGGCGTAATCATCAGAAATCGGCTGCTCAATTTTGTCCTCCCCAGTTGGCGGATTTATATCAGAAAAATTGATTTGATCAATGGGTGGTAAGGCTAGACCATGGTCTGGAAAGCCCGGTGAAAAAGGGCGGAGACGCTGGCGCATGCCTGCAAGGCTCGCTAATTGCGTTGGCTGACATGGGCGGAGAAAGCGATGAGCGATATCGACAGAAAACGGGCGCAGATGCTGATGCAGGCGGCGGACATCGAGGCTCTCGTGCTTTTCCAGCCCGAGGCTTTTCGGTATGCGATCGGGGCGCCAGCCGGCGTTGCAACCATGTGGGGGCGGGCGGGCGCTGCCATTGCTGTCGTACCGGCCGATGCCGGGACGCCGCTCGGCGCTGTTGCCAGCGACCATGCAGCCGGCGCCATCCGCGCAAAAGCGCCGGATGTTGACCTGCGCCTTCATCGGATCTGGATCGACACGGTCGACCTTGCCGGTGTCGCGGAGGTCGGTGACATCGACGGGTTCTATCGGCGCACCGGTGTCGGCGGGCCGCGGCCGGAAACCTTTGACTGTGCCCAGTGCTTCAACCTGCTCGGGGATCTTCTGGCAGAACGTGGGCTTTGTCACAGCAGGATCGGCGTCGATCTGGAATTCATGCCGGCCGCAGATTTCGAAGCGTTGCGCCAGGCGTTGCCGCAGATCACCTGGGTGGACGGTTCGACGGTGTTGCGGCGGCTGCGCGCCGTCAAGACGGCGGGCGAGATCGATCGGTTGCGGCGCGCAGCGCAGGCTGCCGAAGGTGGCCTGATCCGCATGGCGTCAATCATTCGGCCAAGCGTTGCGCTCGCGGAGCTTTCGGCGGCATGGAAAGCCGGGGCGCAGGACACGGCAAAGGCCGGCGGGTTTGCGCTCAGCGGCCATTGGGATTTTATCTCTGTTGGACCCGATCTTGCGGACCTGTCTGCGGTTGTGGCGCCGGGCACGCTGATCAAGGCCGATGTCGGCACGTTGGTCGACGGCTATTCGTCAGACGGTGCGCGCAGCTTCACCCATGGGCCTGCCTCGTCCCTGGCGACGGACGTGTTCAAGGCGCTGGAGACGGCCTTTGCTGCGGGCCTCGAAGAGATCAGGCCGGGCAACAGCTTTGGCGCCGTGCACCACACCATGGTGTCTTCGATGCGTCGAGATGGTTTTGGCGAATATTTCCGGGGCCATTTTGGCCACTCGGTCGGTGGAAGCGTCGGGATCGAAGAGTGGCCCTTCTTTTCTGCCGGTAATCCTGAACTGATTGAAAGCAACATGGTGGTGGCGCTCGAAGCACCGTTTTACGGGCAGAATTTCGGCGCCCTGATGATCGAGGACCAGTTCCTGGTGACCCCGTCAGGCGCGGACTGCATGAATGCGCTGCCGCGCGGAATGCGGGACGTCTCGGTGGAGTGAGGCCTCGCTAGTAGGCACTCAGTCCAAGGGGAAATGGCAAGCGACTTCGCGCCCGGCAGCGATGGTCGATAGCTTCGGCCGGACTTCGCGACAGAGGTCGGTGGCATAGGGACACCGCGTCGAAAACTTGCAGCCTGACGGCGGCGATAGTGGGCTCGGGATTTCACCCGTCAGCAGGATGCGATCTCGCTTGCCCCTGTTGTGCGGCTGGGGAATGGCCGACAGAAGGGCGCGCGTATAGGGGTGGTGCGGCCGGGCATAAAGCGCTTCCGTCTCGCCCGTCTCGACGATCGAACCCAGATACATGACCGCGACGCGGGTCGAGACATGACGCACGACGGCGAGGTCGTGGGCAATGAAGACATAGGTGAGGTTCAACCGGTCGCGCAGTTCGCCGAAGAGGTTGACCACCTGCGCCTGGACCGAGACGTCGAGGGCAGAAACCGGTTCGTCGGCAACGATCAGCTTTGGCTCGACGGCGAGCGCGCGGGCGATGCCGATGCGTTGGCGCTGGCCGCCGGAAAATTCGTGCGGGTAGCGGTCGAGATATTCTCGGCGCAGTCCAACCAGTTCCATCAACTCGTCCAGCCGCTCACCGATCGCTGCACCCTCGCGGATGCGATGGACGGTGAGCACTTCCGCCAGCATGTCGCGCACGCGCCTTTTCGGATTGAGCGAGGCGGAGGGGTCCTGGAAGATCATCTGCATCTTGCGGCGGACGGGTTTTAGGGCTTTCGTGTCGGCTCTGCCAATCTCCTGGCCGTCGAAGGTCAGTTCGCCTGCGGTGATGTCGTAGAGGCGGGTGAGGCAGCGGCCGAGCGTCGACTTGCCGCTGCCGGACTCGCCGACCAGGCCGAGCGTTTCGCCAGGGCGAACCTCGAGATCGATCGCGTCGACGGCATGCAGCACTTTGCCGGAGCCAGGCATCATGGTCTTGCCGACGGTGAAATTCTTGGTGAGCCCGCGTGCCTGGAGAAGAGGGGCGGAGGGGGTGATCGGAGTGGTCATGCCATTTCCTCGAGGGGGAGGGCTGCTTGCCGCAGGGCGGGGCGTTCGTCGTCGTCGAGGACGCAAAGGGCGGTCTGGTCGCCAGCGCGCCGCAGCGGCGGACGCTCGGCACAGGCGGGGCGGGCGAAGTCGCAGCGGGGCGCAAAGCCACAGCCTTCGCCGATCGTATCCGGTGTCGGCGGCATGCCGGGGATCGACCGGAGCTTGTCCAACCGCTTGCCGGTGAGCGGCGGAATGGAGGCCATCAGGCCCCAGGTGTAGGGATGCAGCGGGCTTGCAAAGACGTCGTCAGTGCGTCCCCGCTCGACGATGCGGCCGGCATACATGACGGCCACCTGCTCGGCGACCTCGGCGACGACGCCCATGTCATGGGTGATCAGGATGATGGCCGAGCCGAAATCCTTGCGCAGCCGCAGCAGCAGGTCGAGGACCTGGGCCTGAACGGTGACGTCGAGTGCCGTCGTCGGTTCGTCGGCGACGAGCAAGGCCGGGTTGCAGGAGAGCGCCATGGCGATGACGGCGCGCTGGCGCATGCCGCCGGAGAGTTGGTGCGGGTAGCGGTCGACCGCTTCTCCCGGATTGGACAGGCCGACTTCGCCGAGCAGTTCGACCGCGCGGCGACGGGCGGCGCGGGCAGAGATGTTTTCGTGGGCGCGGATCTGCTCGGCGATCTGCCAGCCGATCGTATAGACGGGCGTCAGCGCCGTCATCGGGTCCTGAGAGATCAGGCCGATCTCCTTGCCCCTGATGGAGCGCATCTGGCTTGCCGGTAGGTCGAGGATAGGCCGGCCCTTGAAGGACACGGCGCCGTCAACGCGGGTGGTCTTATGATCGTGCAGGCCGAGCAGCGAGAGCAGCGTCACCGACTTGCCCGAACCGGACTCGCCGACGATCGAGAGGATTTCGCCTTCATGGACCCGGAAGGAGACGTCGCGCACGGCCTGGACCGGTCCGCGATCAGTGGCGAAGGAGACCGAGAGGCCGTTGACGTCGAGGAGAATGGGTTTGTCCGAGGTGGCCATCAGTCAGTTCCCCCGCACGCGTGGATCGATCAGCACATAGACGACGTCAACAAGCGCATTGGCGATGACGACGAAGAAGGAGGCATACATGACCGTGCCGAGGATCATTGGCAGGTCGAGGTTGAGCAGGGCCTGATAGGTCAGGCGTCCGACACCGTTCAGGCCGAAGACCACTTCCGTCAGCAGCGCTGCACCACCGACAAGCACGCCGAAGTCGAGGCCGAACATGGTCACGAAAGGGATGAGCGAGGTGCGCAGCGCATGGCGCAGCATGACGCGGGCCGGCGAGAGGCCTTTCGCGCGTGCCGTGCGGATGAAGTCTTCCTGATAGGCTTCGACGAGATTGGCCCTCAAGACGCGGCCATAGATGCCGATATAGAGAGCAGCCAGCGTGAACCAAGGGATCACAAGCGTCTTGAGCCAGCCGATCGGGTCCTGCATCAGCGGCTTGTAGCCGAGGGCCGGCACCCAGGAGAAGAGCCAGGTGTCGTGAAAGCGGCTCTGGCTCAGCAGGTTCATCATCTCGCCCAGCCAGTAGACCGGCATGGAGACCCCAATCAGTGCCAGGGCCATCAGCCCACGGTCGATCAGCGTGTCGCGCGTCAAGGCCGCCAGCACGCCGACAAAAATGCCGCCGACGATCCAGAGGACGGCAGCACCGGCGACCAGCGACAGGGTGACGGGCGCGGCCGCGACGACGGCTGGCACGATCCTATAACCACGATTGACGAAGGAGGTCAGGTCCTGGGTGATGAAGAGGCGCTTCATCATCACGCCGTATTGCACCGGAAGGGGCCGGTCGAAGCCGAATTCCTTGCGGATCGTCTCGATGGTTTCCTGCGAGGCATTGCGGCCGGCAAGGCGCGCGGCAGGGTCTGAGCCGGGCGTGGCGAAGAAGATCAGGAAGACGAGCGCCGAGATGCCGAACATCACGAAAATCATCTGTCCCAGGCGCTGGAGAACGGCAATGGTCATGGAGCCCTCCTCAGGCCAGTTTGGTGCGGGGGTCGAGGGCGTCGCGCAGGCTGTCGCCGAGCACGTTGAGCGAAAGCACCGTCAGGACGATGGCGATGCCCGGAGCGAGCGACACGATGGGCCGCGTGTAGAGCAGGGTCTGGCCGTCCTGGATAATCGTGCCCCAGCTGGCATCCGGTGCCTGCACGCCGATCGACAGGAAGGATAGCGAGGATTCGGTGATGATGTTGAGGCCCATCATCAGGGGGATGAAGACGATCAGCATGGTCGCGACATTGGGCAGGATGTCATGCAGCAGGATGCGCCAGGCGGGGATGCCGAGACCGCGGGCGGCGAGCACGAATTCGCTTTCCCTGAGGGACAGGACGCGGCCGCGCAGAGGGCGGGCGACATAGGGGACGTAGATGATCCCGATGATGAAGATCGGCAGCAGCAGGCTGTCCGATCCGATCTCGATTGGCCCGATGACGATGCCGTTTGAGATCAGCACGATCGAGAGCGAGATGGCGAGCAGGTAGACCGGAAAGGCCCAGAGGATATCGAGGATGCGCGACAGGATCTTGTCGACCCAGCCGCCGAAGAAGCCGGCGGAGATGCCGATCAGGGCCGCCAAGACAAGACAGATGACGGTGGCGGAGGCTGCGATGAACAGCGAATTGCGGCCGCCGTAAAGCACGCGAGCGGCAACGTCGCGTCCTTGCGTGTCGGCGCCGAGGAAGTATTGAGCACCCCAGGTCGGACCGATGGGCGTCACGCCGAGGCCCAGACCTTCAGTAGACGCTTGCATGACCTTGACCCGCTTGCCATCGAGCATGATGCGACCGCTGAGGTTGGAGCGGAACGGATCGCTGCCGGCCACATAGGTCGCATAGAGCGGGGCGGCGAGGCTCGACAGGACGATGACGAGAAGGACGAAGGCCGCCAGAAGGGTGGGGCGGTCACGTTTCAGGATACGCCAGGCGCGCTGCCAGGGCCCGGAAGACGGGCGGGTCATGGGAGCGTCGGCGGGCATGGTCTGGATTGCGTCGGTCATCTGGTCCCCGATAGGCCGAATGGTGGTTCGGGTGGCAGCGGACTGCCACCCGTTTGTTCGTCAAAGGGTGTTCACTTCACCCAGGACTGCGAGGCGATCCAGCGGTTCTGCTTGTTGAACAGGTAGTTGCCGAGGCGAGCCGAGGCGAAGTTGACGCTTTTCGGCGTGAACAGCGGTGCCATCGGGGCCTGTTCCATGAAGCCCTTGTCGATGGTCGCCCACAGGGCGTCAGCGGCATCCGGATCGGTCAGTGCCAGAGTCATCGCTTCCTTCATCTTCGCGTCGAGATCCGGGTTGCAGTAGCCGGCGATGTTGATCGAGGAGTCGCTGCCCTTGTTAAACGAGCTGCAGGACAGGAGCACGTTGAGGAAGTTGGAAGCGGCCGGATAGTCCATGTACCACTGGGTGACACTGATCTGGACGTTGTTGTTTGTGTTCTGGATGTAGGTGAACTGGATGTTCGGCGAGACCGCCTTCATCGAGGCATCGTAGCCGAGCTCGGAGAGCACGCTCTGGATATAGGTGCCGATGCCGCGCGAGGTGGCGTTGTCCTCGGCAATCACCGTGACCTTCTGGCCCTTGGTGCCGGATTCCTCGACCAGCTGCTTGGCCTTCTCCATGTCGGCGCCGACCCATTCCGGACCGGGTTCTGCGGTGTAGATGCAGTCGTCGACGTGTCCGGGGAAGTCTGGCGGCAGGATCTGGCAGGTCGGCTGGGCGAGCACTTCGCCACCGAACAGACCGACGAGTGCGTCACGGTCGAGCGCATAGTTCAGGGCCTGGCGAGCCTTGACGTTGTCGAAGGGCGCGATGTTGGTGTTCATCGGCGCGTACCAGAAGGCGGCCAGCGGATCGAGATGGATCTGGCTTGCGTATTTGGCGCCAATTTCCGGCAGGCGGTCGGCTGGCGGGGTATCAAACATCCAGTCGATCTGGCCATTGATGATGGCGTTGATCGTCGCTTCTTCGGTCAGGCCGAACTTGTAGATGATCTCGTCCGCATAGCCGTCCGGCTGGGCATCGACGCTCCATTCCTTGAAATGCGGGTTGCGCTTGATGACCAGCTGTTCGGTCGGATTGTAGCTGTCGAAGTAATAGGCGCCGGTGCCGGGAATGGGTGTCGTGCCGGCATCTGCTGCGGGTGCGTCGGCCGGCAGGATCGAGGCGTGGGGAACGGCGAGCTTGGAGAAGATCTCCGAATCCGGCGCGACGAGGTTGATGGTCACGGTGCCGGCTGCGTCGTCGGCGATGACGCCGCCATCCAGTGTGCAGGTCTCAGCCTCGGCGATGCATTTGTCGGCACCGACGAAGCCATTGTAGAAGCTGCCGGTGGTCGGGCCCTTGACCTTGAAGATGCGCTGGTAGGATGCCAGCACGTCTGACGGCTTCAGCTCCTTGCCGTTGGAGAACATGATGCCCTTGCGGATCTTGAAGACATAGGTCTTGCCGTCATTGGTCGGCTCAGGGATCGCCTCGGCAATCGACGGGACGATCTCGAAGCCGTCGGTGCCGCCGGCCTGCTTGAACTTGACGAGGCCGTCATAGGTCATCTGGTAGAGCTGCCAGAACTGGGCCGTGTAGTTGATCATCGGATCGATGGTGCCGGCGGCCGAAACGGCAGCGAGCGTCATGGTGCCGCCGCGATGCTTGGCCATCAGTTCTGCGCGGTCCTCGGCCAGAACGACGCCTGATAGCGCCGTCTGGGCCAGCAGGAAGCCGGCGGTCAGGAGACCGGCGCGGCGGGCAAGAGGCTTCAGATAAAGTGTCATGATGCTGTTTCCCTCTGTGTTTTTGTTTGAATGTCGTCGTCGCATGCACCCGTTGGCCGGGCTTATCGTTGGTGTTGGTCAGGGCGCCTTTTCGTCGAGGAAGGCCGCGACTTCGGCCATGCAGACCTCGCGCTCTTCGACATGAGGCATGTGGCTCGACTGTTCGAAAATGCGCCAGCGCACATCCGGGATCTCGTCGGCGAAGGGCTGGACGCAGGCTTCCGTTGCCTCGTCGAAGCGGCCTGATATCAGCAGCGTCGGGGCCGAGATGGTCGAGAGGCGACCGACGATGGACCAGTCCTTCATCGTGCCGATGACGTGGAATTCGTTGGGGCCGTTCATCGTGTGGTAGACGGTCGGATCGGTGCCGATCGCGTCAAAGGTGCGCTTGACCTCGTCCGGCATAGGCACGACGCGGCAGACATGGCGCTGGTTGAAGACGTCGGTCGCTTCCATGTATTCGGCGCTGTCGGTGGTCCCGGCTTCCTCGTGGCGCAGCAGTGTTGCCTGGACTTCGGCTGGCAGGTCGGCGCGCAAGCGGTTGGCTTCGGAGATCCAGGTCTTCATGGCGGCCGGCGAATTGGCGATGATCAGGGCCTTGAGCCCCGCAGGACGCTCAACGGCGAATTCCGCGCCAAGCATGCCGCCCCAGGACTGGCCGAGCAGGCAATAGCCCTCGCGAATGCCGAGATGGTCGATCAGATTATGCAGTTCGGTGCGGAAGAAGGGTACCGTCCAGAAATCCGCACCCTTTTCCGGCAGGTGGGTCGACTTGCCATTGCCGACCTGGTCGTAATGGATGACGGCGCGGCCGGTCGCGGCGATGTCCTTGAAGCTGTCGACATAGTCGTGGGTGCAGCCGGGGCCGCCATGGGCGACGATCAGCGGCGGCTTGCCCGAGGCGAGATCGCCGGTGATCCGGTACCAGGTCTTGTATTCCCCATAGGGGGCGTAGCCTTCAGTGATCGACACGCGTGATGCTCCTTTGCGGTCTCATGGTCTTTCAGCCGCCTGTCTTCGTGCGGCGGTCGTCGCGGCAAATCGCTTCCGCCGTTTCCTCTGTTGTCATGCCCCAATCCATCGCGATCTTGCGCAGCCGCTTCCAGGCGCCGTCCTCGTCGAGTTGTTCGGCCTGCAGCAGTTTCAGGATGGCGCGGACCACGACGGGGCGCTGGCGCAGACGGTCTTCCAGCACGCGGATATCATCGGCCTGGCTTCGGGCGATCTGGTAGGCGTGGGCGGCAATGAGGATCGCGCTATAGGCGCCGGTCGAGCCGATCGGCTTCAGCAGATGGGCGTTCGAGCCTTGCGCCAGCGCCCATTCGACACGGCCGGGGGCTTCCGAGCCGATCAGCGCTACCATCGGCATTGGGGCGAAGCCGCACGGCCAGGGGAACTGGCCGTCATGGCCCATGTCGGCATCAAAGAAGACGATGTTTGCATTGACATGCGAGGCGTCAATCTGCGGCCAGACGACCTCGACTTTGATATGCAAGAGGTCCAATTGCCGGGTCAGTGCGTCGACCGAGGGGTGCTCCCGGTGGAGGATGACGGCACGCCAGGTGGCGAGGGAGAGGCGGCCCGGGCGGCTCATTTGATCACCTTGAGCAGATTGCCCTGGCGCGGCGGCGGCGTGTTGCCTTCGCCGATCGCTGGCAGGTCGAAGCCGTGGATGAGGTAGGGGTCCGCTTCCACCGGTTCGGGCGCGCTGTGGAAGATATCGAATTCGCCGCTCGTGTCGGAGAGCGCGAGGTGCGGCCGCAGGGCTGCGTGATGGGTACGCGGGTGGATGGCGACCGGGCCTACCGGCGTGTCGAATGAGCGCGAGGTAACAACTCGGCGGACGGCATCCGGCGCGTCGGTTGCCGCGTCCTTCATGGCCTCTGCAAGGATCGTCACGCTCATATAGGCCGCGCAGAACGAGGTCGTCAGACGCCGATCTGCGCCATGCCGGACTGCCATGCGGGCCTTGAAATCGCGGTTCTCCGCGATGTCCAGCCGGTTGAAATAGGGTGCCGCCGCAATATGCCCCGCGCGGGCCGAGGGCGGCAGGCCGTCTAATTCCGTTTCGGAAAGATTGCAGGCGACGATGGGCGGGGCCGAGGGCTTCGTGCTGCGCCATAGGTCGTAAGCTGCGAAGAAGGCCGTGGCGGATGCGCCGACGAGATTGCTGAGGATGAAGTCCGGTCGCTTCTGCTCGATTTCCGCAATCAGGTGGTCGACCTCGACTGCGCCCAGAGGAACGAAGCGTTCCGAGAGCACCTGGCCGCCGACTGCCTCGGTGATCTCGCGGGCGATGCGGCTGTTTTCCCAGCCCCAGATGTAGTTCGAGCCGACGATGAAGGGCCTGTGGCCGAAGCGCGGCAGGACATGATCGAAGAGGGGCAGGAGGTGTTGGTTGGGACAGGCACCGAGATAGATGGCGCTGTCGCTGGCTTCGTAGCCTTCATAGGGAAAGGCGTACCACAGCAAAGCGCCGTGCCGCTCGATCACGGGCAGCACATCCTTGCGGCTCCACGAGGTGATCGTGCCGATCACATGACGGCAGCCGTGGTTGCGGATCGCCGCCTCGGCCAGGAGCGGATAAAGTTCGGCGCGGCCTGCGGGGTCGTCTATCTTCGGCTCCAGCCTGAAGGGCAGATCCATATTGGCATTGACTTCGGCGATGGCTGCCAAGGCGCCAGCCAAGGCTTCCCTCCCCAGGGCAGCATAGGGACCGGTGGTGGAGTAAAGGATGGAAATGGGCTGCGCTTCGCGTCTCATCGCGTTGAGCTCCCCATCTCTGGGCGATCTGTCGCAAACGATCCGATCGACACTTCCATTTGCCTTCATGGCCCCGGTTTTCACGCATGATGCGGTCGCGTTGTGGGCGCCGGATGCCGGAAACAAAAAAGGCCCCGCACCGCGTATCACGCGGTATCGGGGCCCAATTGCCGTTTGGCATCCAATGCCTTTTCGAGGATCAAGCTAGGATATGGATGTTTTGTGGTCAATCGTTTTGTTTGCCCAAAAAATGGGCCAAAGGGCTTTGATCGCTCCCGTTCGTCACGAAAGCATTTCAGGCGGCGGTTTGATCAACGGCAGCCTCTTCGGTTGCCAGTCGTGCTCGCCTCCGTGTTCGCCAGTCGCCGAGGAACAGGAGGATCGGCGCTGCGATGAAGACCGAGGAGGAGGCGGCGATGAAGATGCCGAAGACCATCGGCACCGCAAAACTCTCCACCGCGCTGCCGCCCCAGATTGCCATAGGCAGCATGGCGAGGAAGGCCGTCGCGGAGGTGTAGAGGCTGCGGGCCAGGGTTTCGTTGATCGACAGGTTGATCACATCTCGGAAGGGCATGGACTTGTAGAGCCGCATATTTTCTCGCATGCGGTCATAGACCACCACCTTGTCGTTCACGGAGTAGCCGATCAGCGTCAACAGGGCGGCGATGGCGGTCAGGTTGAAGTCCAGCCCAGTCAGGGCGAAGAAACCCACTGTCTTCGTGACGTCCAGGATCAGGGTTGCGATCGCGCCGACGGCAAAGGGCCAGTCGAAGCGGAACCAGATATAGGCGAGCATGGCGAGCGAGGCGAGAACAACCGAGGTTATGCCGGCGGTTGCCAATTCGCCGCTGACCTTGGGGCCGACGACTTCTGTGCGCTCGATCTTGGCTGTTGCATCGATCTGGCCGATCGCCTCGCGAACCTTGGCAACGGCCTCTGATTGTGCCGTTTCCGGTCCCGGCTGGCGTTCCAGACGCAGCATCAAATGGTTGCTGTCGCCAAATTCCTGCAGGGCGACTTCGCCGAGGCCCAAGCCCTCGATCCCCGTCCGGAAGGCCGATAGGTCGGCCGCGTTCTGCGTCGAGACTTCGATCTGGATGCCGCCGCGGAAATCGACGCCGTAGTTGAGGCCGGGGGTGATGAAGAGGATAATCGAGGAGATTGACAGGAAGGCCGAGATGCCGATGCCGACAAGGCGCGCCTTCATGAAGTCTATTCGGGTGTCGTCTTTGATCAGCTTCAAGGGGATGAGCGGTTTGATGGTGATGGTCTTCAAGCGGTAGCGTGTGACGATCGCGACCATGGTGACGCGGACGACGGAGACCGCAGTGAACATGGAAATAGCGATGCCAAGGCCCATGGTGACGGCGAAGCCTCGGACCGGACCGGAGCCGAACCAGAAGAGCAGGATCGTGGCGATCAAGGCGGTCACGTTGCTGTCGATGATCGTCGAATAGGCCTTGTTGAAGCCGTGGTCGAGTGCAGCGAATGCACCACGGCCTTTTCGTACCTCTTCGCGGATACGTTCGTTGATCAGGACGTTTGCATCGACCGCAAGGCCGATACCGAGCACGATGCCGGCTATGCCTGGCAAAGTGAGGGTCGCGCCGATTAGTGTCAGGCCGGCGAAGGTGAGAATGACGTTCAGCGTCAGGGCGACCACAGCCAGCGAGCCCCAGGCGCCGTAGAGCGCGATCATGAAGCCAACGACGAGCGCGAAGCCGACGAGACCGGACAGGATGCCCATCTCGATCGCGTCGCTTCCGAGGTCGGCACCGACCGTGCGTTCCTCGATGACCGTCAACTTGGCCGGCAGGGCGCCGGCGCGCAGCAGGGCCGCGAGCGTGTTGGCCTGTTCGACCGAGAAGGAGCCAGAGATCTGGCCGGAGCCACCAGTGATCGGTTCGCGAATGACGGGTGCACTCAAGACCTTTCCGTCGAGCATGATGGCAAACGGATTGCCGACGTTTTCGCGGGTGATTTCGGCAAAACGAGTGGCGCCCGTTTGGTCGAAACGGAACGACACGACAGGCTGGCCGCCTTGCGGATCGAAAGCCACGCGGGCGTCCGTGAGCCGGTCGCCGGACAGAAGCACGCGGTCCTGGACAGGATAGCTCTGGCCCTCGTCGTCAGACACCATGCGTACACCGGCTTCGCCTTCGCGACCGAGCAGGTGGAAGCTCATCTTGGCTGTCGAACCGAGCAGCGCGCGCAGGTTCGACGGATCCTGCTCTCCGGGCAATTGCACGAGGACGCGATCGGAACCGATGCGCTGAATGGTCGGTTCGGCAACGCCCACTTGGTCGACACGCTGTCGGATGACCTCCAGGCTCTGTTCCACGGCGTTGCTCATGCGGCTTGCAAGGCCCGCCGCGTTCGGAGACAGGAGCACCGTATCGGTGCCCCTGGTGGTGACGTCGAGTTCCGATCCACCCGTTCCGAGGCCGGTCGTGATGAGGCCGTTGAGCGGGGCCAGGGCTTCACGCGCGGCATCGCGCTTCGCCGCGTCACCGACGACGACGGTGATGGAATTGCCTTCGCGGCGTATCGAACGGGTTTCGATACGCGCTTCGCGGAGGGCCGATCGCGCCTCCTGGCTGAGGTTCTGCAACCATTCCGCCTCAAGGGACGGCTGATCGACTTCGAGGACCAGATGGGAGCCGCCCCTCAGATCCAGCCCGAGGGAGACCTTCTGGTCAGGCAGCCAGGATGGCCATTTGGAAAGGGTGCTTTCCGACAGCACGTTGGGGAGGGCCAGCAACAGGCCAGTGACGATGATGAGCACATAGCTCACCAGCTTCCAGGGGGAGTTTTTCAATGTCTTGATCCAGCGATCGGGGACGGGCGACCGGGTCAGCCACGGCCCATCGTTTCTCTTGGCGCCATTTTGGCAGCGCGCGCGACTTTTAGACGCTGGAGGTCGGGGGCGCGCGCGGCTGGAAAGCGGCTTTGGTCGCGGCCAGAACGAGATCGTTGGGCTGTGCGGCCATGGGGCCGCTGTGGTGCT